>QMPP01000019.1 GCA_003650425.1 Bacteroidota bacterium | reverse complement strand
TTTGTTTTTGATGAAGGAAGAATTAATGTAAAAAATACCGGTAGTTCTGTTTTCATGGGTAACGGTGCAGGAAATTCCGACGACCTGACTTCCAATATGAATGTTTTTGTTGGTGACGAATCAGGGTATTCCAACACAACGGGTAGTAAAAATACCTCTACGGGATATCGGTCATTGCATGAAAACCTCTCCGGCAACAAAAGTACTGCTTTTGGTTTTAATACCCTTTTTTCCAACACAACAGGACATTCCAGTGTTGCCGTGGGTGCTTCTGCACTTTATAAAAATACTGTTAAGTCCAATTTAGTCGCTATTGGTGATTCAGCTTTGTTTAACAATGGTACCGGTGCTACCATTTGGTGGGAAAGTTCCGGTAATACAGCTATTGGTTCCAAAACTTTATTTTCCAATACAAGAGGATATAGAAACACTGCCATTGGATTCAAGGCTTTATACTCTAACACCACAGGGAATCTAAACACTGCCAACGGATATGAGGCTATGTACTCTAACACCACAGGATATAAAAACACTGTCAACGGATATGAGGCTATGTACTCTAACACCACAGGGTATCAAAACACCGCTAACGGATACTATGCTATGTTTTCAAATACCAGTGGATATAGAAACTCAGCTAATGGTTATAATTCCTTGTATTATAACACCACAGGATCAAATAATACTGCTAATGGTAGTTATGCTTTGTATAACAACACTACGGGGACATATAACGCTGCTGTTGGACTTTCTTCTTCCGAGCAAAATCTTTCAGGTATAAAAAACACATCGGTGGGATGTTTCGCACTCAGTGTTAACGAAACCGGAAATAACAATACAGCCGTTGGTTATGATGCAAATGTTGTATCATCTAACTTACATTATGCCACAGCATTGGGCTCCGAAGCCTATGTGAATCAAAGCAATTCACTGGTTCTGGGAGGAACCGATACTGCTTATGTCAGGGTTGGAATTGGCACTGGAACACCAGGCAGCTTATTAGATGTTGTTTCACAATCTTCTACCAATGCAGATGTACGAATTCTTTCACCTGACTCCTATAAATCGAGCCTTAAACTTTTTGAACAGGGCAATTACGGGTACGAACTTCAGTACGATGGAAATGTTGATAAACTATTCCTTTGGTCCCGCACTTTTGTCAATAATGAAGGGATACGAATGACCTGGCTCAAAAACGGAAATGTTGGTATCGGAACCCAAACACCGTCCTACAGGCTTCAGGTTGGCGAGGCAGGTGACGGTTCTCAGGCTCGTGCCAATGCATGGAATACTTTTTCCGACAGGCGATGGAAAACCAACATTACAAAAATTGACAATCCGATAACAAAATTGCAAAATATAAACGGGTATTACTACAACTGGAAAAGCAGCAAAGACAAATCCAGACAAGTGGGCGTTATTGCACAGGAAGTTGAAAGCGTCCTCCCCGAAATAGTTTCAACCGATGAAAACGGATATAAGTCGTTAGACTACTCAAAACTTACCCCATTACTTATTGAGGCAGTAAAGCAACAACAAAAAACCATTACCGAACTCCAACAAAAACTTCAGGAAATGGAAACACTAAAACAACGCCTTGATAAAATCGAAAAACTGATTTCTGGAAAACAGTAATTATTTTTATACGATAAAACAAACCGAAGGTAGGAAATTTGGTTCTTAGCAAGCCTGCTCTCGTAAAGAGGGTGGGCTTTTTATTACAAACCATTCAAAAAAATATTAAGTTTGTCATCAACATTCAAATTAATTTTTTTCTTCAACCGGTAACGCGCATTTTTTAAACTATTGGGCGAAATATTAAGTACTGCCGCCATTTCCTTAATATTCATGTTGAGTTTCATCAACGCACATAGTTTATAATCATTTTCTGTAAGATATGGATTTATTTCCCTCAGTTTATCAAAAAAACGTTCGTTTACCTGCTCAAAATAGAGCTTGAAAAGTTCCCAGTCTTTCTCGGCATTTAACCCTTTTTGCAGATGATACTTTATTTCATTCAGGTTCTGTTTCTCCTTTGAATCTGCGTTATTCATTTTGCTTTCAATACCGGAAGTAAGTTCTTGTAGTAAGGTGTTTTTCTGCATCATGTGAAGTGCATGCGAAGCCAATTGACGATTTTTAAACTCCAGTTTGTTTTCCAGCTGATCCCGTATAGCCTTTTGACGGGTAATTTTTTCTTTCATTAATTTTTTTTCTTTTTCTGAAGTCAGTAGTTTTTGTTTATGCAGCTGGATATCTTTTTTGCGTTTAACCCATAATCCAAATAATAAAAGGAGAGATAATAAAACGATGGAAGATATCATTCCCACCAGAAACCGATTATCAGCTTTTTCAATCAACTCCTGATCTTTTAAATGCATAATCTCTTTTTCATGTTCTGCTGTTTTATATTTAATCTCCAGTTCCTGTAAATTACGTTGCATGCTCAAATTATCAATGCTGTCTTTAAAGGTGACGTATTGTTGATAATACTCAAAAGCACTTTTATAGTCGTTTGTTTGTCTTTTCAGTTTATATAAAAACTTTAACGCCTCCTTTTTAAAGTAGGTGTTTTTAATTTCAGCGGTAATATCTAAAACTTTATGAAAACAAACCGCCGCCGAATCGTATTGCTTAACCTCCATGAAAGCCGTTCCTAAATCGACAAGCGCACTGGCCATATCGTTTTTAAGCTGTAGGGATGTGAAGGTGTTTAAGGCATTTTTTAAATAAAAAATTCCTTTTTTAGGCTGACCCAGAAAAACATAAGTGATACCGATATTTTGACTGGCAACAGCAACGCCGTCTTCCTGACCGGCTTTCTCGTATGTCTTCCTGGCCATATAATAATAAATCAAAGCAGAATCGTAATCTTTTTCTTCATATAGTAAAGTTCCATAATTATTTAATACATCAGCATAAGCATACAAATTGTTAAAGGAGTCACAGTTCTTAATTGATTTAAGATAAAACCTTTTAGCTTTATCAATATTTCCCAAATCCATGTATATATTTGCTATCTCACCCAACACCTCCGTTTGAATCAATGGATTACTACGCTCTTCAAATTGGTTAAGAACATCAAACAACAAATTCATCGCTTTTTCCGATTCACCATGGAAATAATACACTTTAGCCTTATTAACCAACGCATAAGCAATATTGGCTGAATCGCTGATTTGGCGGAAAGCAAACAAAGCCGAATCAGCATAGGTAAGTGCCAAAGAATACTTTCCCGATTTACGATACGCTAAACACATTGAATTGTAAACGTTACCCTTGATATGACTATTAATCATAGGGCATTCCAGTATTTTTTTGAAATATACCAATGAAGAATCATTCAGTCCCATCAAAAAACAAGCCTTCCCCATCTGAAAATATGCCAAAGAGGACAAAAACCCGTCTGCCTCATTTTGCTGTATCAGTTTCAGTGCTGTAGCAGCGCTATTAAAAGCACGCTCCGGATTTGCATCCTGTTGTTTTTTTGCCCTGCTCAACAATGAATCTATTTCCGGTTTAAAAGTGCTCTTGTGACTCATGCCATCTTCAACAGGCCTGCTTTTTCCATGAAGATTATTAACGCCAATGGTTAACAACAAAATAGCTACATAGAATAAGCAATATATTTTTTTATACATAATTTAAGATATGATGACAAATTTTCAGGGATAAATGTAAATATAAATTATAACATCAAAATCTTAATGAAACTAACGGGTCATCGGTAATTATATACATTCCTGTTATTCTTGTATTTATATTACTAATTTAGTAATTATCAGTACAACTATCAAAATACGTTTGAGAAGTAAATATATCAATGATGCCCTTTTGATGACCTGTTATATTAGGATTTGATTTGAGTATACGGTTTATTTGCAGAGTACAAATGTGCTTCAGTTATGCTATTAGTATCGAGTATCAACCAAACTGTATATCTTAATTTTGACAGAGTTATCAAGCAGGGAGATATTATCATTCTCGACGAATCTAAAGTCGTTATTCTTTCTGAACACTTTGCCAATTGTAATTTTAAAAAGTTCTTTCTCGAAGCATATTCGGGAACGGTAATTCTGAAAGTCCATTTTGATGGTGAAATGGTTATAAAATATCTGATTATTTAATTACCTGTTTTTGATAATCCTATTAGTATGAAAAAAATTTACTTTATCTTTTTATTAGCTTCGGTTACAATTACAAACCCTTATGGATTAATGGCCCAAACTTCTAAACAGACAACAATTATAAAATGAAATCTTTAAAAACCATTATTATGAAAAACTCAGCCACTATTGTGATGTTATCGTTATTACTGGTAACATTTACCCTTCGTGCACAGGTAGCTATTAATGCCGATGGCAGTCAGGCTAATGCACATGCCATGCTGGATGTAAAGTCAAACGACAAAGGGATGCTGATCCCCAGGATGACCACAGCCGAGCGAACATCCCTGGGGCAAAACCTCACTGCTTCGGAAAAGGGAATGCTGGTGTTTGATACAGAAACAAACAGTTTGTTTTATTGGAATTCAGCAGCATGGACAGAAATGGCAGCACAAAATTACTGGAAAACAAATGGAAATTCGGTATCACTTATGGATACTAATTTTATCGGGACTATTAATAATATGCCACTGAAAATATTTACCGACAATACACTGCACTTGCGAATTACTACGAAAGGACAACTCGAAACCATGAACACGGGAGGCTCTGTTTTTATCGGTAGAAGTGCCGGAAGCAACGACATAACAACAGATAATTATACGAGTATTTATATTGGAGATTCAGCTGGTTATTCAGGTGCCGGATTTGCAAGAAACAATATAGCTATTGGAAAAAAAGCCTTGTATGGCAGTACCGGAGGTAAAAACATAGCCATTGGTAACAATACGCTAATGTACAGTACACACTCGGCAAGAAACATAGCCATTGGTTTTGAGGCCATTAAAAATTTGAACAACAACCATAGTGCTGCTTGGTATGACAATGTTGCCATCGGCACCCAAACATTGTATAATTTTGATCCGAATTCAAGTTTTTCACCCGGACGAACAAACACGGCAATCGGAAGTTATTCGATGTACTCTCTTACTGAAGACGGAAACAATACCGCATTGGGATATTCTACTTTATACAATAATAAAAATGGTTACAATAACATTGCTATTGGTGTAGGGGCTATTTCCGCAGACACAATATCCATCGGAAATATTGCCATTGGAAATAATGCTATCGGGGAAGGAAATCAAACCATTGCAAATATAGCCATAGGCACAGAATCACTTCTCCAAGCCAGTGGTAACCATAACATTGCAATTGGACTTCAGGCACTTTATCATGTAAGCGAGTATGATAATCTGGCCATTGGAGAAACCAGCCTGTTTGCAACTACCGATGGGCTTTATAACATTGGTATTGGCAAATCAACCTTAAAAAACAATGTACATGGAAATGCAAATACTGCCTTAGGTTACGAAGCAGGATTAGCTTGTTTGGGATCAAAAAACATTTTTATCGGTTTTCAGGCTGGGAAAAACGAAACGGGAAATAACAAACTCTATATTGACAACTCCTCAAGCAATTTTCCATTAATTGGGGGTGACTTTACCGCAAACACCGTTGATATTAACGGAAGTCTAACGGCTGACAACCTTATAGTGAGCAATACAATTACAATACAAAGTGGTTCGCCCGGAATAAATAAATTCCTTATTAGCGATGCCGTTGGGCTTGCTTCGTGGCACACGCCCGGGCTTGATGAGATGAGTGATGCTGTAACCGATGCTTCTTCCCTGTTTTTAGGAAATAATGCCGGAGCTACTGACGACGGCGCTAACAACAACACGGCAGTGGGTGTTTCATCGCTTACTTCCAATGTGTCGGGAATCGCCAATACCGCGTTGGGATATCAATCAGGAAACCAATCAACAGGCAATGGGAATATTTTTCTCGGTTATCAGGCTGGTTATTACGAAACCGGAAATGACAAACTGTACATTGCCAATTCCAATACCACCACACCCTTAATTGGTGGTGATTTCAATACCGCTGAAGTGGATATCAATGGAACCCTAAAAATTACCGGTGGATCACCCGGAGTTAACAAAGTACTTACTTCCGATGTCAGCGGTATGGCTTCGTGGCAAACTACACAAGGTGCACAAGAAATTAACGACTTGAGCGATGCAAAAACTACTATTAGTTCCTGTGTTTTTCTTGGAACCGGCTCAGGGGCTTCAATTAGTTCCGGGACAGGAAACTCCGCAATTGGGGTTGAAGCCCTAAATGCAGTTTCCGGGGGCTCACAAAATACTGCCCAGGGTTATAGGGCATTGTGTCAAAATGCTTCCGGCGACCACAACACGGTTATTGGTTTCAATGCCTTTAATACTGCTACAGCATGCAGCAACAACACTGCATTAGGCTATTATGCCGGCTTTCTGACATCAGGCTCAGGGAACGTTTTCCTTGGTTATCAGTCCGGTTACAACGAAACCGGCAGCAACAAGCTCTATATTGCCAATTCCGACACGAGTGCACCGTTAATTGGAGGAGATTTTAGCATTGGGCAAGTGGATATCAACGGAACAGTAAAAATAACGGGGGGCAATCCGGATGCCGGCAAAATGTTAACCTCCGATGCCAACGGGTTAGCCTCCTGGGAAACAGCACCTGTCGGCGCCGACGGTTCCATTGACACCCATTCTAATGTGGATGTTACGACTACCCCTCCTGTAAGCGGACAGGTCTTGAACTGGGATGGCGTCAACTGGATGCCTGCCGATGATGCCAACACCACATACACTGCCGGCACAGGTTTAGCCCTTGCGGGAACGGTATTTTCATTAAATAGCGGCATTGACAATTTGACAGACGTTGACGTTTCAACCAACGCTCCGACCGGCGGACAAGTGCTAAGCTGGAATGGAACCAATTGGGCTCCTGCTGATGACTCCTTAGGTGCGCTGGCTATCAATGATTTGTCGGATGCAATTAACGACAGTTCTTCGCTGTTTTTAGGTGCCGGGGCAGGAATAAATGATGACGCAAGCAGTAACCTTAACGTTGGAGTGGGTACCTCCGCATTAACAAGCAATACGAATGGTAACGAAAATACGGCAATCGGTGCCGAAGCATTGTATAATAATATTTCCGGAATTAATAATACGGCCGTAGGAAGGAGTGCCGGTTTACATTCCACGGGTTCGGGAAATGTATTTATCGGTTATCGTGCCGGAACCAGCGAAACAGGAAGCAACAAATTGTATGTCGCCAATTCTGCAACAACATCACCTTTAATTTATGGTGATTTTTCCACATCGCTGGTCGAGATTAACGGAACCATTAGTATTACTGGTGGTTCACCCGGAGCCGGTAAAGTGCTTACTTCTGATATCGTCGGCCATGCTTCCTGGCAAACACCTGTTGCACCCGCCATGGGGGGTATTAATGATTTGACCGATGGCTACACCACGGGAAATTCAGTTTTTTTAGGAGAATTTGCAGGTATGAGTAATGGTACCTTGATGGGAAATACCGGAACCGGTAATTCAACCCTGTCAAGCAACAGTTCGGGGATAAACAATACGGCTTTTGGTGCTGGTGCCTTGGCGGGACTAACTTCAGGTAATGACAATACAGCTATCGGCTACCTTTCTGGTACTTATGACATCGCCGGCAATATGGTAAACAACATGGTATCCAATATTTTTATCGGATCATATACAAAAGCTTCAGCAAGTGCAGACACCAATATGGTTGTTATTGGTCGCTTTGCCGAAGGGCTCGGAA
Source organism: Bacteroidota bacterium (assembly GCA_003650425.1). Classification (GTDB taxonomy): domain Bacteria; phylum Bacteroidota; class Bacteroidia; order Bacteroidales; family F082; genus B16-G9. The sequence goes on along the minus strand of QMPP01000019.1, from coordinate 18,366 downwards.
GCAACTCGGTAGTAATCGGTAATTCAGATATTGAAAAGAATGCCTTTTATGGGAAAGTGGGTATCGGCATTACCGACCCCAAATCCACTTTGCAGGTAAACGGGGGCGTACAAGTAGCCAACGACAGCGATATAGCTTCCGTAGATAAAGTGGGAACCATTCGATATCGTGCAGATGCCAATAATTCATACGTTGAGATGTGCGTTCAAACCGGCGCTTCCACCTATGCATGGATAGTAATACATCAGGAAACCTGGTAGAATATGGAATGGCTTAAATGAATTCGAAAATGAAAAAATAATTAAACTCAGAACTTATCAATTATGAAGACCCTTTACACCGCTATTTTAGTGCTTTGTCTTATGGCAGGCAATACGCTTCTTGAAGCCCAGGTTGCTATCAATACCGATGGCTCATCAGCCAATCCATCCGCCATGCTGGACATTAAATCCGACACAGCAGGTATTTTAATTCCCCGTATGACGTCCGCACAACGCGATGCCATCAATAACCCTGCCCAGGGGCTGATGGTGTTTGTAATCGACGACAGTACATTTTATTTTTATAAAAAAACCGGTTGGTTGGAGTTGTCAACAGGTGAAAATGGCTGGATTGTTTCTGGCGACACGGTATATAGTATAACTTCGAGAATAGGAATAGGAACAAGTTCTCCTGGTGCGAGACTTGATGTAGCTGGTCATATTTGGATAACCAATACAGGGCATTCTGTTTTTATCGGAAAAGATGCCGGTAAGAATGATGTATGGGGATACACAAATTACAATACCATCATTGGGGAAGAAGCCGGTTATTCCAATATTCAAGGAATGGGAAATGTTGCCGTTGGTTTTTATTCTCTTCGTAGTAATATGAGCGATATGAATACAGCTCTTGGAGGTTTGACATTACATGATAATAACTATGGAGTTGGTAATACTGCCACCGGTTATCAGGCACTCACTAAGAATACCCAAGGAATATATAATACTGCAAACGGATTTAATGCACTCATCGCAAACACAACCGGAAATTGTAATGTAGCTATCGGAGCATTGGCATTAGCAAAAAATACTGAACGTAGTTTTTTAGTGGCAGTAGGCGACTCTGCATTGTATCATAATGGGGAATATACAACTTTAAATTATCAAGCAGCTTATAATACTGCATTGGGTCACAAAGCACTCTTTGCCAATAATAAAGGATATAGAAATACAGCCGTTGGTTATAAAACACTATCTTCGAATACTGTGGGGTTTGACAATACTGCATTAGGTTATGCGCCACTATCATTGATAACTACAGGTTTTTCAAATATTGCCATTGGCCCACAATCATTATATAATGGCTATCTTGTCCATGATAATATTGCCATAGGAGATTCTGTTTTGTTTTATAACAATGGAAATAATGTTTGGCAGGCTATGAGTGGTAAATATAATACTGCCATTGGATCAAAAGCAGCATTAAATAATCTTGGTGGTTTTTTAAACACTGTTGTTGGTTATAAAGCATTTTATAAAAATATCTATGGTAATAATAACACCTCACTAGGAGCCTATTCGCTTTCTGGCAATACCTATATAGTGTAATATCCAATCTGGTTGCTATTGGCGATTCTTCACTTTACAACAATGGTGACGGAGCCTCCGGACTGTATGAGGCAACACAAAATTCAGCTTTTGGATCAAAAGCTTTGTATTCAAATACAATAGGTTATTACAATACTGCACTTGGATACAAATCCTTACAAGCAAACATCTCAGGAAGTTCAAATACTGCCGTAGGAAATATGGCACTTTTTACCAACACTTCAGGTAGTTACAATACATCTTCAGGAAACCTGTCACTTTACTCAAATAATACAGGCAAAAAGAACACCGCAATAGGTTATGGCTCATTATATTCAAACAATTCAGGAGAGAATAATACGGCTATCGGATACAATGCAGGCAATTCTTCTACAGCCAGTGGAAATGTATTTATCGGATATCAGGCCGGATACTCTGAAACAGGCAGCGATAAACTTTATATTGCCAATTCAAATACATCATCACCCTTAATTGGTGGTGATTTCAATGTGGGAAGGGTTGATATTAATGGAACAATTAAAATTGCAGGAGGTTCACCGGCATCAGGAAAGATATTGTCATCAGATGCTGTTGGAAATGCTACATGGGTGGATGGCTCTACTGTAAATGGCGGTGGTTGGACAATTTCAGGCACTATGCTTTATTCACTTTATGATTATGTAGGAATTGGGACGTCATCACCTGGTGCCAAACTCGATGTGGCCGGCCATATCTGGCAAACTTCTACAGGTTACTCTGTGTTTCTTGGTGAAAATGCCGGTGCTTCAGATGATCTTAGCAGTAATAACAATGTTTTAATTGGCTATAATGCCGGAACGGCAAACACTTCGGGAGATGATAACACAGCATTAGGTTTTAAAGCCATGGAAGCTGTTACCGATGGCAGATGGAATACCGCTTTAGGCCATTATGCTTACCAAACCGGAAACTATTCAAACTCAACCGCACTAGGCGATGGAGTTTCTATAACAGCCAGCGGTCAGGTTCGTATCGGCCATAATGTTGGCAGTATTGGTGGCCCTCAAAACTGGATCAACACCTCCGACGGCCGTTTTAAATTTGATGTTAAAGAGAATGTACCGGGAATAGAATTTATCAAAAAGCTAAGACCGGTAACTTATCATCTGGATGTTGATAAGCTGGACAGATACACCGGCGTTTCGGACGAGTACCGCCAAAATCCGGTAGCCAAACAGGCTGCTTTAAAATCTACAACCCAGTTGCGAACCGGATTTATTGCGCAGGAAGTAGAAAAAGCAGCCCAATCGGTTGGCTATAATTTTAGTGGTGTGGATGCTCCTAAAAACAGTAAGGATGTGTATGGCTTGCGTTATGCCGAGTTTGTAGTACCTTTGGTGAAGGCTGTTCAAGAACAGCAGCAAACCATCAAACAACAACAGCAAACCATTAACGATTTATCAAAGCGGCTGGAATATTTGGAAAAGATGATGGATAACAAGTAAACTCAGGTAATAAATTCCATTTGAGTATTAAACAATAAAACCAAAGGTAGGAAATTTGGTTCTTAGCAAGCCTGCTCTCGTAAAGAGGGTGGGTTTCTTTTGTATTGCCACCTTCTTACTCATTATTTCAACAAGTTTATAAAGTTCAGCGGCTAGTCGTTCTGCTTTGCATTTAAATATTTACCCACCAGCATCGAAATAATCATGGCAATGTATATCTGACCCGAAAAACTAAGGAAAATGGATATGCTTCTGGCCATTGGGTCAACAGGAGAGATGTCGCCATATCCCAAAGATGTTAAAGTTACAAAGCTAAAGTAAATAAAGTCGGCAGGAGCAGTTAACGGATTACCTGCACTAAAAGCATCAGGATTTAACCAATAAGTAACCGATAACAAAATGGAACCAATTATCCCCAGGTAGAAATAAATGTTTACTGCTTCAATAAATTCGATAGCAGATATTACCTTGGCTTTTGCCAGTTTAATTATCGACAACACAACCACAATAATAAAAAATACAACCGAAAAGAGATGCGATGTCAACATAAGATACTTCATGTCAAAAAAGAATGAAATCCAGAAAATAATGATGGCCACAGCCGAAAAATAATACAACTTTGAGTTGTGTTCTTTAATAGCACGGATAGCAAAAACAAAGATTAATGAAAAGATAATACCAAATCCATATTTTTCCATCTTGCCATCAGTTAATCCCCACACAAACACGTAAATAAAATTCAGCACCAACAAGCTGATATTGTGCTCCAGATTTTGATGAAACTGCTTTGTAAATTTTAATGCCATACCGTTTTATATTTATCGTAAAACTAACAAAAATTTCGCGAGACACCAATTGAGATGCTAATCTTCTTAATTTTGTCGGCTAATCAAATGAAATTCTGAAAATTGGAGTATCAATATCGCACCTTATCAAACGGGATAAAAATTATTCACAAAGCCAAAAAAGGCATGGTGTCGCATTGCGGACTGATGGTTGAAACCGGATCACGCGATGAGTCGGAAGAGGAAAACGGGCTGGCTCACATGATTGAACACTTGATATTTAAAGGTACGCGTAAGCGAAAAACCTGGCATATTTTAAGCAGAATCGAGAATGTTGGCGGCGAACTAAACGCTTACACCACCAAAGAAGAAACAGTAATATACGCCTCCTTCCTGTCGCCCTATTACGAACGAACTCTGGAGCTATTTGCCGATGTAACCTTTCATTCGGTTTTTCCCGAAAAAGAAGTGGAGAAAGAAAAAGAGGTTATTATTGATGAAATCAACTCCTACAACGATGCTCCGGCCGAGCTGATTTACGACGATTTTGAAGCGTTGATTTTTGACGGCCATCCACTGGGAAGAAACATCCTCGGCAGTGCCGAAAAGGTAAAAAGTTTTTTTAGAGAGGATATTGTCCAGTTTTTAAAATCCCGCTACAGTACCCGTAATATGGTCATTGCATCGGTAGGCGATATCGACTTTGATAAATTGGTTAAGCTGGTAGAAAAATATTTTGAAAATGTTTCCGCATCGGAGAATCAAACGACCAGAACCCCATTTCAACACTACCACCCATCAAAAAAAAGATTAAAAAAAGAGTCCTATTTGGCACACCTGATGTTGGGTGGCCTTGCCTATTCGCGTTTGGATAAAAAAAAACCTGCCATGATGTTGCTGAATAATTTACTGGGGGGTTCCGCCATGAATTCACGACTGAACATGGGTATTCGCGAAAAATATGGTTTTGCCTACGAGATAGAGTCCTATTATCAACCCTATTCCGATACTGGTGTTTTTTCGGTTTATCTTGGCACCGATCAAAAACAAATCAACAGAGGAATTGAATTGATTAAAAAGGAGCTGAATCTGTTAAAGAAAAAGAGAACAGGCATCTTGCAATTCGACCGGGCACAAAAACAGTTTCTGGGTCAGATGGCCATCAGCTACGAAGTGCCGGTAAACGAAATGCTGGGCATGGCTCGTTCGCACTTGTATCGTCCAAGCGTTAACAGCTTTGAACAAAACATCAGCATCATTAAAAATATCACATCTGACGATTTGCAGGAGGTTGCCAACGAAATTTTCAACGTCAACCAATTAAGTCAGCTAATCTACGAAAGTAAATAGTCAATGGAATTAGTAAATAAAACAGTTGAAGCATACATTAGTAACCACTCCGGTGAGGAAAAGGAAATTCTTCACAAAATATGGCGCGAAACCAATCTGAAAACCTTCTATCCCAACATGGTTTCGGGTAAGGTTCAAGGTAAGTTTCTGCAAATGATTGTTCGTATGCTCCATCCGGAAAACATTCTGGAAATAGGAACATTTACCGGCTACTCTGCTGTTGCCATGGCGTTGGCGATGCCTGAAACCGGAAAACTTATCACCCTCGATAACAATGAGGAGATTGAAACCATGGCCACCGGTTTTTTTAAAGAAGCGGGGTTAGAGCACAAAATTACCATGCTATTGGGTGATGCTGTTTCTACTATTTCCGGCTTGCCACAAACTTTCGATTTGGTTTTTATTGATGCTGATAAAGAGCAATATACAGACTATTACAACGCGGTCTTTCCAAAGGTCAGTCCCGGAGGATTTATCCTTGCCGACAATGTGCTTTGGGGCGGTAAAGTGGTTGAAAAGCTCACCAAAACCGACAAAGAGACCAAAGGCATTCAAGACTTCAACGAAATGGTAAACAATGATACCCGTGTTGAAAAGGTGATGCTCTCCATCAGAGACGGGCTTTACCTAATAAGAAAAAAATAGATAATCTTCCCTTCGCGTATTGTGAATCAAATACCTCAGTAGAAAAAAAGTAATAATTTTATGAAAAAGATATTTTTTGACATTTGTTATGTTGCAACTTTTGTTACAATAATTACTTTCCTTATATCCTTTATTTTTTCTGATGTCAGGAAGAAAAGATTGTATCGGGGGATGATGTGCGTGGGAAATTAGCAGCAACCTCATTGAGGCTGTTCAAAAAGTATTGAACAGCCTCTTTTTTTATTTCTGTTGAAGAAAGAAAAATTAATCTATCTCCCACGTGTTGCCGCTATTGAGCAAATCATCAACATTTTTATAAGGAGAAACCTCTTTTTCGTGTTCTACGGCATTCCAAACGGCGTCGTCCATCGTTTGGAACGGGGTAGCTCTAATCACACCCAAAGCAACAGGAAATTCCGGTGTCATCATACTAGCGAGCATCATGTGAATACCTGCATCTTCGGTAGTGGGGTCGTGAACCAGAATATCATTTTCGGTAATACCATCTTGGCCAATGGTAACCACTTTCAAACGGGTTCCGTCTAACACGATACCTTTGTTATTTTCTTTACCAAAAATCATGGGCTTACCGGCTTCCAAAATTAATTGGTTATCGGCTTTGGTATCTCTGCCGGTGATGTCACTATGGATTTTGTTATTAAAAATAACACAGTTGGCAAGAATTTCAACAATGGAAGCACCACGATACATGGCGGCTTCAATAAATACTTTTTGCATTAGCTTAGGATTGGTATCCACCACGCGGGCAAAAAACTTACCTCTTGATCCAATGACCAGCTCGCCCGGATTGAAAGGCTGTTCAAAAACACCCTGGGGAGAGGTCTTTGTTTTTTGGCCTTTAAAGGTGGTTGGCGAATACTGTCCTTTTGTTAATCCGTAGATACGGTTGTTAAACATCAGGTAGGTAATATCCACGTTACGGCGGGCAACATGAATAAAGTGGTTGCCACCAATAGCCATGGAGTCGCCATCACCACTAATCATCCAAACATTAAGTTTGGGGTTGGTAATTTTAATGCCGGTGGCTAACGCGGCAGCACGTCCATGGATACCGTGAATACCGTAAGTGTTCATGTAATAAGGAAATCGCGAGGAGCATCCGATACCGGAAACTACTACGAAGTCTTCTTTTTTAAGATTCAGCTTTTCGCCCACAATAGGAAAAACTGCTTCTACCGACCGTAAGATAGCATGGTCGCCACAGCCCGGACACCATTTTACCATCTGATCACTTTCAAAATCCTCTTTGCTGAGTTTGATGGGTTGGGTTTGTATTTTACTTTCCATAGTGCTATTCATTTATAAGGGCGTTAAACTGATCTTTCAACTCGTTAACCATAAAGGGTAATCCCTGAATTTTGTTATACTGACGATAAGTAAATTGGGGGAAGGTCATACGTAACACGTTAACAAATTGACCCAGGTTAATTTCACAAACAATAATTTTTTTGAACTTCGAGAATACCTCAGCAGTATTTTTAGGCATGGGTTTGATATACCTGAAATGTGCCAGACTTACCTTTTTTCCTTCGGCACGAAGTTCTTCGATGGCAGTAAGCATCACACCATAAGTTCCTCCCCAGCTAACTACTAAAACATCACCATCTTCATCGCCTTCAATTTCCAGATCAGGAATGTAGTTGGCTACGCGTTCAACTTTCTCTTCTCTCAGGTAGCTCATCTTTTGATGGTTTAACGGATCGTGTGAAACGTTTCCGGTGATGTCCTCTTTTTCGAGGCCGCCTAACCGGTGGCGTAATCCCGGTGTTCCGGGTAGTGCCCAGGCACGGCTCAGCTTTTCAGCATCGCGTTTATAAGGAGCATAATTTGAGTCGTTGGCCTCTACAATGGGAGGGTTAATTTCGGGAAGGTCAGCTACCTTTGGTATTTTAAATACTTCCGAGCCATTGGCAATGGAGCCGTCGGTAAGTAAAATAACCGGTACCATGTGTTCCATGGCTACCTTGGAAGCTTCGTAAGCGCTGTAAAAACAGTCGGAAGAACTATTAGCTGCCATTACTACGGCAGGACCTTCACCGTTTCTGCCATACAAAGCCTGCATTAAGTCCGATTGTTCCGATTTGGTTGGTAAACCTGTGGATGGACCACCGCGCTGAACGTTGATGACTACTATCGGTAGCTCTGTCATAACAGCCAAGCCAATAGCTTCGCTTTTAAGCGATAAGCCAGGGCCTGAAGTGGAAGTAACCGCCAACGCACCGGCAAAGCTGGCACCAAGTGATGAAACAACACCAGCAATTTCGTCTTCCATTTGCATGGCGATAGCCTGAAATTGTTTGTGTTTGGCAATTTCTTGCAATATTTCGGTAGCAGGAGTAATGGGATATGACCCTAAATATACGTTTCTGCCTGATCTTTCCGAAGCAGCCAAAATACCCCATTAAGTAGCGAGGTTACCGGTAATGTTACGGTAACGACCTTTGTTTAACGGGGCGGGTTCTATTTTAAAGGTGTTGGCAAATACTTCGAGTGTGTCGGCAAAATGATAACCTGCTTCCAAAACCTTTTTGTTGGCTTCAACAACAATGGGGTTCTTTTTAAACTTCTGCTCAAAAAAGCTGAAAGTTTTTTTGTAATCGCGATTAAACATGTAAAATACCATTCCAAGGGTAAACATGTTTTTCGATTTCATGGCCGATTTATTATCCAGAGCCATCTCTTTAACTGCTTCTTTTGTTAGCGTTGAAATAGGAGCTTGTACCACTAAATAACCATTTAACGAGTCATCTGTGAGTGGATTGGTTTCATAACCGGCTTTTACCAGATTTTTTTCAGTAAAAGCATCGGTATCAACAATGATAATCCCGTTTGATTGAACCCATTTTGTATTTGCTTTTAGCGAAGCAGGATTCATGGCTACCAATACATCGGCACGGTCGCCGGACGTGTGAATATCGTTGGCTCCAAATCGTATTTGAAAACCGGAAACACCGGATACAGTTCCCTGGGGTGCTCGTATCTCCGAAGGGTAATCGGGGAAGGTAGCAAAATCATTACCTGCGAAGGCTGTTGAATCTGAAAAAAGATTACCGGTAAGTTGCATACCATCTCCCGAGTCTCCGGCAAATCTTATTACTGCACTTTCCAGTTCAACGACTTTTCCTTTATGCGTTGTCATAAATTTTATTTTTTAAACGAGACAAAATTAAGTCAATTCTTTTATGCCCAACCAAATAACAGGTTTTTTTTTAGAGATTATATGAACTTTTGTTATATGTATTAACATTTCTTTAACTGGTTGTTAGTAAGATTGATAGAGAGGTTTCTTTTAGGTTTATTTTTTTGAATTTGTTTAATTATAACAAGTCTAAATTCCAAATAGGTACTAATTTCTTTTATTTAGATTTAAATAAAATATCCATAATTTGAGTTATCAGAATAACATTTGTATATATTTGCCGTGAATTTTGAATTTATTTTGAACTTATAAAAATTAGTATTATGGCTTACAAAATTAATGACGATTGTACCGCTTGTGGTACTTGCATCGATGAATGTCCGGTAGAAGCTATATCAGAAGGAGATATCTATGTTATTGATCCTGATTTATGTACAGACTGTGGCGCTTGTGCTGATGTTTGTCCTGTAGAAGCAATTCATCCGGAATAAAAACATTTTAGTTTTTTTAAACCCTGATTACTCATGTAGTCAGGGTTTTTTTTATACATGAGTTTGTGGTGGTGGTGTGATTAGTCAGTCTCAATACAAAAAGTCGTTGTAAGGATATCTGATGGCATGAACCTTTTTTATGTGGTTGTACAAAAGGTTTTTAAACGGGTCGTAATTGTCTTTTGTTTTGGCCGAGATAAAAATACAAGGGTGGTTGTCTTTGGCCATCCAGGTATTTTTTAGTTCATCAAGACTAATGTTTTCAACTGTTGCCGGGGTGAGGTCATCCTCCTCTTTTTCTACCCAGTTATAAGCGTCAACCTTGTTAAACACCATGATGATGGGTTTATCACCGGCATCAATTTCTGAAAGTGTTTGGGAAACGGTTTTTATTTGCTCTTCAAATTCGGGATGAGAAATATCCACCACGTGTAGCAGAATATCTGATTCACGAACTTCATCGAGGGTTGACTTAAACGACTCTACCAATCCATGAGGTAGTTTACGAATAAACCCGACTGTATCTGAAAGCAGAAAAGGCAGGTTTTCAATAACCACTTTTCTAACAGTAGTATCGAGCGTGGCGAATAGCTTGTTTTCAGCAAAAATATCCGACTTGGAAAGCAGGTTCATAATAGTTGACTTACCCACGTTGGTATAACCAACCAAAGCAACTCTTACCATATTCCCGCGATTTTTCCGCTGGGTGGCCTTTTGCTTATCGATATGTTCCAGTTTCTTTTTAAGCAGGGCAATTTTATCGCGGATAATTCTCCGGTCGGTTTCTATTTCTGTCTCTCCCGGGCCTCGTAGTCCGATACCCCCGCGTTGACGCTCAAGGTGTGTCCACATACCGGTTAGACGTGGAAGCAGATATTGGTATTGTGCCAGCTCTACTTGTACCTTGGCATGTGCGGTACGAGCTCTCTTGGCAAAAATATCAAGAATTAAGTTCGTTCTATCCAGTACTTTTACCTCGATGGCTTTTTCAAGGTTTCGTATTTGTGACGGGGAGAGTTCATCATCAAAAACCACCATTTCGATCTCAGCAGCTTTTACATATTGGATAATCTCTTCCAGTTTCCCTGTTCCCACGTAGGTCTTTGGGTTAGGATAATCCAAATTTTGGATAAATCTTGTTTCTACTATACCACCGGCGGTGTCTACCAGGAATTCCAGTTCATCAAGGTACTCGGTCACTTTATCCTTCCCCTCTTTTCCCATGGAAATACCTACCAAAATGGTGCGTTCCGGTTCGGTTTGCAAGGAGTTTTCTTTTTTTTCAATCATAATTAGAAAGGTGTCAACAAAAGGAGACTGCTCAATCCGGCTGACAGCCCTATATTTTTTTAGTATATCTTCTTAAATCCAACAATCGACCTTACATCGTTAACCGTTTGACGGGCGCTGACACTTGCTTTTTCGGCACCCATCTTCATCACTTTATTAATATAATCTTGATTGGCCGATATCTCGGCAACTTTGTCACGGAAAGGAGTTGTGAAAGCAATGATGTCTTCTGCCAACTGTTTCTTTAAATCACCGTAGCGAATGGTCATGTTGTTATACTGGTCATCAAAATATTCAACCACATCGGGTTTTGAAACCACTTTTAAAATGGTAAAGAGGTTTTCGATGGGTTCGGGTTTGGTTTGATTTTTTTGTGTCGGGCCACTATCGGTAACGGCTCTCATCACTTTCTTGCGAATGGACTTCGGGTCTTCAGCCAAAAAAACGGCATTGCCTTCGCCTTCCGATTTTCCCATTTTACCGGAACCGTCGAGTCCCGGAATTTTAATTAAATCATCGCCAAAATTAAAGGCCTTTGGAATGGGGAAGTAATCGTTTTTGTACATCCGGTTAAACCTGCGAGCAAAGGTGCGGGTCATCTCCAAATGTTGTTCTTGATCCTTACCTACCGGCACATACGATGAGCGGTGGATAAGAATATCGGCCGCCATCAGTGTTGGATAGGTTAATAAACCGGCATTCACGTTATCGGGCTGCTTACGCGCTTTTTCTTTAAAAGTAGTAACCCGTTCCAGCTCGCCTAAATAAGCATTCATGTTTAAAAACAGGTAGAGCTCAGCAGTTTCCGGCAAGTCACTTTGCAAGTATAAAGTTGCCTTTTCGGGATCCAGCCCGGCAGCAAGGTATTCAACCAAAACCTGGCGAACGTTTCCTTGTAAGTCACCCGGTTTAGGATGAGTTGTTAAGGAGTGATAATCAGCTATAAAAAAGAAACACTTGTTGGTTTCCTGCATTTTTACAAAATTTTTAACCGCACCAAAATAGTTTCCAAGGTGCAAGTTGCCCGTAGGGCGTATCCCGCTCAGTACAATATCTTTTTTTTCCATGAGGGCAAAAATAGTTATTTCTTTTGATTGCGGAGTGGCTCATGACTTTTGAAAAAAATTATTGTACATTTGTAATATGAAAACAGAAATTCTAAATAGTAAAATCGAATTAATTTAGTGGCTAACCACCTTGGAAGATGAAAACTTAATGCGGAAATTAATTGATTTAAGAAAGAATTACAAAGCTTATCCGTAGAAATTGAAAGAACGTTGTTTTTGATTTCTCATAATCCCAGGTTATTTCTTCTTTCTAACATAAAAAGTATTAGAAGAGTTGTCATTAAAAACACAACATATTGTACTATAGGAAATTGGATAATAAGCTCGAAATACTTTAGTTTTTTACTAATAGACAGAATTCTGAAAGGCTTAAAACAACTTCAAAGCAAAAAAAGTAACTATATGGATTTATTAACTTTTTTTCAGAATAAAATAGCCATAGTGTACGTTTGACCTGTTAATTTTGTGAAAAAATAAGAGTATGTCATACACACAACTTTACCGATTACTAAAGTCAAAAATTGATTATCTCCAAGATGAAATTATTTTGGACGATAAAACCAAGGTTTATAATCTGGAGTTCATCTCGTCAGGAAATGTTTTGCCCGGCAATGAAACTTGTTATTGTAAAGAGCATGACATCACTTTTAAAGCGGAGGATAACTTTAGAACCGATATTGGTGAAGGTGCCAGATTGATTGATGTTAGAGATTCACATATTATTGAAAATAAACGTTTTATTATTCAAATTTTTACCCCTGTTGATGTAGTTTCGTCTAAAAAAGCCATTTTGTTATTTCACGGGTTTAATGAAAAATCGTGGGAAAAATATTATCCGTGGGCAAAACGGTTGAGTGAGATAACAGGTAAAGCGGTCATACTATTCCCCATGGCTTTTCACATGAATCGTGCTCCTCATCTGTGGAGTAGTAAGTATGAAATGTTTGAATTGAGTAAGATTAGGAAGGGTATGTTTCCCGATGTTCGGTATTCTACTTTGTTGAATGTTGCCATAAGCAGCCGGTTGCATATACGACCACAGCGGTTTATTTGGTCAGGTTTACAAAGCTATAACGATGTAATTGCTTTTGTGGAGAGCGTGAAAGAAAATAAAATTCCTTTCCTGGAACCCGATACCCGGTTCGATATTTTTGCTTACTCCATTGGTGTCCTTTTGTCGCAAATCCTGATGATGACCAACACCAAAGGATATTTTGATAATACAAAACTTTGCATGTTTTGCGGTGGTGCTGTCTTTAACCGGTTGTCGTCGGCATCTAAATTTATTATCGACAGCAAAGCTAACGTGGCACTTTATTCTTATCTGATTGAGCATTTTGAAAGTCATATAAAGCAGAATATGAGGCTGAAGCATTACATGGAGGATCATCTCGAAGGAATACATCTCAGCACCATGCTTAACTATGGTAAAAACCGCCCTTACCGTGAATCATTATTCCGGAAGATGAGTGACCGTATCATGGCCATTACGTTGAAAAACGATCAGATTATTCCCTATTATGAGATTATTAATACCCTAAAAGGGGTTGCACGTGACATTCCGATTCCGGTGGAGGTTAAGGATTATCCCTATCCTTACACGCACGAAAACCCCTTCCTTGTAGGCAGTAAGTATGAGGATGAGGTAACACGAAGTTTTGAGGAGACCATAGGTGATGTTGCCCATTTTTTGAACACCTAAAAAACAGAACAATGTTAACGATTGATATTCCCGGGCAAAAGACACTTCAGCTTACTAATCTCGTGCTCGACTACAACGGAACCCTGGCCGTTGACGGCACTTTAATTCCCGGAGTCAGCAAACGGCTGAATATCCTGACACAACAGCTTACCATTCATGTAGTAACTGCTAACACCTTTGGAAAAGCGGCTAAAAACTTACAAGCTGTGAATTGCCAATTAACCGTTTTAAGCCATGGAAATCAGCAGCAGCAAAAAGCCGATTTTGTATTGAAGCTTGGGGAGCAGAACGTAGTAGCCATTGGCAACGGGTTAAACGATGCGCTCATGCTGAAACAAGCTGCCTTGGGCTTGGTAGTTATTCAGCAGGAAGGTGTGGCTATTAAAACGTGGCAAAACGCGGATGTTGCGTTAACGAGTATTAATGATGCTCTGGATTTGCTGTTAAATCCACTACGTCTTAAAGCTACTGTAAGGGTTTAGGCTGTTAATATTCAAATTTCGCTAAAGCATCGGCTCCATTACTCAAAACAAAACCCGGGGTGACGTTGGGCTATGCGGGACGAGGAAGTGCAATGCATCCTCGTCAGAGAAGAAGACGAGACTTTTTTTTCAAAATCCCCTACGGGGAAAGTGTAAGGTTATGCTGCAAGATACAATTCCTTAACCACTACGCGGTAGGGCAATAGCTACTATTGAAGTTTTGGGTTTTATTATTGCTTTCGTCCATGGTTTTCTCCGTAGAAGAAAAATGAGTTGTAAACTCATAAATAAGTGAACCATTCCCCGTAGGGGATTGTGAATTGGTATGATGAAGGAAAGCAGGTGTCGGAAACAGAGCCAAAAAAAGCCACCCGAATTGCTTCAGGTGGCTTTTAATCGTAAATCAAAAAATTGTTTTACAAACTTTTCTTTACAAGGTAAAAATCAACTTTTTCTTCATAATCTCCGTCAATACGCTCCTGCATCTCATCCAGATTCTTTGGTGGAGGTACGATAACTCTTTCGCCTTCTACCCAGTTAAGCGGGAGGGCTACTCCGTTTTTGTCGGAAACCTGTAGGGCTTTCAGCGAACGTAAAATTTCATCCATGTTACGGCCTACATTCAACGGGTAGTACATAATCAATCTGATTTTTTTAGCTGGGTCAATAAAAAATACAGCTCTTACAGCGGCCGTTTCACTTTCGTTGGGTTGCAACATACCGTAAAGTTTTGAAACTTTCATGTCGATGTCGGCAATAATGGGGAAATCAAAATAGACGCCGGTGTTTTTTCTAACGTTGTTTACCCATGCAAGGTGAGCGTGAATACTGTCGATGCTTAAGCCGATAAGTTCGGTGTTTAACGCGTCAAATTCCGATTTTCTTTCTGCAAATCCAGTCATCTCGGTAGTACAGACAGGGGTAAAATCGGCAGGGTGTGAAAACAGGACAATCCATTTGTCTTTGGCATATTCTGATAACTTGATATTGCCTTTGGTTGTTACTGCTTCAAAATCAGGAGCGATGTCGCCAATACGCGGCATCTGGTTTACTGTGTTGTTTAATTCTTGTTCCATTGATAATAATTTTAAATGTTTTTTTATTTTATTTGATGAGGCAAAAATAGATCAAATACTATCATAAGTCAAATCAATTGTTTTTATAATGTAATAGATAATGTCTATATTTGCAGGGTTGAAAATAAAGGGGGAAGAACAAAAAAATATTTGTTTTCTGATTTTCAACACTTTATTGTTAAAAAAGGATTCCAACTTTAAACAACTTCATAAATAAAACAACAACTAAAAGGGTTTTTGCCCTTATAACAAAGAAAACATGGTAACTTTTATCCAACTTGAGTATATTGTGGCGGTTGACACCTACCGTCATTTTGCCACGGCAGCCGAAAAGTGTTTTGTTACGCAGCCCACCCTTAGCATGCAGATAAAAAAACTGGAGGAGCAGCTGGATGTCATTATCTTTGACCGGACGAAGCAACCCGTCATTCCTACTGAACAAGGAAAAAAGATTATTGAACAGGCGAGAATCGCTCTTCAGGAGGCCAAAAAGATTGATGAAATTGTAAAGGATGTGAAAGAGGAGGTAAGTGGTGCACTACGTATCGCGGTTATTCCAACCATTGCCCCCTATCTACTGCCTTTATTTACCGGGGACTACAAGCGAAAGCATCCCAATGTTAAACTAAAAATTGAAGAGCAGGTTACCGAAAAGATTGTGGAAAACCTGGAAAAGGATCTGCTGGATGTGGGCATATTAGTAACTCCTTTACATGAAAAGCAAATTATCGAAAAGCCCCTGTTTTATGAAGAGATGCTGATTTACTCCAACAAAAATCATCCATTATTAACAAAACCGGTGATACAGGTTGGCGATATTGCCACATCAGAAATTTGGCTACTAAACGACGGCCACTGTTTCCGCCATCAGGTAGTTAACTTGTGTGATTTGCATGATTTGGAAAGTGACGATTTGCCGTTTGACTTTGAAGGGGGTTCGTTAGAAACTCTGATGAGAATTATTGATAAGGAAGGAGGCTACACCCTCATCCCCGAGTTAGCTGAAGAAGTGATTCCTACTGAACGACAACGTCAGGTTCGTCATTTTACCAACATGGTTCCTTTACGTGAAGTAGCCCTTGTTTTTACCCGCCGCTTTGCCAAAACCAAAATGATTGACCGGCTGGCGGAGGTGATAAAAGCATCAGTTCCAAAACACTACCTTGATAAATCACGGGGAACAATTGTTGAATGGAAATAGTTACTATCTTTGAATTTTCATCTTAAAGAATTACGAATATGAAATTCATAAAACGTTTTATTATCGCCTTAATCATTTTAGTAGTGGTTGTGGCAGGAGGTGTTTATTTTTGGCTGAAAAGTACTGCTCCCGATTATTCAGGCAGTCTTAATATTAAAGGGCTTCACCAGCCGGTTAATGTTACTTTCGACGAGTATGGCGTATCTCATATTAATGCTGCTGATGCACATGATGCCTATCTCGCTCTTGGATACATTCATGCACAGGACAGGTTATTTCAAATGGAAATGATCCGACGGGTTGCCGGCGGAACATTATCCGAAATTTTGGGAAAAGCACTTATCCCCACCGATAAAAAACTACGCAACCTACAGCTTTATAAAATGGCGAATAAGTCTGCTGATTTATTTTTTAAAACCAACGACAAACAGTGGCAAAAAGATACCAGAGCCTATCTTGAAGGAGTGAATACCTTTGTTGATAAAGGGAACTTGCCCATAGAGTTTACATTGATAGATTTTAAACCAGAACATTTTACCATTCAAGATGTGTATGCTACTATCGGCTATATGGCTTTTACCTTTACTTCAGCATTAACGCAGGATCCTGCCGTTTCGAAAGTTAAAAATAAGCTGGGCGAAAAGTATCTAAAACTTTTTAATCTTGATTCGGCAGCGGTGGCATCCACTCATAAACAATATGACCCTGTGGCCGAGCTTTTTCCCGACTTCAAGGAGTTTCAAGAATACATTCCCATTCCAATTTGGGAAGGATCCAATAACTGGGTTGTCAGTAAAGATCGATCAAAATCGGGTCACCCTATATTGGCAAACGACACTCACATTGCTTATGCTCAGCCGGCAGTTTGGTACGAAGCTGTTTTGAACTACCCCGGACAAATGATTTCGGGATATTATCTTGCAGGTATTCCTTACCCCGTGGTGGGAAACACCGGACAACATGCCTGGGGTGTAACTATTTTCCCATTTGACAATATGGATCTTTATAAAGAAAAACTGAATCCCGATAACAGCAACCAGGTTTGGGAAAACGATCACTGGCAGGATATGACTGTAGACAAGGAAACTATTAAGGTAAAAGGGGCTGATGATGTTACCTACAACATTAAGGTAACCCGTCACGGGCCTGTAATGAACGAGGCATATCCTAATATGGTTCAGCAGGATAAGCAACCTGTTACCCTATGGTGGGCGCTGCAACATTTAGATGGTACTGTTATTCAGGCGCTATATTACATTAATACTGCGCAAAGTATGGAAGAGTTTAGAAAAGGATGTTCGTTAATTGACTTGCTGGGACTGAATGTTTTGTATGCCGATACCGATGACAACATTGCCTGGTGGGCTTCGGGAAGATTGGTCAAACGGAATGCAGATGTTAACCCCTCTACTGTGCTGGACGGGGCTTCGGGTAAGGATGAGCCGTTGGGATTTTATCCTTTTGAGTTAAATCCACAGTCGGAAAATCCCGAAGATGGTATGTTGGAAACTTCCAACAATCAACCTGCTGCTGTGAATGGAGAAATCTACCCGGGCTACTATTCGCCGGGCTATCGTGCTGCCAGAGCCAAACAATTGCTAAACTCTCAAAACAAATGGAGTCCTGTAGAAATGGAAAGAATCCAACTTGATAACTATTCGCAACGTGATGCCATGATTACAAAGCTGGTACTTAACGAGGTGGGTACCGATAATTTTGCCAGCAAAAATGCTGTTTACGCCCAAGCCATTAAGGCATTGCAAAACTGGGATGGAAAATCAGATGTGAATAATATTGGCGTTACCATTTATACAAAAATGCTTTATTACGTGCTCGAACAGGCCATGGCCGACGAGATGGGCGAAAAGAGTTTTAAAAAGTCGGTTAGCTCCAATTTGGTGCGTTCTTCCATTGAGCGGTTGTTTACTAATTCTGACTGTATTTGGTGGGACAATATCAACACTCCCGAAAAAGAGACCCGCAAAGATGCCTTCCGTATGGGGTTGGATGAAGCCATAACCTCTTTACAACAGCAGCTTGGCGACGATGTATCAAAATGGCGATG
>QMPP01000018.1 GCA_003650425.1 Bacteroidota bacterium | reverse complement strand
GTTTTACTTTTACTTTTAGTTGTTGGTTTCGTCGTTCACTGGGGGAGTTTGCTTCGGAGCTTTGCTCCTCGCAAAATAGGGGCTTCGTTTTGGAGTACGGGAGTGGCAGGAATAATCGGCAGCTGAGGCTAATTCTTATTTTGATGCGCCGATTTTATGAAAATATCAGTTCCGGAAAATAGGTACAAGATTATAATCTATCTATTTTTGTAAGAATTACATGTTTTAACAATCCTGAAAGGATTGAATGTGAATAGTAAATATGCAATGTTTACATCAACCCTGAATGGGGTTGAATAACCATTAAGTAAAGCGATGAGTACTTATACCCAAATTTTTTATCAGATAGTTTTCTCGACTAAAAACCGTGAAAAGACAATGACTGAATCAGGACAAGAAAAAGTTTACAGGTATATATGGGGAATCCTGACAAACAATAATTGTCATTTGTATCGAATTGGTGGAATGGAAGATCACCTGCATATAGTTACACATATTCATCCTACCGTTGCAGTATCCAATTTAATCAAAAAAAGCATCATCGCAAAATATCTTTTAGGGATGAATACATCAGTTTATTAAAAGAGCATTGCGTTGAATTTGATGAGAAGTATTTGTTATGAATTAGCCCTTATACTGAAAAACATTTCCTCTTACCCTTTGATTTTTATTACTTTTGCCGAAAATTTTAATTATGAAAAAAGTATTGGGAATAGGTAATGCATTGGTGGATGCATTAAATAAGCTGGAAGACGATAACTTATTAACCGAATTAGGATTACCAAAAGGCAGCATGCAATTGGTAGATACCGATACTTCGGCAGCCATACAGGAAAAAAGCAAAAATCTTGAAAAAGAAATGGCCTCGGGCGGGTCGGCTGCCAACACCATTCACGGGTTGGCTAACCTCGGTGTTGAAACAGCGTTTATTGGTACTGTTGGAGACGACGAAATTGGTAACTTCTTTATCAACGACTTGAAGAAAAGCGGTATCAAGCCCTTGCTAAATATATCAAAAACTCCTTCGGGACTGGCCAATGCCATGATTTCACCTGATGGAGAAAGAACCTTTGGAACTTATCTTGGAGCCGCTATCGAACTATCGGCATCCGATTTGAAAGCGGAACAATTTAAAGGTTACGATATCCTGCATGTTGAAGGGTATTTGGTTCAGAATCATGATTTACTGGAAAACATTTTAAAGATTGCCAAGGAGCAGGGCTTGGAAATATCGTTGGATCTGGCAAGCTACAACGTGGTGGAAGATAATTTGGAATTTCTTAAAAAAATGGTGGAGCAGTATGTTGATATCGTATTTGCCAACGAGGAAGAGGCCAAAGCATTTACCGGTGAAGAGCCTGAAGAGGCTTTAAACACCTTGGCTGGGGTTACTAAAATTGCCATTGTAAAAGTGGGTAGCAAAGGCTCGATGATAAAAGAAAACGATGATGTTGCCCGGGTGGGTGTTGAAGCAACCAAAGTGGTTGATACCACCGGAGCAGGCGACTTGTATGCAGCAGGTTATTTGTATGGATATGTAAATAATTTTTCTCACGAAAAGTCAGGACAAATAGGTGCTTTACTCGCTTCAAAAGTTATAGCCGATTATGGTGCTAAAATTAGCGATGCCGACTGGAAAGAAATTAAGAATAGAATTTAATAGTCAGAGGTTGTGAAAAGAACAGAAATAAAAGAGATACTCCAAAGAGATGATTTTGGAGCAGAAGTAAAGGTAATGGGCTGGGTGCGTACCAAGCGATCCAGTAAAAATGTTGCTTTTATCGCCATGAACGATGGTTCTACCATAAAAAATGTTCAGGTAGTGGTTGAAATGAGCGATGATTTTGAGAAACTTCTGGAGAATGTTCATACCGGAGCTGCCTTATCGGTGGAGGGAAAGCTGGTTGAGTCGATGGGAAGCGGCCAAAAAGTTGAAATCCATGCCGAAAATATTGAACTGTTGGGAAAAGCCGACCCCAATGAATACCCTTTACAGCCTAAAAAGCATTCGTTGGAGTTTTTGCGCGAAAAGGCGCACCTTCGTTTTCGTACCAACACATTTAGTGCCATTGCCCGTATTCGCCACGCCATGATTTTTGCTGTTCATAAGTTTTTTAACGACAAAGGCTTTTACAATATTCACACGCCTATCATTACCGGTTCCGATGCCGAAGGGGCAGGGGAGATGTTTCAGGTTACTACCCTCGATTTGAATACCCCCCCGAGAGATGAAGCAGGAAACCTTAATTTCAAAGAGGACTTTTTTGGAAAAGCCTCCAACCTTACGGTATCAGGACAGCTTGAAGCCGAGCTGGCCGCGTTGGCATTGGGTAAGGTGTACACTTTTGGCCCTACCTTTCGGGCTGAAAATTCTAATACAACTCGTCATCTCGCCGAGTTTTGGATGATAGAACCGGAAATGGCTTTTGCTGACATCAACGATGACATGGATTTGGCCGAAGAGATGCTGAAATATGTTATCAGTTATGCACTTGATAACTGTATAGATGATTTGGAATTTCTTAGTAAACGCCTACAAGATGAAGAAAAGAATAAAAAAGCAGATGAACGCTCTATGGAGCTGATTGAAAAGCTGAAGTTTGTTTTGGAAAATCCTTTTGCAAGAATTTCTTATACCGAGGCTATTCAGATATTACGTAATTCAAAACCCAACAAAAAGAAGCGATTCCAGTTTGTAATCGAGGGCTGGGGTGCCGATTTACAATCGGAGCACGAACGTTATTTGGTTGAAAAGCATTTTAAAACACCGGTTATTCTTACCGATTATCCGAAGGAGATTAAGGCTTTTTACATGAAACAAAACGACGATGGTAAAACCGTTCGTGCTATGGATGTGCTATTTCCTCAAATTGGTGAAATTATTGGCGGCTCGCAGCGTGAGGAAGATTACGATAAGCTCTATGCCCGTATGAACGAGATGCATATTCCGGAAGAGTCGATGTGGTGGTATCTCGAAACCAGAAAATTCGGTTCGGTACCGCATGCCGGTTTCGGACTGGGATTTGAGCGTCTGATACTGTTTTTAACCGGAATGGGAAACATCAGAGACGTGATACCTTTTCCGCGTACCCCGCAAAATCTGGAATTTTAATTAATGCAGCCAGGCGATCCGGTAAAAATAGAGATGGCTCCTTTTCAGGGAATTACCAATCTGGTGTTTCGTGAGGTATTTACCTGTCATTTTACGGGAGTTAACAAGCTGCTTACGCCTTTTTTTACCAGTATTCACAAACAAAATCTGAGCACTTCACGGAGTAAAGAGCTGTTACATGTAAGTGAACATGGTATTCCGGTTGTGCCACAAATTTTAAGTAAGGATGCTGATGAAATGCTTAGGTTTGCCGGATTTTGTCAACAACTTGGTTTTGATGAAATAAATTGGAACATGGGTTGTCCCTACCCAAGGGTTGCCCGAAAAGGACGTGGTTCCGGCATGTTACCCCATCCCGATAAAGTGGAGGAGATTTTATCGCAAATAATGCCGGAGCTTCCGTTAAAACTCTCTGTTAAGCTGCGTTTAGGCTATGAAAATCCGGATGAGATTTTAAACCTTATTCCTGTTTTTAATCACTTTCCCCTGGAGGAGTTGGCTATTCATGCCCGGGTTGGAAAGCAGCTTTACAAGGGGTCGGCTAATTTTACCGCCTTTGAACGGGCGATGCAACAATCTACTATTCCCGTGGGGTACAATGGAGATATTTTTACCAAAAAAGATTATTTAAAAGTTAATGATTTATTTCCAAAGCTTTCATTTGTAATGCTGGGCAGAGGATTGCTTGCCGACCCGTTTTTACCGGCAACGATAAAGCAACAGCCTGTTCCGGAGCTTGCTGAGCAAAAACAGCTTATCCGGAGGTTTGTTGACGATTTGTATTTTGAACGACGAAAACAACATCGCGACGGTTTGCAAACATTGGGTAACATGAAAGAGTACTGGTGGTATTTGTCGTTTTCGTTCAGTAATCCGCATAAGGTATTTAGCAGGGTTAAAAAAGTAAAATCGTTTAATGATTACGAAGATGCAGTTAATAGTTTGTTCAGCGATTTTGAATGGGTAGGTCATCAGGCAAACTTGTTCAAAAAAGAAAAAAACAAATAACCGGTAGTTTTATTTATTTTTGCGTTCAACAACAAAATATGAGGATATCTTTTTTCTTTTTCTTCTTTTTTTCTTCATGGTTACTTTTTTCGCAAAGTGAGGAGGGATGGAAATTGGTAAAGCAGCAAAAGGGTATTGATGTTTACGTGAAATCAATTTCCAAATCACCTGTTAATGCTGTTAAAGCTACCACTACACTTGATTGCTCAATGGCTTCTGCCATAGAAGCAATATTAGATGTGTCAAACCACACCAAGTGGATGTACCAGTGTAAAAATGCTAAAGTTCTTAGTGTTGATAATGACTCAACGTGGTACTATTATGCTCAATCGCGTACCCCGTGGCCTGTATTGGATCGTGATTACGTATCGAAAATAGTTGCCAGAAAAAATAGTAGTAATAGTATTATTATTCACGGATTCGGAGTTCCCGACTATATACCTGAGAAAAAGGATATTATCCGGTTACCTTATTCTGAATCTGAATGGAAATTTACTTCGCTGGGGTCTAATCAAGTTTATGTTGAATTATATTTGTCGGTTGATGTAGGAGGTACAGTACCTCCATGGTTGCTTAATTTATTTATTTCGCGTGGGCCTTATCAAACCATGCTTAATTTTTCGATAATGGTGCACAACAAAAAATATTATGATGCTTCCTTGCCTGCTTTTTTGAAGTAATCAGCATTGGTATGGACTGTCAGAAGGCTTTATTAACCATTTAGAATAAATCGGTTGGTTTACCGATAGCTTTCCCCCTTTCACCGAAAATTTATTTATTTTCGTTTCGTGCAAGCCTATTTTTGCCATAGATTAATAAAACACAATAATAATGAATCAAAAACCAACTGACAGCCGCCTGATTATCGGGATAATTTTGATTGCATTGGGGGCAGTATTGATGTTTAATACCATGGGATTGGTTGACTGGTCCGTAAGCACCTATATTTTTTCGTGGAAAACATTACTTATTTTAATTGGGATAGTGCTTATTACCAATAAGCAGCGTAAAGTGGCAGGAACCATATTAATATCTCTTGGCGTAGCATTTTGGATTCCTTATATTTTTGATGTCAACATACGATTTCACCAGGTCTTTTGGCCTTTGGTGTTAATAGGCGTTGGGGTTTTGGTTATTTCGCGCCGCGGAAATATTCCGGGCAAGCCCGATTTCGATAAAAAAAAATGGAAACATCACTTTGGAGGATATTCAACCTACAGGGATGATTTTATAAACGATATTTCGATATTCGGGGGAGGACACAAAAAGGTTGACTCTAAGCATTTTAAAGGAGGCAACCTTACCTCGGTTTTTGGCGGTTCTGAAATTAATATGATTGGTTCTGAGATGGATGCAGAAGGGTGCGTGATTGATGTATTTACCCTGTTTGGCGGAACGACACTCATTCTTCCTAATACCTGGAAGGTTCAAATAGACACGGTTTCGATTTTAGGAGGTATTAACGACAAACGGCGGGTGGCTTCTTCGGAGCTTGATAAATCAAAAACCCTTGTTATAAAAGGAATGGTGATGTTTGGCGGTATTGAAATTAAAAGCTATTAATAAGTGACTACTCCGGTTTTGTCAAAAAAATATTATTTAACAATTTACTTTGTTACCTGGCTGGTAATTGTCGTGGTTCATGCTGCATTACTGTTTTTTTTATACGACATTTCGCTTACCGAAAGTATAACAGATAGCGTTGTCTTTAATTTATTGTTTGCAGCAGCCGGCTACACTCTCTGGTTTGTTATAAGGTACAACCTAAAGGAAAAGCCCTCCGGAGTTGACTTGTTGTTTCAGCATTTGATGGTGGCAGGAGTTATTATTGCCATCTGGTTTTTCGTTTCATATTATACGCTTATTAGTCTTTTTCCTGCTGATCAGGCATACTTGCAGTTTTTAAAAGAATCGACACCATGGCGAATTATTACAGGGCTGTTTTATTACATCGTTTATGTTTTAATTTATTACCTGATTTTGTATTATGAAGATTTACAGGAAAAGTTAAGGCATGAAGGCGAACTGAAAAGTTTGGTAAAAGAAGCAGAACTTAACGCGCTCAAGTCGCAGATTAACCCGCATTTTTTATTTAACAGTCTTAACTCGGTAAGTTCGCTAACCTTGTCGCGACCTGATAAAGCACAGGAGATGGTGATAAAGTTATCCGATTTTTTACGCTATTCGCTGAGCTCTGATAGAAAATCGACTACCACACTTGAAAACGAGTTTGAAAACATATCGCGATATCTGGATATCGAAAAAGTTCGTTTTGGCAAACGACTGAATTTTGTTCCGGATATTCCCACCAAATGTTTTGAAGCTAAAGTGCCAAGTCTGATATTGCAACCGCTTATCGAAAATGCCATTAAGCACGGTGTTTACAACAGTACCGAAGAGGTAAAAATTGCATTGTCGTGTCACATTAACGATGACTTTGTTACCATCCATGTTAGTAATAAATACGACCCGGCCGCCATCAGAAAAAAAGGAGAGGGGATTGGGTTAAAAAATATACGTGACAGGTTACTTTTGATTTATCACCGTAACGATCTACTAATGATTGATTCGGACGGAAAAACATACCATGCCACGTTAAAAATACCCTTAACAAAACCAGCATAGTTATGGAAAAAATTAAAATTGTAATTATTGAAGATGAAGCCCCGGCAAGAGACCTTATTAAGGCTTATCTCTCCGAGGAGTCGGATATTGAAATTTTGGCGGAGTGCGAAAACGGTTTCGATGGCATTAAAGCCATTTCAAAACACCACCCTGATCTTGTTTTTCTTGATGTGCAAATGCCAAAACTCACCGGGTTCGAGATGCTGGAATTGCTTGATGAGTATCCACAAATTATTTTTACTACCGCTTACGATCAATATGCCATCAAAGCTTTCGAGCTGAATGCCACCGATTATTTAATGAAGCCCTTTTCAAAAGAACGCTTTTTAAAGGCTCTGACAAAGGCAAAAAGCAAGATTTCGAAAAAGATATTAGAAGAAGATAATGTTAAAAATTTGGTAACTAAAGTAAAAGAACAGGCTGATACCATCCACCGAATTTTTGTAAAAACAGGTAGCCGGATAGACGTTATCCCTGTTTCTGAAATCATCAGGATTGATGCTCAGGATGATTATGTTGAAATTGTTACCAAAAGCAAATCCTATTTAAAAAAGGAGACCATGAACTTTTTGGAAAAAAATCTTCCGAAAACAAATTTCATCAGGGTTCATCGCTCCTCCATCATCAATAGTGATTATATGGATAAAATAGAAAAGTATGGCAAAGAGAGCTACCTTGTTGTGCTCAAAGACGGAAGCAGGATTAACGTGAGCAAGTCAAGGATTAAAGAGTTGAAAACAACGTTGGGAATTTAGATAATAAAGCAGAAACATCTGAGTAAAAATAGAAATCAGAGATATTACGTCCTAGCTCGCTTTTTCTTTAGGGGCTGCTTTAGGTTGGCTCTCTACTACTCTTAATCCCACTTCTACAATACCGTAAGTGTCCATTTTGGGGATTCGCTTTTCAATGCTAACCACACAATCTCCATTGGCAGAAAATGGCATCTCTTTACGAATGTTAATAACAACTGTTGTAATATGATTTATCGTGGTTCCGAGTTTTTTACGGGTTTTACGGTTGAGTAAACTGAACCGGTAATTTCGTGTGCGTATTTCGCCTCCCGGGGTAGTAAAAGTGATGTTTACCGGAAGCCACACATCTTTAAAATCTTCGTTGTATTTAAAAACCATCGAAAAGTCTAACAGTTTATCTTTTTTCACCGGAACGTTAAAATCGATGTTGTGAAAACGTTGCCAGTTGTGTTTTTCAAGCGGCACACTTTTTTCAAAATAAACGCCATTATGGTTTGTACACGAAATCATAGTGAATAGAATCAAAATAAATACCGATAAATGTTTCATGATAAATAATTATTTGTTGAGCCAAAATTAACAAAATAAAAATGATACTTTTGATTCATGGGAAAAAAGAAAGTTAAAAAGTATTATGTGGTTTGGAAAGGGCATAATCCCGGAATTTATTCTTCCTGGGAAGAGTGCAAAAGTCAGGTACAAGGCGTAGTGGGGGCGCAGTACAAAGCCTTTGTTAACAAGCAGGAAGCAGAAGACGCGGCCAAAAGTTTTTACGAAAATTATAAAGGAATCGATACCAAAAAGGGATCCGGGTTATCGGATATGGAACTGAAAGCAATTGGCAAGCCTGTTGTTCCCAGTCTTTCGGTTGATGCAGCATGTGCCGGAAATCCCGGAATATTAGAGTACCGCGGTGTTATGACTGATACAAAAAAACAGGTATTTGCCCGTGGGCCTTATCCCGAGGGAACGGTTAATATTGGTGAATTTTTGGCCATTGTTTTGGGACTTGCTTATCTGAAACAAAAGGGGCTTAAAATTCCTATTTATTCCGACTCCAACACAGCCATTAGCTGGGTAAGCAAACGAAGGGTAAACACTAAGTTGCGTCGATCAGCGAAAAACGCAACGCTTTTTGATAGTATTGAAAAGGCAGTTGAATGGTTAAAGACCAATGAATGGAATAATCCTATTTTAAAGTGGAGAACCGATGCCTGGGGTGAAATACCGGCAGATTACGGCCGGAAATAATTAAAGTTGATTACTTAAATAATTATGAGTTAGAATGCGGTTTTTAGTTGCTAATTGCTAACAATGTCGTTAAAACCATAAACTGTTTCAAAACCAAATTTATTCATTTCCTTTTTAAACTCATTTACCGGTTTGGTGGAAGTTACCAGCACAAAATCACCGCCCCAGGCTCCCAGCGATTTTACAATCCCTGCGTTGTAATCCGTAAATAGTTGTTGCTGAACAGGAGGTGTTTTCAGAATACCGGACAAAATGGACTCATGTTCTTTTAAAAGGCTTTCAAATTGTTGTAACGAACGACAGTTAACAATTTCCCGTGTGATGGCTGTAATGGCATCAATATCGGCAGGTGAAAACAGGGCTTTCTCTTTAAACCGCTTTACCTCCTCCAACGAGCGTTGTTTTTTACCGAGATATACAAAATAGAGATTGTTGGCAAAAGCGGGGTTGAAAACCACGGGGTGATAAACAGGTTTTTTTTGTTTTAGGCTGTAAATTATGGGTTTGGCTTCGAGTGCCACGGCCACATCATATCCCGAGCCGTTGAAGGTGAGGTTTTGCAATTCGAAGGTGTCGGCTTTAGCCCAGCGTGCCACGTTGGCAATGAGTGTTGAACTAGAGCCGAAACCAAATTCGGGATTAAAATCCAACACCGTTTTTACCTCATAAGAGCCGGGAGCCGGAAAATTTTGGTTGAGCTGTTGAGCGGCTTTTAAAATTCCGGTTAGCCGTTGGGCAAACGCTTTATCCGAAGTATTGATAATAGTGAAGGAAGGCAGGGCAAAGGTGGCCGAAAACCATAATCCTTCCGGAGAGAAGGCTTCCCAAACCAATTGCCGGTTTTGGATTTCTGTTTTTATTACGGTTAAATCCTGGCCCTGCTTTAAAGGAAGTGCCAGCCCTTCTGCTCCTTCAAGGATAAGGTATTCACCGGTAATTAATAATTTCCCCGGGGCTTTATAATATTGAGATTGGTAGCTCATGAGAGGTGTATTTTCTTTAAAAAGTCGTGGACACTGGCAAACGAAACTATCTTATCTTCAAAATATTCTAAGGCCAGTTGTTTTTCATCTTCAGTGGCTTGAAAGTGGTTTAAGATATTCATTAGGTGCATTTTCATGTGGCCACGTTGAATACCCTTGGTTACCAGCGAGCGAACAGCTGAGAAATTATTGGCCAGCCCCATGGTGGCTGCAATCATCATTAATTCATCAGCAGTGGGTTTTCCAAGTAATTCCAGCGACTGTTTTGCCAGCGGGTGGAGCGAAGTTAAGCCGCCCACTGTGCCAAGCGCAAGAGGGATTTCCAGATAAAACTTAAACCGTCCGTCTTTAATTTCTACATGTGAAAGGCTTTTATACTGCCCGCCCTTTGAGGCGTAGGTATGTCCTGCTGCCTCAATCGCCCGGAAATCGTTTCCGGTGGCAATGGCCACAGCATCAATTCCATTAAAAATACCTTTATTGTGCGTGGTAGCCCGGTAAGTATCTACCTCGGCAATTTCTACTGCGGTCATAAATTTTTCGGCAAACTGTTCTCCGGTAAGCTGATCATCCAGGCTATTTAATTCTGAAATATCGCATTCCACCCATGTTTTCACTAAACAACCGGGTGTGTAGTTAGATAAGATAGCCATGATAATGGTCACCTCTTTTTCTTCTTCTTTAAAATCGGGATGAATGCTTAAAAAGGTTTTCAGCGTTTGTCCGAACTCCTCCAGACAAGAGTTGATAAAGTTAGCGCCCATGGAGTCTTTGGTGTTAAACGAAACACGAATCTGATAGTAATCCTTTATCTTATCCGTCATGTCCAAAAGCTCAAAGCCGGTAATGCCACCGCCTCGTGTTTCCATGTTTGCCGTAATATGAGTTGTTGCCGTTCGGAAAGCACGGGTAAGTTCATCCCACACTTCATAAAGCTTTTTCACATCCCCCTTCCAGCTAAAATGCAACTGACCAATTTTGATAACATCTACTACTTCGGCATGAAACCCACCATGATCGAGCCACCATTTAGCTCCCGAAGAGGCAGCGGCTACTACCGAACTCTCTTCGATAACCATGGGAACCAAATACATTTTACCGTTGATAATTACATTGGGCGATACCCCGTAAGGAATGTAAAAGTTTGAAATGGTGTTCTCCGAAAATTCATCAAAAATTTCTTGTTTGTGCTTGTCAGGATGCCAAAAGCTTTTCATCAAATCAATGGTCTCTGCTGAATTGTTCATCAACTCGGCAACAATTTTAAGCTTATCCTCCTTTAAAAGTTTGGAGAAGCCTTTGACAATAATATCACGTTTTCTTCTTCTCGGCATGATTTGTTAAATTCTTTTGTAATCCTTACCAATCATCATCCTCTTCTTTCTTTGCCTTTTCAGGTTGCATTTTATTTGTCAAATTACTGCTCCAGTTTTCAATAAATTCATTTATCTGAATTAAATAGGACTTCCATTTTTTACGATACATGGTGTCGCTCTTGTTCAGCATCTCCCCAATAGGTACTTTTCGGTTGGCAATAACTTCCAGTTCGTTAATTTCCCACTTATAACGGCCATCTTTAAATACCACTATAAAAGTATAATTAACCTTGGCGGTTTTCTTTTTTACCTTGTCAATTGTATCGAATGTGTAAAGAGGAAAAAAATGTTTTCCAAGAATTTTTCCCGAAGGTAAATCGCGAATTTGTGTTACACGAGTAGGGCTTTTGTAAAAGTCGTTCAGCCAATAAACACATCGGTTGAATAATTCCTGTTTTGTACCCTGAACATGGATAACATTAGAAAACTCAACTGTTTGGGTTTCTTTGTCGAAAGGGATATTGGGGTCGGGCAGGGTGTCTTGTGCAAGAAGTCCCGCATTGACTAAAAGAAGGATTATAAAGGATACTATTGTTTTCATGGTTATCACATTTTTCAAAGACAAAATTAGTGTAAATATTTGTTCTTTAGCATAGTTTTAAATAATTAGGAGCGTAAATATTGTAACTTTATTTTATTACATTTGCTGCTTGAGAAAAACAAAGTGCTAATTAATTAATATTTTGAGTATTATGAAGGTATTTCAAACTGAGGACATTAGAAATATTGCGCTGATTGGAGGTGCGAAATCAGGAAAGACAACGATTGCAGAATCGATGCTTTTCGAAGGTAAAATGATTAATAGAAGAGGAAGTATTGACGACAAAAATACCGTTTCTGACTATAAACCCATCGAGCTGGAACGTCAAAATTCAGTTCATTCATCGTTGTTGCATACCACCTATGATGGTAAAAAAATCAACATAATCGATGCGCCCGGTTTTTCTGATTTTGTTGGAGAGACTATAGCTGCTCTTAGTGTTGCCGATACGGCCGTGCTGGTTGTTAATGGACAGTCGGGAGTTGAAGCAACCACCGAAACAGCTTACCGTCAAACCGAGTTAATGAATAGTCCGGTGGTATTTGTTATTAACCAAATGGATCATCATGGTGCCAATTTCAACGATTCTATTACCGCGCTAAAAGATTATTTTGGCGATAAGGTTACTATGGTTCAATATCCGGTTAATAGTGGCGAAGGGTTCGATACCATTATCGACCTGGTGTATATGAAAATGTTAAAATTTAAAGAGGATGGTGGAGAGCCTGATATTCTTGATATTCCCGATAGTGAAAAAGAAAAAGCCGAAGCGTTACACCTACAGTTAATCGAAAACGCTGCCGAAGGTGACGAAGCACTAATGGAAAAATATTTTGAAAACGATACCCTTACCATCGAAGAGATGCGTGAAGGACTTCGCTTGGGCATGATTACCAGAGCTATTTTGCCGGTAATGGTTGTTTCAGCAAAACATGGCATTGGCATGACTCGCCTACTCGATTTCGTTGTTAAAAGTTGCCCGGCGCCAAACCATCGTCCTGCCAAAGTAACCAAAGATGGTAAAGAGTTTAAATGTGATGTAAACGACCCAACCGCTTTGTTTGTATGGAAAACATCCATCGAACAGCATCTTGGTGAAGTAAGCTTCTTTAAAGTTTACGGAGGCGAAGTTACCGAGGGTCAGGATCTGATTAATAGCCGCACCAGCAATAAAGAGAGAGTTACCCAGTTGTTTGCACTTAATGGCAAAAATCGTGACAAAGTTGATAAAGTGGTTGCCGGTGATATTGCAGCTACCATCAAACTTAAAGATGTGAAAACCGGTGATACTTTGATGGATTCTAAAAATGTAGATTCAGGTTTTGAAAGCTATCCGATTCCCGATCCCTTATATACCGTGGCTATTAAAGCGGTAAACTCTACGGATGATGAAAAGATGGCTGCTGTTCTTAACGAAATGCACAAAACCGATCCTACTATCATCATGGAATTTTCGCGCGAGTTGAAACAACAATTGCTAAGAACCCAGGGCGACATCCATTTGAACACCATTAAATGGTATTTGGATAATGATAACAAAATTGAAGTTGAAACATTTATTCCTAAAGTACCTTATCGCGAAACCATTACAAAAACAGCCAATGCTTCGTACCGTCATAAAAAACAGTCGGGTGGTTCAGGTCAGTTTGGTGAGGTATATCTTAGGGTTCAGCCTTATGTTGAAGATTATGAAAAGCCAACCGATATACCCGTTAGAGGTACGGATGAGCATATTTTACCATGGGGTGGAAAACTGATATTCCACAACTGTATCGTTGGCGGTGCCATCGATGCACGCTTTATGCCTGCCATTATGAAAGGTTTAATGGAGCGTATGGAAGAGGGACCGCTAACCGGATCTTATGCCCGTGATATTGTGGTTTATGTTTACGATGGTAAAATGCATCCGGTTGACTCCAATGAAATTTCGTTTAAACTAGCCGGTCGTTTTGCTTTCAGCGATGCTTTTAAACAGGCAGGTCCAAAAATTATGGAGCCTATCTATAATGTGGAAGTTAGCATTCCTGAAGAAATGATGGGTTCGGTTATGACCGACCTGCAGGGACGCAGAGCCATGATTATGGGGATGGATGCCAAAGGTAAAAACCAGATTATTCGTGCTCGTGTACCGCTGGCCGAAATGCAACGTTACGCCACTTCGCTGAGCTCCATTACTTCGGGACGTGGTGTGTTCTCTATGCAATTTGCCGAATATGCTCAGGTACCAGGTGATGTTCAGGAAAAACTGCTTAAAGAATACGAAGAACAACAAAAAGAAGAAGATTAATCCTTCTTTTTTGAACATGAAAAAATCCCGGCAGAGTATCTGTCGGGATTTTTTTATAATTGAACGATGTAAAATCCATCTTCTTTAATAAATCTTAAATCACTCGGCTCGTAAAAGATTATTTTCTTCTTTTTCCTTTTTGTTTCCGATCGAAACCTTTGTCTTTTCGCCTTCCGGAGGATTTTGAGCCTCTGCTCCGCTCGAAAGTATTATGACGCTTTTCGTAACGATCGGTAGTTGATTCTTGTTTCGGGTTTGAAAGCTCAACAATAATGCTCTGTCCTTTGTAGCCAACATCCTGAAACGATTTAACAATCTCCTTTTCATAATGGCTGTCAACTTCAAAAAACGAGAATTTTTTCATCAGCTCAATTCTTCCTATACCGATTTCGCGGTTGTCGGTTACATCGTTGATAATACCAATTAAGGTAGCAGGATTGATGTTAGCCTTGGTTCCCAGATTAATATAAAATCTGGAGAATTTACCTTTTCCCCTTGATTCAGAACGACGCTCTTTTCTCGATCTGTCACCAGCACCTCCTTTGTCGTAATCACGATCTCTGCCACGGCTGCGGTCACGATCCCGGTCTCTTCCTCTTGACTCGCTGCCTTCAAAGTTAATATCTTTAGCACCTTTGTAATATTCCAAAAAGCGGGTAAACTCAACAGACACCAGTTTTTTTATCAGTTCTTCACGCGATAGCTCTTCCAGTTTTTGCAAGATATCATCCAGATAAGGAGCAATTTTCTTTTCGTCAACGACAGTATGTTTGATATTATCGATTAAGTTAATCAATCGTTTCTCAACAATCTCCACGCCACTGGGAATACGTTCTTTTTTAAATGGCTTTTTTACCATTCTTTCAAGGGTTCTTATCTTGGAAAGCTCTCTTGAGTGCGCAATGGTGATTGATATTCCCTTGTTTCCGGCTCTGCCCGTGCGACCACTTCTATGTATATACACTTCAAGGTCGTCGGGGAGGTTAAAGTTAATAATGTGCGTAAGACTGTTTACATCTAACCCGCGGGCAGCCACATCGGTAGCCACGAGAATTTGCAGACTACCTTGTCTGAAGCGCTGCATCACCATGTCACGCTGCGATTGTGAAAGATCGCCATGCAGGGCATCGGCGTTATATCCGTCTTCAATAAGTTTATCAGCTACCTCTTTGGTGTCGCGCCGTGTGCGGCAAAACACAATACCATAAATATTGGGGTTGATATCGGCAATACGTTTCAACGCGGCGTATTTGTCGCTGGCACGTACCACGTAATACGCGTGTTCAACATTTTCGGCTCCGGCATTTTTTTCGCCAACACGAATCTCTTTGCTGTTTTTCATGTATTCTTTAGCGATACGGGCAACCTCTTTGGGCATGGTGGCCGAAAACAGAAGGGTTTGCTTTGTTTCCGGGGTTTCCGACAAAATATTGTCAAGCTCCTCTTTAAAACCCATGTTCAGCATTTCATCAGCTTCGTCGAGAACAAGCCACTGAACATTGTGAAGTTTTAGTTTTCTTCTTTTAATAAGGTCGAGCGTACGGCCGGGGGTGCCAACAACAATGTGTGCTCCTCTACCGAGTGCTCTTATCTGGGTGTCGATACTGGCTCCACCATATACTGCTACTACATTTAAGTGTTTGGTGTATTTTGAATAAGATTCCAAATCCTTGGCAATCTGCATACAAAGTTCGCGCGTTGGGGCCAACACGATACTTTGTGTTTGATTACTGTCGGTATCGATTTGCTGGATAATGGGTAAACCAAAAGCAGCAGTTTTTCCGGTTCCGGTTTGGGCAAATCCCAAAATATCCTGATCGGAGTTTTCTAATAAATGCGGAATGGTTTCAGCTTGAATAGGTGTTGGATTTACAAATCCTAATTCACCAATAGCCTTGAGAATATCCTTATGGATATTAATGTCTTCAAAAGTCATAATATGTTTTTAAATTGATGTGGGCAAAATTGCCTCCATTTTGGAATTTTATCCACGTCAATTTACCCCATAAATTACGACAGAAAAAATTCAAGGGTGCAAAGAAACACTTGTTTTTTCAATAAATCACTATAAATGTGTTAAATAATTAAAATATTGTGGACGATGGCTGTTTAGAATTGACTATTTTAGCTCTTATCAAATTTTGCTAATTTAGTTTGATTTCAATTACTCCAATCAGGAGTTTTACTACTTTTGTTTATTATTTCACAACTGAAAACAAATGGAAAACGTAACGTCAAATAAAAACCTTTTTAACAAGTTTGCTCCCGTGTCCATCAGGCAATGGGAAGAAAAAATTGTTAAAGATTTAAAAGGAAAACCGTACAGTAGACTTATTCGGAAAACAGCGGAAGGGTTTGAAATCAAACCTTTTTACCGCGAAGAAGATTTAAAAAACAGCTCTTTTACTAAGATTTTGCCGGCTCAATTTCCTTACCTTAGAGGGAAGCATACGCATGAAAACAGCTGGTTGGTAAGGCAGGATATAGTAGTTAACGAGTTTACTCAAGCAAACAAAAAGGCGCTTGATGTAAGCGCGCGAGGGATTGACTCGTTAGGTTTTATTTTCCCTGAGAACACTAATCCGGGAGAAGAAGAGCTAAAAAAATTACTGGAAAATATTCGTGCCGATAGCATTGAATTAAACTTTTCCGGAGGAAACGCTAACGAGATTTTGATGGCACTTGACCGTTTGGCAAAAAAGCACCATTATAATTTAGATAAAATAAAGGGCTCGCTGAATGTTGATCCGCTGGGAGAATTTTCAATGAGAGGCCGTTTTGCTCGTGGGGAAAAAATAGAGTTTGATACGCTTGTTAAACTTTTTAAAACAGGTGAGTATCTACCCGCATTTCAACTAATTACTGTAAACGCCCACCTGTTCCATAATGCAGGTGGTGGTATTATTAGCGAACTTGCCTGTGCTTTGGCCATGGGTGCCGAATACCTTACTTTTTTAACCGATCAGGGATTTTCTATCGATGAAGTAGCCCCAAAAATACGATTTCATTTTGCTGTTGGTTCCGAATATTTTATGGAAATTGCCAAGTTCAGGGCTCTTAAGTTGTTGTGGGCAAAAATGGTTGATGCTTACGGATTGGAAAAGGTTGAAAACAGCATTGCCCATATTCATGCTTCCAGCTCATGGTGGAATAAAACCATTTATGATCCCTATGTTAACATGTTACGAACTACCACCGAAACGATGTCCGCTCTTATCGGGGGCATCGATAGCATGACGGTTTTACCTTTTGACAGCGTGTTTTCAGAGGGTAATGACTTTTCAAATCGGATTGCCCGCAATCAGCAGTTGGTATTAAAAGAGGAATCCTACTTTAATAAGGTAGTTGATCCGGCTGCCGGCTCTTACTATATTGAAAATTTAACCGGCGAGTTGATTCAACACGCGTGGAATCTGTTTTTGGAAATCGAGGAGCAAGGAGGCTATAATAATGCTTTCAGGAAAGGAATGATCCAAAGTAGAATTCAGAATGAGGCTGCTGAAAAAGATAGGAATCTGGCCTTTCGAAAACAATCGATGTTGGGCATTAACCAGTTCCCAAACAGTATGGAACAACTGGATAAACTATCAAACGAGGGGGTGCTTTTTGTTGAAGATGTTGATGAATCCAAGGTTGATGCGAAGCCTTTAAAACGTTACCGGGGAGCCTCAGCTTATGAACAGCTGCGCTACCGAACCGATCGCTTTGCCGACAATAACCCAAGACCAAAGGTTTGGATGCTTACTTATGGTAACCTGTCCATGCGACGAGTAAGAAGTCAGTTTGCCGAAAACTTTTTTGGCGTGGCAGGATTTGAGATAATCGATAATCAGGGATTTGAAACTGTTGAACAGGGTGTAAAAGCAGCAAAAAAAAGCAACCCTGATATTGTTGTGCTTTGTGCCTCAGACGAAGATTATAAAACGATGGATAGAGAGGCGATTACTGCATTAAAAAGTGAGTTTATTGTTGTGTTGGCAGGCTATCCGACGGAACTTGTTGAGCACTTGAAAGCTGCCGGAATGGAAAACTTTATTCATGTAAAAAGCAATGTGTTGGAGGAGCTGAAACGCTACCAGCAGATGCTGGGAATATAAAGTTAATAATAGCTCACGGTTTGCAACCGTGAGCAATAAAAAATAACAGCAGTTTGCAACTGCGTAATGTAAAAAAACAATATCAATGTCAAGTTATCATATCAAAGACGAATCAGCACTATATTTTCTAACTTTTACAGTAGCGGGTTATTAATCAAAAGATGAATTATATTCACAACAATCCTGTAAAGGCAGGACTTGTTGCAAATCCGGAGGATTGGATTTACAGCAGTGTACGAAATTATTCAGGTATGGACTATGTTTTGGAAATTGATTTTGTAAGATAGCGACAGTTACAAACTGTCAAGAGTTATAATGTGCTCACGGTTGCAAACCGTGAGCTAAACTAAAAAGAGAAATGGATTAATAATAATAAATTTAAGATCTAAATTTTGTGAAATGTGGATATAAATAGTTTACAAATTGTCAGGAGTTAATAAGGCGCACGGTTGCAAACCGTGCGCTAAGGAGTGTCCTTTATTTAAAAAGTTTTTTTCTAAATCCGGTTCACGGTTTGAAACGAACATTAAATGATTCCGGCATAATCAGATTTAGTATGATTGATTTAGCTCACGGTTTGCAACCGTGAGCTGAAAATATAATTAATGGCAATAAAACAATAAAAATATGAAGCCGAATTTTAAAAATATTGACATCGATAACGTTCCTGTGTCTAATGTTACAGCTGTAGCATGGGAAAAGCAACAGGCCATTAAAACCAATTGGGAAACACCGGAACACATTAAGGTAAAACCGGTTTTTACTGCCGGTGATAAAAAAAAGATGAAACACCTTGACTTTGCTGCCGGTATACCCCCATTTTTAAGAGGCCCCTACTCGACCATGTACGTAACCCGACCATGGACTATACGACAATATGCCGGATTTTCCACGGCTGAAGAGTCCAATGCCTTCTATCGCCGTAATCTTGCTGCCGGCCAAAAAGGACTTTCCGTGGCTTTCGACCTTGCAACCCATCGTGGTTACGACTCTGACCACGAACGCGTGGAGGGTGATGTGGGAAAAGCCGGTGTTGCCATCGACTCAATACTGGATATGAAGGTACTCTTTAACCAAATCCCGCTCGATAAGATATCTGTTTCAATGACCATGAACGGTGCCGTGTTGCCTGTGATGGCGTTTTATATTGTGGCCGCGTTGGAACAAGGTGCAACAATGGAAGATCT
This sequence comes from Bacteroidota bacterium, assembly GCA_003650425.1. GTDB lineage: Bacteria > Bacteroidota > Bacteroidia > Bacteroidales > F082 > B16-G9. The sequence goes on along the minus strand of QMPP01000018.1, from coordinate 6,987 downwards.
TGCCGGTACCATTCAAAATGATATTCTAAAAGAGTTCATGGTTCGCAACACCTATATCTATCCTCCGGCACCATCCATGCGCATCATTTCCGATATTTTTGAGTACACCTCACAAAATATGCCCAAGTTTAACAGCATCTCCATCTCCGGTTACCACATTCAGGAAGCTGGAGCTACCGCCGATATTGAGCTGGCCTATACCCTGGCCGACGGACTCGACTACATCAGAACGGGATTAAAATCCGGGTTGAAGATTGACCAGTTTGCTCCTCGTCTAAGCTTTTTCTGGGGGCTGGGAATGAACCATTTTATGGAGATTGCCAAACTGAGAGCCGGCCGTATGCTGTGGGCTAAGATTGTAAAGCAGTTTAACCCCGAAAATCCAAAGTCGATGGCTTTGCGAACTCATACCCAGACATCCGGATGGAGCCTTACCGAGCAGGATCCGTTTAACAACGTGGCCAGAACCTGTGTTGAAGCCATGGGAGCTGCTTTGGGAGGTACACAGTCGCTACATACCAATGCGCTCGATGAAGCCATTGCCCTTCCTACCGACTTTTCAGCACGTATTGCCCGTAACACCCAAATCTATCTTCAGGAGGAAACCGGCATCACCAAAAATGTAGATCCATGGGCAGGATCCTATTATGTTGAATACCTTACAAACGAATTGGCTCACAAGGCCTGGAAATTGATTGAAGAGGTTGAAGAAATGGGTGGTATGGCCAAAGCCATCGAAACAGGATTACCAAAAATGCGTATCGAGGAAGCTGCTGCCCGCAAACAGGCACGTATCGACTCACAGAAAGACGTTATTGTAGGAGTCAATAAATATCGCCCTGAAAAAGAGCGCCCCCTTGATATTCTTGAGGTGGATAACACGGCAGTAAGGCTATCACAAATTGAGCGACTTAACAAATTGAAAGCAGAGCGTGACAGCGAAGCAGTCAGAAAAAGTCTTGACGCCATTACACATTCGTGTGAAACAGGTGATGGAAATTTATTAGCTTTGGCAGTTGATGCAGCACAAAAACGTGCCACGTTAGGAGAAATATCCTTTGCCTGTGAAAAAGTTTTTGGGAGGTATAAAGCAGTGATAAAATCAATATCAGGAGTCTATTCAGCCGAAGCCGGCGATGACGAGCAATTTCAAAAAGCCCGTGAGTTGGCTGATAAGTTTGCAGCCATAGAGGGACGCCGTCCACGCATTATGATTGCTAAGATGGGTCAGGATGGCCACGACCGCGGCGCCAAAGTAGTTGCTACCGGTTATGCCGATATTGGTTTTGATGTAGATATGGGACCCCTGTTTCAAACTCCTGCCGAAGCAGCCCGACAAGCTATTGAAAACGACGTGCATATTCTCGGAGTCTCTTCACTAGCAGCCGGCCATAAAACCCTGGTGCCACAGGTTATTGAAGAGTTAAAAAAACAAGGAAGAGAGGATATCATGGTCATTGTTGGTGGTGTGATTCCCCATCAGGACTACCAGTTTTTGTACGATGCAGGCGTGGTAGCCGTGTTTGGCCCGGGAACAAAAATTCCGGAAGCCGGCATTAAAATGCTGGAGCTGCTTATCGAAGCAAACCAATAAAATTTATTTTGCGGCCTAAAAGACAAGCGTTTTCAGTTTGACCTATCTTTGCTGAAAATATCATTATGAAAAAACTATTGTTCTTGATGTTAGTCCTGCTTTATGCCGGCACAATGGAGGCACAGGATACCCTCACGGTTTTACAATACAACTTGTTGCAGTATGGCAACGATTATGACGGATGTAACAGTACCAACAACAATGTTACTACCAAGGACGGCTATATCAAAACAATTATTAATTATGTAAAACCCGATATTTTTTCGGTAAACGAAATGGTAGCTTCCGAAGCAATGATGGAACATCTGCTTGGAGTAATAAACACTACCTGGACCAGTCGTTACAAACGCCCCGCTTTTGTCCATAGCAATGCACCTTATTTGGCCAACGCTATCTATTACAATTCAATAAAGCTCACTTTTCAAAAACAGGCTATTGTACAGGATTACGTCCGCGATATTAACTTGTTTAAATTTTACTACAACTCTTCTGACCTGGAAAATGGCGATACCGCTTTTGTAATCTGTATGGTGGCACACTTGAAAGCCGGCTCGGGAACCGACAATAGTAACAAGCGAAAAGTGATGGCTACCAACACTATGAACTACCTGAAGAATCACGACCAAAATGCCAACTACCTGATGATGGGTGATTTTAACATCTACGGTGAAACAGAACCGGCCTGGCTGCAATTTACCATGAACAGCAACAGTAGCATCAATTTTAACGATCCTGTTAACCAAAGTGGTGACTGGCATAACAATTACGCTTTCCGTAATTACCATACACAATCAACCCACTCATCCGACAATGGCTGTGCCTCGTGGGGTGGGATGGATGACCGGTTTGATTATATTCTGATTTCAAATTATGTAAAAAACGGAACCGAGCATGTAAAGTATGTTGATGACAGCTATTGGGCAGTTGGGCAGGATGGGCAACATTTTAATGAAGGATTACTTGACCCTCCAACAAACACTTCGGTACCTTCTGACGTGTTAAATGCTTTGGGAAAAAACTCCGATCATCTGCCGGTTACCTTAAAACTAAGTGTCGACCAGCATGTTGGAATCGATGAATATCAATATTCTCTTTTTACTGATATCTCTTTTATGAATCCCGTAAATAATAGGCTACAGCTTAAAATGGTTGCCCGAAAATCCTCCTCCGCTACCATCGCAATTTTTGATGTGGCCGGAAAATTAAGAATCCAGAAAACTACTACGATTCCTAAAGGAAAATCCGGCTATTCAATCAATGTTTCCAGCTTACCGTCAGGACTTTACATTGTTCACTTCGTCGATAAAAACGGTGTGGCCGTTTCACGTAAAATGCTAAAGCGATAACGGGGATATATTTTTCGATATTTAAAGCTTAAAAGAGGGATACTGACATATCGGCTCAATTCATTAACTTTGCAAATTCAAAAATTGAAAGTTATGAATAACAAACCGGCACGATATACCATCACTTCTGCATTACCTTACGCCAACGGTCCTATCCACATAGGTCACCTCGCGGGCGTTTACGTTCCCGCCGATATCTATGCACGTTATTTACGTTTAAAAGGAGAAGAGGTACTTTTTATTGGTGGTTCCGATGAACATGGTGTTCCCATCACGATTAAAGCTCGTCAACAGGGCGTTACGCCGCAGGATATTGTCGATAGGTATCATGGAATTATTAAAAAATCTTTTGAAGATTTTGGCATCTCTTTCGATATTTACTCTCGTACTTCAGCTCCCATCCACCACGAAACCGCTTCTGCCTTTTTTAAGAAGTTGTACAAAGAGGGGAAGTTTATCGAAAAGAGCTCGGAACAATATTACGACGAAGAAAACCATCAATTTCTCGCTGACAGATATATTACGGGAACCTGCCCTCATTGCGGGTACGAAAAAGCTTACGGTGATCAGTGCGAAAGTTGCGGCACCTCGCTGAGCCCGCTTGAGTTGATCAATCCAAAGTCAGCCTTAAGCGGCAATGTGCCCGTACTGAAAGAGACCAAACACTGGTATTTGCCACTAAATGAGTATGAAGGATGGTTAACTGAATGGATTTTGGAAGGTCATAAAAACGATTGGAAGCCCAATGTTTACGGGCAAGTTAAGTCGTGGTTGGATCAGGGATTACAACCCCGTGCCGTTACCCGCGACCTGAGCTGGGGTGTTGAGATTCCTATTGAAGGTATCGAAGGTAAAGTACTCTATGTGTGGTTTGACGCTCCCATTGGATACATCTCGGCTTCAAGGGAATGGAGTGAGAAAACAGGCAAAGATTGGGAGCCTTTCTGGAAATCGGACGATAGTAAGCTGGTGCATTTTATCGGGAAAGACAACATTGTTTTCCATTGTATTATTTTTCCGGTGATGCTCAAAGCCGAAGGCTCTTATATTATGCCCGATAATGTGCCGGCCAACGAGTTTATGAACCTGGAGAATAATAAAATTTCCACTTCCAGAAATTGGGCCGTCTGGCTACACGAGTACCTCGAAGAGTTTCCCAATAAACAAGATGTGTTGCGATACGTGCTTACGGCCAACGCACCCGAAACCAAAGACAACGATTTTACCTGGAAAGATTTTCAGGCTCGTAACAACAACGAGCTGCTGGCTGTTTTTGGCAACTTTGTGAACCGGACACTGGTGCTTACTAAAAAATATTTTGAAGGAGTTGTTCCTGAAAGAGGTGCCTTAACTGCCGAAGATGTGCAAGTACTGAAAACCATGGCTGATTTTCCGGCTAAAATTGCCAAAAGTATCGAGTTGTACCGCTTCCGCGAAGCGTTAAGTGAGTTGATGAACCTGGCTCGTTTGGGCAATAAATACCTCACCGAAAATGAGCCCTGGAAAATATTTAAAACCGACCCCGACAGGGTAAAAACCGTGATGAATATTTCGCTGCAAATAACAGCCAACCTCGCTGTTTTGTCGGAACCATTCCTGCCGTTCACTTCAAAAAAGCTTTATAAAATGCTTAACCTCAAAAACAAAACCTGGGATAAAGCTGGCGACCCCGACGTACTTAAATCGGAACATCAACTAAATAACCCCGGGTTTCTTTTTGAAAAAATTGAAGACAGCGAGGTGGAAGCACAAGTTCAAAAACTACTGAACACCAAAAAACAAAACGAAATGGCTGAAGTTAAGGCTGCACCTGCTAAAGAGGAAATAGAGTTTGATGATTTTATGAAAATGGACATTCGTACAGGAACTATTTTGGAAGCAGAAAAAGTACCTAAAACCAAAAAACTCCTGAAACTGAAAATCGACACCGGCATCGACCAAAGAACCGTGGTGTCAGGTATTGCCGAATATTACGAGCCGGAAAAAATTATCGGTAAACAAGTTTCTATTCTGGTGAATCTCAAACCCCGCAAATTGCGTGGCATCGTATCTCAAGGTATGATATTAATGGCGGAAGACAAAGATGGCAAGCTGGTGTTTGTTTCCCCCGATGAAAGCGTGAGCAATGGGAGTGAGGTAAAATGAGCCGGACAGATAATTTATTTTTTACATCCGTGTGAATCCCTAATTATCGGCTTTTACGACAAAGGCTCTTTTTATACCGGACTCTTACATTCTTACCAAAAATTTAACCCTAATGGCAGATTTTTAGCCAAACTGCCGTAATAAATGATAAAAAATACAATTTTACAATTTAAAATAATATTATGAAAACCAGGATAACCGAAATATTTGGTATTGAACATCCCATCATGCAAGGAGGTATGCATTATGTTGGCTTTGCGGAACTCGCTGCTGCGGTTTCTAATGCAGGGGGTATTGGAACCATAACAGGCTTGACCCAAAAAACCCCGGCCGATTTAGCCAATGAAATTGCAAGATGTAAGAAATTAACCGATAAACCTTTTGCCGTAAATCTAACGTTTTTACCCATAGTTAATGCTCCGGATTATCCGGGATATGTTAAGGCCATTATTGAAGGAGGGGTAAAAGTGGTGGAAACTGCAGGACGCAATCCGGAATCTGTGATGCCCTATCTGAAAAAAGCAGGCATAAAGGTCATTCACAAATGTACTTCAGTACGACATGCCCTAAAAGCGCAGGCCATTGGTTGCGATGCCGTGTCAATTGATGGTTTTGAGTGCGGTGGCCACCCGGGTGAAGATGATATTCCGAACATGATTTTAATACCACGTGCTGTCGAAGAGCTGGAAATACCAATCTTAGCTTCCGGTGGAATGGCGGATGCTCGATCTTTGGTTGCTTCATTGGCTCTGGGTGCCGAAGGTATTAATATGGGAACCCGTTTCATGGCTACCCAAGAAGCACCTATTCATGATAATGTAAAACAAGCCATTCTGAATGCTACTGAATTAGATACCCGTCTGGTTATGCGACCGCTGAGAAATACGGAACGCGTAATGAATAATGCAGCCGTACAGCGATTGTTACAAAAGGAAGAAAAGTTGGGAAAGAATATCCGGTTTGAGGATGTTATTGACGAAGTAGCAGGTGTGTATCCCAAAATAATGATGGAAGGAAATATGGAAGTTGGGGCATGGTCGTGTGGGATGGTAGCAGGCCTGATTCATGATATACCAACTTGTAAAGAGTTGATTGACCGTATAATGGAGGAGTCACACAACCTAATTACCAAAAGATTAAACGGTTTGGTTTGAGTTAAATAAAGGAGGGTTAATTAAAAGAGTAACATTGGATACAATGAATACATTAGAACAGTTAAAAAAATATACGACCGTGGTTGCCGATACCGGCGATTTTGAGTCGATGAAAAAATACAAACCTCAAGATGCCACCACCAACCCGTCGCTGATACTGGCCGCGGCACAAAACCCCCGATACAAAACGTTGATTGATGATGCCGTGGTTTTTGCCCGTAAGCAACAGGGTGATATTCACGAGAAGCTTCGCTTTGGGTTGAAAAAAGTTTCTGTTAACTTTGGTATGCAGATTCTTGAAATTGTCCCCGGTCGTGTATCAACAGAAGTGGATGCTCGTCTCTCATTTCGTATTTACGATACCATTTCTTATGCCAAAGGTTTAATTCGTCTTTACGAAAAGGAGGGTATTTCACGCGAGCGGGTGCTGATAAAGGTAGCCGCCACCTGGGAAGGAATCAAAGCGGCAGAGATTTTAGAAAAAGAAGGAATACACACCAACCTAACCCTTCTCTTTAGTAAGACACAGGCCATCTGCTGTGCCGAAGCCGGTGTTACCCTGATATCGCCATTCGTGGGTCGGATTTTAGACTGGCACAAAAAGGAGCGAGGAGTTGACCATATCCCGGCTACGGAAGATCCGGGGGTATTATCGGTTACCGAAATCTACCATTACTATAAAAAATTTGATTTCAACACCGAAATTATGGGTGCCAGTTTTCGCAATAAGGAGGAAATTATCGAGTTG
>QMPP01000017.1 GCA_003650425.1 Bacteroidota bacterium | reverse complement strand
GACGGCGGACAATGGACAACTTTTTCCGACATCGTTAAAAAATATGGTGTGGTACCTGCTTCGGCCATGCCCGATACCTACCAAAGTAAAAACACACGTATGATGTCGCGATTGCTCGCACGCAAACTCCGCGAAGATGCCTTAGAGCTGCGCGATCTGGCTAATAATGGTGCTAAAACAAAAAATATAGCTTCCACGAAAATTGAAATGCTAAAAGATATTTACCGCATTCTGGTTTTATCACTCGGCGAACCTCCTCAGGAATTTATCTGGCAATATTTGGACAATGATGGTATACCCTCAAAAGTAACGACTTACACTCCTGAAAGATTTTATAAAGAGGTAGTCGGTATTAATGTTGATGATTATGTAATGTTTATGAACGACCCCTCTCGTGAGTACTACAAGCTCTACGAAGTAGAATATGACAGGAATCTGGCAGAAGGTGCCAACTGGAAATTTATCAACCTGCCCATTGAAGTGATAAAGAAGTTCGCTGTTAAATCGATAAAGGACAACGAAGCTATGTATTTTTCATGCGATGTGGGTAAACAGCTCGATAGCAAAGGCGGTTACATAGATGTTAACTTTTACGATTACAACGACCTGTTTGGCGTTGACTTTGGCATGGATAAAGCCAAACGAATTCAAACTTTTGATAGTGGATCGTCGCATGGCATGGCACTTATTGGTGCTAATATTCTTGATGATGGTACGACCGATAAATGGCTTTTGGAAAACTCGTGGGGAGCCAACAAAGGAGACCATGGTTACCTCACTATGACTGACGACTGGTTTAACGAATACATGTTCCGTTTGGTGATCAACAAAAAATATATTGATGGCGATGTGCTAAAAATTCTGAGCAGCAAAGCAACCCTGCTCCCACCCTGGGATCCAACATTTGCAGCGGAAAATTAATCTCCATTAGAAAATTCCAACATCAAAACATATTACAAATTATTTAAGCATTTAAGCATTGACAATGAGAGCATTTAAAGCATACGATATAAGGGGCGTTTATGGCAAAGACCTAAACCCTGAAATTATTTACAAAATCGGTTTCTTTTTACCACGTGTTATTTCCATGAAAAAGGTTCTCGTAGGAAGAGATATCCGGATTTCATCCAACGAAGCTTTCGAGGCACTAAGCAATGGATTTACCGATGCCGGTGTTGAGGTAGCTGATGCCGGGCTTACCACTACCCCCATGATTTACTGGGGAACCGGAAAATACGATTTCGATGCTTCGATTATGATTACCGCTTCGCACAACCCCAAAGAGCATAACGGACTTAAAGTATCATCCAAAGGCGTTTTACCGGTGGGTTACGACAATGGGCTAAGTGATGTAGAAAAGATGGTAGAGAATGAAAAAGTTGAAATAACAGCCCGAAAAGGTACGGTTACTTCATTTGATTTTCATCAGGACTACCTTGATTTTTTAAGTCAATACAAAGATGATTATTCCGATTTAAATATTGTTGTTGACTGTTCAAACGGTATGGCCACTCTTTTTACAAAGCAGCTGTTGGGTAATAATGTGCATTCCATTAATTGCACGGCCGATGGTACTTTTCCGGGTCACGAACCCAATCCGTTAGAGCCTGAAAATCAGGTTCAGATAAAAAAGGCTGTGCTCGACAACAAGGCTGATATTGGTGTTTTTTACGATGGTGATGCCGACCGGGTAATGTTTATTGATGAAAAGGGGCATTTTGTTTCACCCGATTTGATGATTGCCTTGCTGGGGCACTATTTTTTCGACATGAAAAAGGAGCGTGGTACTGTTGTACACGATATCCGCACTTCAAAGGCGGTAGCTGAATATCTGAAAAAGCACTGGGATACCGAAGTAGCCATCTGGCGTGTTGGACGTGCTTACGGTGCTACCAAGCTACGTGAGCTTGATGGCGTGTTTGGCGGCGAGCTGGCCGGTCACTATTACTTCCGCGACTTTTATTATTCTGATAGCGGTATCATGGCATCATTAATCTTTTTAGATATTTTAAAACAATTTAAAAAGGAAGGAAAAACATTTTCGCAGCTAATCAGCGAAATATCGGAATACGCCAACACCGGTGAGGTTAACTTTAAAATAGAGCATAAGCAGCAGGCGATGGATGTGGTAAAAGATTACTTTTTCGAGAACGAGTATCCCGAGCAGTTCTATGATTTTGACGGTTATCGTTTGGAGTTTGAAAACTGGTGGTTTAACATCCGTCCATCCAACACCGAGCCCTATTTACGATTTCTGGCAGAAGCCAAAACAGATGCTTTGTTACAACAAAAAACAGCGGTTATTTACTCGATATTGAAAAAGTTTGAGTAGTGAAACGGCTAAAGCTGGTCATATTACTTTTTTCCATCATTACCATCAGCGTAAAAGCTCAATACGTAAGCAGACCCGATACTATTTACAAACACCGGCTGCGCACTACGGTAATTACAGGTGGCGCTCTTTATGGCGCTACCATGACAACCCTTTGGTACTTATGGTATAACGATTATGCCCACACCCGCTTTCATTGGATAAACGACAATGCCGAGTGGATGCATCTTGACAAAATTGGCCACATTACCACCGTGTATGTTTCCAGCGGATACATGTACGAGGCACTACGGTGGTCGGGGGTTGACAACACCAAAGCTACGCTTTACGGTGCCTTAACCGGATGGGGATTTATGGCTTCGGTTGAGTTTTTGGACGGCCTGTCTGCCGAATGGGGTGCCTCTTGGGGCGATATCATCGCTAACACCACCGGGGCAGCTCTATTTGTTTCGCAGCAGCTGCTTTGGAAAGAGCAGCGTATCAGACTTAAGTTTTCGTACTCTCCCTCCCCTTACGCTCAATACCGCCCCGATCTTTTGGGCTCTAACCACTGGCAGCGAAGTATTAAAGACTATAATGGCCAAACTTATTGGTTGAGTACCAACATTTCATCGTTTATCACCACTAATTCCAAATTTCCTAAATGGCTCAACGTGGCCGTAGGCTACGGAGGAAAAGGCATGCTGGGTGCTTACTCAAACCCTCCGGAATACAATGGTAAACCCCTTCCTGAATTTAACCGGGTGCAGCAATATTATCTGTCGCTTGATGTAGATTGGACGCGAATTAAAAGCAACTCTGTTATTCTTAAAACTATCTTTAAGGTATTAAGTTTTGTAAAACTACCCTTCCCTGCTTTGGAATACAATAAGGAAGATGGTTTAGTAGGACATTGGATGTTTTTCTAACGCATCTTAGTATTTGATTTGTCGATAGCATTTACATCCACATAGCCTTAGTTCACTTGTTACATCATAGACTTGCTATTAACGGCTAAAGCCGTTGTGATTATCATTAATCGTTGCCCCGCCCTGAAGGACGGGGCAAAAATTATTTTGTCAGGTTTACTATGATTCTCAAAGAGCTGCTAACTTCTCACGGTTACAAACCGTGAGATAGGTCAAAGGGGTAGGTAGGTTAGTAGTTCCACTCTGTGACGAGACCGAGTCTTAGTACTGAGTGCCAATGAAATATATTTCAACTGATTATGACTACCTATATCAATGTTTAATATTCATCTTGTTTAAGGCCTCACGGTATTTTTTGGCATTTTTGGCATGCTGTCGGTTGGTTTTGGCAAAAACATGATAGCCTGAGAAATCGTCCCTGGCACAAAAATAAAAATAGTTTTCTTTATTGTAGTTTAATACTGCATTGATGGAGGCAATGGAAGGAATGCAAATTGGTCCCGGTGGCAACCCCAGATGCTTGTAGGTATTGTATGGTGAATCAATCAGTTTATACTTGTTTAAAACACGTTTGATGGTGTAGTCGTTCAACGCGAAAACAAGGGTTGGGTCAGCTTGCAAACGCCAACCTTTTTTTAGCCTGTTAATATACACCCCTGCAATCATTGGCTTTTCATCGTTTTTAGTGGTCTCTTTTTCAACAATGGATGCCAATATGGAGACTTCTGTTTTGGTTAAACCCGCTTCGTTGGCTTTATTAATTTTGTCGGCAGTCCAAAATTTGTAGTACTCCTGTACCATTCTGCTAACAAAAGCTTCAGCATTGGTATTCCACCAAAATTCGTAAGTGTTTGGTAAAAAAATAGTGGCTGCCGTTGTTTTGTTCAGTCCCAGTCTTTTTAAAAAAACCGAATCCTGAATAACGCGGACAATAGATGCCGAATCAGCTTCTATTTGCCGGCTTACAATATCTGCCAGCTGATATACATTGCGCACATTGTTAAAAGTAACTTTAACAGGAGTTTGATTTCCCGACCGCAACATGTTAACCAGTTCAAGGGTTGGGATAGCATTTTTTATAAGGTAGTGACCCGGTTTTATCAATTCGTTTAGATGTTTTTTTTCGGCCACCCATTCAAAGTTTTTACGATGAACGATTAAGCCGTTTTTATATAAAATAGTCTTCAGGGTACTATAATCAGCTCCGGTAGGAATATTCAATGCAGCAGGTTTCCCGTCAGGAGTCCAGGTATTGGGTAAATAGATTACCTGATAAAGGTAATATCCCGCCGCGACAGCAACAACAATCAACAGAGTAATAAACAGAAATACAAACTTCTTGACCTTGCTCTTCTTTTTCTTTTGATGCGTGTATTTTGGATGATAATAAGCCATCGTATTTATTTATTCATTAATCAACTGTAAAAAATATTCATCAGCCCAAACCCCTTTGCCAGGGGCTATATTCCAATCTTTTTTTAACCCGACTATGGTAAATCCTGTTTTTTTAAAGAGCGTCAAACTGAGGGTATTACTACTTTCGATATTGCAGAACAGCTGGTGCAGGTTGAGGTGATTAAAGCAGTATTCCTTCAACAATTCAAGGGCAAGGAAGGCATAGCCCTTATTCCGATATTTATCAACAACGACTATTCCAACACCCGCTCTTTTATTATGTGAGTCGATATCAAAAAGGTCGATGGTGCCAATGGTTTCGTCTGAGGTAAGGTCAATCATAAATCGTACCTGATGAGCTTCAAAGGGATCCTTTTCTGACATCAGAACATATTGTTCCATTTCGAACCTCGAAAACGGGCGCAGGGTTTGACTGACATGCCAAAGCTTTTCATCGTTTTCCAGGTGGTACAAAAAATCCACATCCCGCGGTTCCGGGGCACGCAAAACAATATTTTTTAATCTTAACATTATAGTTCTATCCCTCCTTTAAAAACCATTTTGGCAGGTCCGCGCAACCAAATTTCGGTAAATGGCAGGCTATCGCCTTTGAAATCAACACTAAAATTACCGCCGCGGGTTTTTATACGCCATTTTTTTATTCCAGTTTCCAAATAGGCGGCCAATGCTGATGCAATAACACCGGTACCACACGAGAGGGTTTCCTCTTCCACCCCTCTTTCGTAGGTACGAACGTACAAGGTGTTGGTGTCAATTTGTACAAAATCAACATTAGTACCTCCTGGCTGGTATTGACTACTATTTCGTATTTCTTTCCCTTTTGAAAAAACCTCAATTTCCTCGGCACATTTTACAAACTCAACATGATGGGGAGAACCGGTATCTAAAAAATAGCTGTTTTCATTTTCAATTATCTTCTCCACATTACTCATCCCGAGAGAAACATCAAACAAACTGCCACCGGGTTCTGAAGCGATGATGTATGCCTTGTGCATCCCGTCAACAGCATTAAATTTCATTTTGTTGCCCGCATAACCATGCGAAAAAGCAAAAGCAGCAATACACCTTCCGCCATTACCACACATGGTGCTCAACAATCCATCCGAATTATAATAAAGCATTTTGAAATCTGCATTTTCATCAGGCTCCAGCAGCATTAATCCATCAGCTCCAATGCCAAAATGTCGGTGACAAAGATGCTGAATATCTTTTTTTAACAGCGAAACAACACCATCCATATTGTTAATGATGATAAAATCGTTGCCATTGCCATGATATTTTTCAAAATCAAGCATCATAATTTAAAAATTGTTAACAGCTTTGCCTGTGGCAGGAATATTGAGCGTGCAAGATACAAATAAGTGAGGAATAGTATGGCTTTTAGCTTAACATTTCTTAACTACATTGTTGCAACAAAATATTTTTTATATCGTATTGATTGTAAACTTAAAATTAAAAAAGTCATGAAAACATTTTTGAAAAGTTTTGGAGGAGCTGTTGCCGGCACGCTGTTAGTGCTTTTAACCATTTATGTTATCATCAAACCTGAATCAGTTGAAAACAAAAGCAGGTTTCATGTACACCAAACAAACTATTTAAGTAATTCAATCAATCATTCAAATCAGGCTCCCGTGGTGGCCGCCTCATTACCATCGGTCTTGCCGGAAGCACAGATAGATTTTACCACGGCAGCTCAAAAAACGGTCGATGCAGTAGTGCACATTAAGACCGAAATGTCGGTAAAACCGGCTAATTATAATAACTTTTTTGATCCCTTCAGAAATTACTTTTATCCGCATCAACCCAACAGCATTATAGCTTTTGGTTCCGGCGTTATTATTTCACGCGATGGTTACATTGTTACCAACAATCATGTGGTTGATGGTGCTGATAAAATTATGGTTACATTTAACGATAAAACTGAAAAAGAGGCCAGAGTTGTTGGTACCGACCCCAGTACTGACCTGGCATTAATAAAAGTGGATGGTGATAATTACAAGTATTTAAATTATGGTGATTCTGATAAATTGAAAGTTGGTGAGTGGGTACTGGCTGTTGGAAACCCCTTTAACCTCACCTCTACTGTTACAGCAGGTATTGTGAGTGCCAAAGCCCGAAACATTAATATTTTGGGAGGCGCTTCTGCCATTGAATCGTACATACAAACCGATGCCGTAGTAAACAAAGGGAACAGTGGTGGCGCATTGGTTAATGCCAAAGGCGAGTTGGTTGGGATTAATGCTGCCATAGCTTCACACACAGGTGTTTACGAAGGTTATTCGTTTGCTATTCCTGTTAATCTGGTAAAAAAGGTAGTGGAAGATTTAAAAAATTATGGCGAAACGCAACGAGGATATCTGGGAGTTCAAATCCGTAATATTGATGCCGAATTTGCACAATCTGCCGGAATTGATCAACTAAAGGGCGTTTACGTTGCCGGCGTAGTGGATGGCAGTGGTGCCGATGATGCAGGCATTAAATCGGGTGATATAATTGTTGCAATTAATGACAAACCTATCAATAGTTTATCGGAGTTAACCGGAATTATTGGACAGTACAGACCCGGTGATAAAGTGGTAGTAAAACTAAATAGTGATGACAACACAGGTGACCTGGTTCAAGTAACGCTTAAGAAACGCGATAATTCAACCAGTCTTGTTCGTAGTTCCGATTCGTTTTATAACGATGTACTGGGTGTCTGGCTTCAAACTGCCTCTGATAGCCAGCTTGCAAATCTAGGACTCGATAACGGTTTGAAAGTGGTGGATGTTAAAGAGGGAATTCTTGACCGGGGTGGTATCTCCAAAGGATATATAATTTATAGCGTTAACGGAACACCCGTTAACTCCGAATCGAGCCTAAACAAGGCTATTAATAGTAGTAAACGTAAAGTTGTGAAAATAAAAGGCATGTATCCAGATGGAGTTAAAATTTCTTTTGAGTTTATATTGTAAAAAACTTGTTATTTAGATTTTTTTTAAATAAATTTGTCAGCCCGATAAAAATTAAAGATAAAGCATGAGACAACTCAAAATAACCAAATCGATTACCAACCGTAATACGGCGTCGCTGGACAAGTATTTGCAGGATATAGGCAAAGAAGGTCTGATTACTGCTGATGAAGAGGTGGAGTTGGCTCGCAGGATAAAGACTGGCGACAAGGTAGCACTGGAAAAGTTAACAAAAGCCAATTTACGATTTGTGGTCTCTGTTGCCAAGCAGTATCAAAATCAAGGTCTGAGTTTACCCGATCTTATCAACGAAGGTAATTTGGGATTGATAAAAGCGGGTCAGCGTTTTGACGAAACCAGAGGTTTTAAATTTATTTCGTATGCCGTTTGGTGGATTCGCCAGTCGATATTACAAGCACTGGCCGAGCAGAGCAGGATTGTACGACTACCTCTAAATCAGGTTGGTTCGCTGAATAAAATAAAAAAGGCTACCTCCATGTTGGAACAACAATTGGAAAGGCCTCCATCACCGGAGGAGATTGCCAAAGCCATGGAACTTCCTGAGTCTAAAATTGATGCTGCCTTAAAAATTTCTACTAAGTATGTTTCCATCGATGCTCCTATCGGGCAGGAAGAGGACACAAAATTTTTAGACCTTTTCGTTCCCAAGGATACTGCCAATACCGATGAGGATTTAATGCGTGAATCGTTGGGCAAAGAAATTCAACGGTCGCTGTCCACTTTGAGTGAAAAAGAGCGTGATGTTATCAACCTCTATTATGGATTGGGTGAAAAAGCGCACGAATATACACTAGAGGAAATTGCAATAAAATTTAACCTGACCCGTGAAAGGGTACGGCAGATTAAAGAAAAGGCCATCAGAAGGCTTAGGAACACCTCTCGAAGCCGCTTACTAAAAGCCTATCTTGGCCAGTAAAAGATATTTTCTGAAAAAGTTGAATAAATATTTGGAGATATATTTCAAATAGCTATTTTTGCAGACCGTTTCCGTGAGGAGACAAAAAGCCGCAAGGCCCTCAGGAGAGGTGGGAGAGTGGCTTAATCCACCAGTTTGCTAAACTGGCGTACTCGAAAGGGTACCGGGGGTTCGAATCCCCCCTTCTCCGCAAAATAAAAACCCGGCCATTGGCTGGGTTTTGTTTTTCCAGGTTTCGTCAAAAGCAAGCTTTTGACGAAACCTGGAAAAACAAAACCACGAACGAAGTGAGTAAGGGTTTTTACTTTGACACTCCCCCTTAGGGATCAGCGAAGCTAATCCCCCTCGTTTCTGAAATTGGATTTGGGAATTATTGGCTCTCGCTATAGAATAGATTTTACTTACTAATTGGTTTTAGAAATTCTGACTAAATCAATTTCCACACGACTGATTTGTGGCAAAATAGTTATCCAATTATTGTCTTCCGAGAACCACTTGTACTGATTACCAATTCTAATTAGGTAATCGTTACTTCCTTCAGCCTTTATCAGGTTAACAACGAACCCTCCATTTTTTCCCTTATCACTTCCATAGGTAAAAAGTAATTTTGAAGCTTTACCATCAAGATTAGTGGCTCTCACCAAAATATAATTGTATTTTCTAACCTTGATGTTAACCGGTTCAAAAGCGAATCTCTTTGTCTCACCCTGATTAATAACAGTTTTTGCATTAACAACATCCACCACAAAGTTCTCTTCAATAAATTTGGTTATTTTAGCTATCATCTCATAAGGGTACGTTTCGTCAGGTTTTATTTTAGCAGCTTTACGATAAGCACTAATAGCTTTATCAAATATTTTTGACGCATAAAGCTTATCGGCATCGGCTACTGCTAAATCATACTCTCCTTTTAGCTTTCGCATCATGGCATCAATTTCGGTATTACAGGCAGTAATACGGGTTTGGCAATGATTGTCGGCAGCATTAAATCCTGATGCAATTTTATACTGTAGTAGTGCTTCCTGATAGTTTCCCTGATCGAAAAAGTTGTCAGCTTTTACAACCGTTTCCTTAAATTTTCTGGCTCTTTCAGCGGCCAGTTCTTCCAATTTTTTATTGATAACCAGTAGCTGCTGCGCAGGATACTTTTCGTTGGGTTTAAATGTCAACGCCTTTTGATATTGAACTTTAGCCTCATCAAAATGGTTATTAGAGAAATAGGCATCACCTTGGGTTACCGCCGCATCATACGACTTTTTTGCCCGCGCTTCGCGCTCGAGACTTGCCAAAATAGTTTCTGTTTTTGTGATTTTCAGATTAGGATCAGTTACCTCGGGTTTCAAAACGGAAGCTTGTTTATAAGACTCCTTGGCTTTAGCATACTCTTTAAGGTTAAAAAGCGAATCACCCGACTTTATGGCTGCTTTGTATTTACTGTCGATTACTGCTTTTTGTTCTCTATCTAAAACAAGGCTGTTAATTTCGGCTATTTGGTCTTTTGGCATCTGCTCAGCAGGCTTTAAAACGACCGCCGCCTCGAAAGCCTTTTTGGCTTCATCAAGGTTACCTTGCTGTTTTAAGCGCGATCCCAACATAACTTGTTTGCTGTAATTATCATCAATCTCTTTGGCTTTTTGTGCATCAACCATAATGGTAGTAATCTCATTAATTCTATCCTGTGGATAGTCTGACTGTATACCCAGCACCTTCGCTTCTTTGTATTTACTGATGGCCAACTCAAACCGACCCTGCCTGTATAGTTTATCTGCTTCGGCAATAGCGGCATCGTATGCTTGCTTTATCTTTTGATTTTCGGCCAGCTCTGAGGCCTTAGCCTCGATAGCTTTTAACTGCTTTTGCGGATAGGGATCGTCAGGACGAATACTCAATGCCAGTTGGAACTCTTTTCTGGCCTCTTCAATGGCCAACGCCGCAAATAGGCTGTCACCCCTAGCAATGATGATGCCATACTGAGCCTGGAGCTCCAGCTTTCTCTTTTCGTAAATGCCATTAATAACATCCAGTTTACTTTTAGGATATTGTTCGGCAGGCTTTAACGAAAGCGCCAGGTTGTATTCTGCCATGGCAGACTCGTAGCTTTCAGCACCAAAAAGACTGTCGGCATGCACAATGGCAAGACGATAGTTTTTATCCAAATCCTTTCTTTGAGCGGTTAGCTCGGTATCAATTTTCGAAATCATCTCCACAGGATAACCATTATCAGCCCACAAGGCAGCAGCTTCCTGATATTTCGACCTTGCAGCACCAAAGTTTTTCTTGATATAGAGCTCATCGGCAGTAGTAATTATTTTATTGTAAGCCAGCTGATTGGCAGCTTTAGGTGTTAACTCATTGATTTTTTTCGCTACCTGCTTATTATCAGGAAAGAGGGTTTGAGCTTCCTGATACAACTTTAAGGCATCAGCATATTTTTTAATGAGTAGATAGCGACCGGCTTTGGTAATTTTTTCATCAAACTGAGTTTTTCTGTCCTCATAATCAGTCTTCAGGTCGTTGGCTGTAGCAATTTGTTTGGGAGGTTCGGGATTGTTGGGAAAAAGTAACTGGGCCGATTTAAAATCCGTGATGGCATCATCAAATTGATTATTTTGTAAATAGGAGTTCCCCTCCGCCATTAATTTGTTGTAATGTTCCAGTGTGGCTTTTTCGTTGGCACGAATATCCTTAATTTTCTGAATCTGCTCCTTTGCATAGCTGTCATCAGGAATAATTTTTAAGGCATCACGATAGAAACCTAACGCTTTATCAAAAGCGTTCTGATCAAAATAAATGTCTGCCTTATCAATCACATCATAATAGGCATCCTCCTTATCCATTTGTTGGCTAAGCTTATCAATTATCTCGGCAATCCTCTTTTTTGAATAGGCATCATCCTTTTTATATTTTAACGCTATTTGATAGTAGCCTTTGGCATCCATAAGTTTACCGGCAGCATACTGCTTGTTGGCTTGTTTAACGGCCTCCTGATAGGTAGTAACATTTTGACTTATCAAGTTGTTTCCGATGCCTGCCGAAAGCGATGTCATCAAGAAAAAGAGGAAAATATATTTTTTAAATTGCGTAATCATGTACAAATATTCTGCTTAATTTTAACTGTAACGTAATAATGTCGTTGATATTTTATTCGTTGATGATTCCATCTATGATGGTCAGGGTTCTGTCAGTCATTTGTGCCAACTCTTTGTTATGGGTAATAATGACAAAGGTCTGTCCAAAGTCATTCCGCAGGTCGAAAAAAAGTTTATGCAATGCTTCGGAGGCTTTTGAATCGAGGTTTCCGGAAGGCTCGTCGGCAAGAATAACCATGGGGTTGTTCATGAGTGCTCTGGCAATGGCAACCCTTTGCTGCTCTCCCCCTGATAATTCGCCGGGTTTGTTATGGATTCTGGGTAAAAGCCCCATGAATCCAAGAAGTTCTTTGGCTCTTTTTTCTGACTTTGACTTATTCTCTCCGGCAATAAAAGCAGGAATACAAGTATTTTCCAATGCATCAAATTCAGGTAATAGGTGATGAAATTGAAACACAAAGCCAATTTTTTTATTTCGGAATTCAGCAAGTTCTTTTTCCTTAAGCGAAAGAATGTTTTTCCCATCAAAATAAACCTCTCCCTTGTTGGCTTTGTCGATAGTGCCAATAATGTGAAGGAGAGTAGATTTGCCAGCGCCCGAGGCGCCCACGATAGAAACCACCTCTCCCCTATCGACTGTTAGATCAACTCCTTTAAGCACTTCCAGCTTTCCAAATGACTTGTGAATATTTTTGACTTCAATCATCCTGTAAGTATTAAAGATGCAAAGATAGAAAAAGAAGGATGGTAAAAAATAGGTATCAAAACAGGCTTATGAACAAAAAAATGATAATAAAATATAAAAGAAATTTGGAGACTTCATTAAATTATCTATTTTTGCCGTCGCTTTAATAGAGCAATCGGGGTATAGCGCAGTCCGGTTAGCGTACCTGCTTTGGGAGCAGGTGGTCGCAGGTTCGAATCCTGCTACCCCGACACCAAGAATCAAAGCCTTACAGAGATGTGAGGCTTTTTTTGTTTATCTGCGATTTTAGGACTTATACTTTAAATCAAATTCTTATTTAACGTAAAATAAGTTGAAGATTGTTTCACCTTTTTAAATTTATTGTATAAGTAATAGCATTAATAGACTGAACCTGACCAGCTTCAAAACTAATCAATATTTATTGATTAATGGTACAGCAACTAAAATATAAATCCATTTCCGGTGTTTGTTTGGTTTATTGACAGGAATGTCCTTAAAAAAAAACCAGGCTTGCAGCCTGGTTTTTAAGGGATAGCGATAAATCAGAATCTTTATCGTTTAATTATTTTTTTTATGCTGCTTTCCGAGCCCGAGTGAATGATAAGAAAGTAAACGCCGGCATCGAAACCGTCTAAAGAAAATTGTTCCTGTAAGTTTCCGGTAACATGATGGCGACAAATTGATTGGATGGTTTGCCCCATGGCGTTAACAATATCTATTGTTACTTCATTACCCGATAAATTTTCCAATCCGATAGTAAAATGATGGGTAAACGGATTGGGCCAAATACTACAGCTCATTCCTCGATTATTTTCAGGGATACCCCAGGGGATGCTCACAATTACCAGCAACGAATCGGACCAACTACTGTTGCCACATCCATTCACTCCCCGTACTTTTAGCATGGCTTCTCCCTCGTAATCCTGATTCCAGGTAACGGTGCACAGGGTATCATTTCCGGCTAAAATACCTGCACTATCAGGAAAAATGCTCCATTGATAGCTGTCGGCTCCGGCAACCTGGTTGGTCGTATAATCGGATGAGGTTACCTGTCCTAAATCAATTAATTCAGGCCCCACAGGCATTTCGGGAATCCCGGGTAAAAGATTAAATGATAAGCTCATGGTATCGGAGACAAAGTGCCCGTCAACATCATATTGGCTAAAGCTGAGAAATACCTGTCCTGCTTTTATATCATCATCCGAAGGGGTATAAAGCGCGTTAAAAGTATTACCATTCACAAAGCTACCGGTGCCTGAGGTAGCCCAAAACAGCGTATCGAAATTGGTTGCTGTACCCTGGCACTGATAATCGGTTCCTTCGCAACTTTCGTCATCAGGCCCGGCAAAAATGGTGGTCATCATCATGGTTGGCAACTCTATATCATCAACCCAGCATTTATCTGCCCCATCCGAACCGCCATAATCTTTTTCGTATGTCCATTTAAATTCGTGCATTCCCGGCGTTACAGCATAAGCCTGTCGACGCCAACCTTCTGTCCTGCCCGACCATTGCTCGATAAGGGTACCATCAATATAAAAGTTCATAAAATCAAAATCTTCTTCACTAGATACTTTTCTCCAGAAAGAGATTGAATCGTTGCCCATCACCTGATATTGAATGTGTAATTCTGACGTCTCGCTATTGGTGATATCACCCGATTCAGCATCGTAATAACCATCGTAAGGGTATTGAGAGTTGATTGTCCAAGGTTGATTTCCATCAGTCTGCCAATTAAATTTCGAGAAATCGCCCGTTTCCCAATCTTCCATTAACAATCCGATTTTAGGATAGAAAACATTGGTAACATCGTAACTTCCAAAAACAATCTTACTATGCATTTCAGCAAAAATGCCCTCGGGAGCATTGTCTTTAACATGCACGTTAAACTGAGGATAATAAGCCCCCATGGTACCCACGGTCGCCAACAAACTGTCTCCGCTTATAACATCCACGTAAGCGTTGTAAGCAACCAGGCTTACATTGGCATTGTTGGCAATACAATGACCGTTATTTACAACCTTCAACACTATTATGGCATCCTCCCCGGGGTCAAGCCGTCCGTTTCCGTTTCCATTTTGGCTGTCGTCCACCGTTAATACGGCAGCACTTACATCCGGCGCATAAGCCGTTATGGTAAACTGACTCTGCCAACTTGAATCGTTATCATCCGTGGCTAAAACATTCATGTTGATTTCATGTTGATCAGGTACATTATCAGCCAGTTTAATTAGATACCCGTTGTTACGTGTTACGGTTTGATTTACACCCAGCGTGTCATACATATCAGCAGAATCAATCACGGTGATAAATCCATCGTTGCTACTAAGTTTAACTTCCACCTGATAAGCGGTATCGTTTCCATAATTTGCCATTGTCAAGTTGATGAATACGTTCTCGTTAAATTCAGGATTATTGTTGCCATTTCCCAACGAGTCGTCGTTGTAAGTATGACTTTGATAAATGCAAAACGGGCCGTTGGGAGCAAAAACCTGAACATTTTCAATCCAGGGCTCATAATTTTGAGCGGTAACAATCAGCTCAACAGTTCCGGGTATGGTAAAGGGGTCGAATGTAAGGGTTGCGTTGCCGTTATCATCGGCCAGTGCCGCTGCCTTTAACACTCCATTGTCGTCATTAAGAGCTACATACGAATGGGGTGCAGCCTGCACATCAAAGGTTTCCACGCCAATCATAATAAACTGATTGTGTGTAACAGGATTCACATCAGGAACAGAATAATAAACCATTAAAGAGGGATCGCCCATCAGGTTGTATATGTCCCAGTAATAGGTTTCGGCAGAAGAACCGCTTTCGGTAACGGCCAGGTTGCCGGCGGCTACATGTTGATCCATGGTCGTAAACCAATCACCCCAGTCTTCCCCATGATCATGCCAGGCTCTATCGTAATTTCCAAGGGTGGTTTCTTCATACGACGGGGGATTTTCGCTAATGGTTCCTGACCCTACGCCAAAATAGTAGTCTTCATCCCAGTAAGTTGAATTTGACCCGCCAATGTATCCCAATGCGCCTTTATTCTCTGCTCTCAGCAAGGCTTCGGCAAAACACTCCGACACCTGATATTCGCTGGTGGAGCAACAGTTTCCAATCAACAGGCCGTATTTACCGTCGTTTTGAAGACTGGGAATATCGCTAATAGAAAACGAAGGATCGGCCCAACCGCTTGGGCTGCCATGTGCCGTGTAATTGGCAAATCCAACTCCATCGCTGATGTTTTGAATGATGGTGGCACTTTGGCTGCCCGAACCCGGGTAGAGATAAGTGTTGGAATAAATATCGTGGGCTTCGTTAAAATAGTTGATGGTACCGTAATTTATCTGTCCGTTTCCCCAATCATTACCGTGACCGCTATCCATTCCGGCAATCATTACCACCGTATCTAAAAAAGATGTCACCGGCATGGTGTATTGTTCATATTGTAATGTCTTGTCAATGTATGGTTGCAGCTGGTCAGTAGTCTGAGCAGAAAAACGTCCGTAATACATATCAGGATAAAGATCACCTGTAAACTCACAGGAGTTCCGGTCGGTAACCCCGTTACCATTATTCCAAACAGCCACCTGCTCGATATCACCCACGAAAAGGGCGAAAGAGGGTGCCGGATCTTCAGGAGTACCTGCATCATACAACGATTGAAGCCAAGATTTTATATCGGTTGTGGTGTTGCCAATTTCATCGGTATAAGCTACTTCAACAGTAAACCCTTTTCTTTCTTTCCAAGCAATAAACGGCGCTAACTGCGATTCAAACATCCTGTCGGCAACAATGGCATATTTTACCGGATACTGGGTAAGGTTCGATCGATTAGAAACAGGCCTGTAATTTAAAAGTGAATGATATAACCCGGTAAAATAAGGAGAGTAATATTTTTCTTTTAGTGCTTCCGTAGCGGCCTGATCGGCATTTTCAAAAACAACTTTAAACTCCAATGATGTTACCACGCGCAAAGTATTGGTTACGGGATTATAGCTAACAGGATTAATGTTAAGCCTGCCTATTTGAACCGACCGCATGATGCCCAATACATCCACCGTGACCAACGGTTGCCGCGAAAAGCCATTTACACGATAAGCTGCTTTTTGGTACACAAACGGAGGAGCAATGCCTGATTTGGGTTGAGGAGGTTGCGCCGGGATAAGTGGAAAGTTAATACCCAAATCGTTCAGGTTAATTTCCTCTACCTCCTTCGACAAAATAACCACCCTTGGACGGGCATTCAGCGGAATTTCTATCAACCTGTGCCGCTCGGGAACCTCGGGAATACCAAGTTTATTACTTTTGGTGTATTCAGAAATGGTTAACCTTACAAAGTTTCCTTCCGGTGTTTTAACCAGGCGGCTTGCTATATCGCCCACCAGATTTTTAGCAACAAAATAACCCTCGCTATTTTGGGTGATGACCAGGCTTGTTGTGCCTTCCTGAAGCACATTACCGGCATTCAACGAAATGATTCCCAGTAACAGTACTGACAATAATAGAAACGTAAATTTTCTCATGAATTTTTTCTTAAAAATTGAATTTCAAATTTACTAAATTAAACTACACAGTATGACATAAGTCATCAAATTTTAGTTGTGTTGGTTTAATAAAATATTCAAATTAACCTTCCTGTTTCTTCTGTTCAAAGAGGGAAAAAATGGTATTTGTTTTTTAGTAGTTTTGCTCAATTAATTAACAAAATAATTATCGCGATGTCTGACCGTTTTCATCCCATTTCAATATCCCAGTTGTGGATGCTTATTAATAATGAATATCAAAGAGAAGGAAAAATACTTGGAATCGACCGGTCAATGTTTTACAAACCGGAAAATAATGATCGGTTTCGCACCGCGCTGTTTGGCCATCATCTGGCATCTCCTTTGGGAGTTGCTGCCGGGCCTCACTCACAAATGGCACAAAATATTATTGCCTCCTGGCTCATGGGCTCCCGCTATATTGAACTTAAAACCATTCAAACATTGGACGAGTTGGATGTTTCCAAACCCTGTATCGACATGCAGGATGAAGGCTACAACTGCGAATGGTCGCAAGAGCTGAAAATCAAAGAGAGCTTTGATGAGTACCTTAACGCCTGGATTATCATTCATCTGTTACATCATAAGCTGGGCTTTAAAGGAGAGGTTGATACCATCTTTAATATGAGCGTGGGGTATAATATGGAAGGTATTTTAAAAGATAATGTCCAATGGTTTTTAACTAAGATGCGTGATGCGAAAACGGAACTGGAGGCAAGAATAGCCGAAATTGAACCCCTCTTTCCTGAAATAAAAAATACTAATATTCCTTCCTGCATTTCCGATAATATTACCTTGTCAACCATGCATGGCTGCCCGGCCAACGAAATTGAAGAGATAGCACATTATTTATTAGAGGAACATAAACTGCACACTTTTGTAAAGCTAAACCCAACCCTGCTTGGCCCTGACCACTTAAGGGAAATCCTGAATAAGAAGTTAAAGTTTAAAACGATTGTTCCCGACGAAGCTTTCGCTCACGACTTAAAATATCCTGATGCCATTAATATTATTACTGCCTTGCAGAAAGTGGCCGATGAACAGGGACTTACTTTTGGTCTCAAACTTACCAACACACTTGAATCGCTTAACGAAAAAAATGTTTTTGGTGCTGAAAACGACATGATGTACATGAGCGGTCGTGCTCTGCATCCCATCTCCATCAACGTGGCGGCCAAGCTGCAAAAAGAGTTTGGCGGCAAGCTGAAACTCTCGTTCTCAGGTGGAATTGACGCTTTCAATGTTGCTGATACACTGGCCTGTGGATTTAAAACCATCACGGTATGCTCCGACCTGTTAAAACCTGGTGGCTATACCCGGATGAAACAATATTTCACCAACCTGACAGAAGATTTTAACAAGGTTAACGCCAACAATATTCCCGAATTTATTCTTAATAAATCTAATGGTGATAACCCGGTGCAGGCTGCTTACAGGCAGTTGCAGGAATATGCTGAACAGACCGTTTATTCCTCACATTACCAGCGGAATTATTTAAGAATACCTTCTATTAAAACGCCAAAACCACTAGATGTTTTTGATTGTATTAGTGCCCCATGTGAGGCAACTTGCCCTGCTCATCAGGGAATCCCTTCTTACATGTATTTTACAGCAAAGGGCGACTTTGAATCGGCTTTCAAAGTAATTACCCAAACCAATGCCTTCCCAAATGCTACCGGCATGGTTTGCGATCATGTTTGTCAAACCAAATGTACCCGAATCAATTACGATGAAACATTGGCCATCCGTGATATAAAAAGGTTTGTGGTTGAATGGCATAACGAGCACATTGAAAGCAACGCGACAACAGCAGTAAAATCAAACGGGAAAAAGGTTGCTATTGCAGGTGCCGGCCCTACCGGATTGTCAGCTGCTTATTTTCTTAGAAAAAACGGCTTTGATGTAGAGGTGTTTGAAGCAAAAGAAAAACCGGGTGGCATGGTATCGGGTGCCATTCCCAGATTTAGGATTTCTGATGATACGGTTTGGAAAGATGCCCGTGAGATTGAAAAAATGGGAGCAAAAATCACTTATGGTCATAAAGTAACCAAAGCTGAATTTATTAGATTTCAAAAAGAGTATCATGCGACCATTCTGGCCATAGGTGCACAGGCTGTTCCTGAACTTGATATTCCCGGTATCGATGCTCAGGGAGTTTATGAGTCGCTGGAATTTCTCGAAAAAACAAGAAAGGGTGAATTTGTTAATGTAGGTAGTTATGTGGCTGTTATTGGAGGTGGTAATACGGCCATGGACATTGCCCGAACCGCTTTCAGAATGACACCGGATAACGGAAAAGTAACCATTGTTTACCGTAGAACGATTGATGAGATACCAGCCGTTTTTCAGGAGATTGTGGATGCCATGAAAGAGGGTGTTGAATTTATGGAACTCGCTTCACCCGTGGAAATCCTTACCGATGACCTGGGTAAAGTCAGGGGACTGAAATGTATTAAAATGCAATTGGGCAAGCCCGACGAGAGTGGCCGCCGACGTCCTGTACCTATTGATGGTAGCGAATTTGAAATGGCAGCTGATACGGTTATTCCTTCCATTGGGCAAAAGGTAACAGTTGATTTTACGGATCTGAAATTGCTAAAAACCGGTCAGGATGGTTTTGAAACACAAATTGAGCATGTTTATATTGGAGGAGATGCCCGTTTGGGTGCTTCATCATTGATTAACGGTGTTGCCGACGGGCGTAAGATTGCCGAAATTATTACTACTAAATCAGGGCAGAAATTTACCCTTGGAAACGACATGCCTGCTGAAAGAGAAAAGAAACCGGTTAGAGAACTGATGAAGAAAAAAGCCCTCCGTGTTCCCGGTATTCATCCCGCTGAATTATCGCTTGATGACAGAAAGAATTTCAATATTGTTGAACAAACTTTTACCGAAGAGGAGGCAAAACAGGAGGCTTCAAGATGTCTGTTGTGTGATGAAGTTTGTAATATCTGCACCACGGTTTGCCCTAATTTTGCCAATGTTTATTACAAAACTGCAAAAGAGACCATCGAATTACAAAAAGTTATTATTACCAATGGTAAACAGCAGGTTGTTCACGACAAGACCTTCGAGATAAAGCAAGACATCCAAATATTAAATATCGATAACTTTTGTAATGAATGTGGCAATTGCAACACTTTCTGTCCAACGGACGGTGCGCCTTACAAAACAAAACCTAAGATATTCCTAACCAGAGATTCATTTAATGTTTCAACCTATGGCTACTATCGTGAAAAAACAGCCGAAGGGACAAAATTAATCGGTAAAAAAGAGGGCGAGGAGTCCTCTCTTTTAACCAAAGATGATGTGTATGTTTATGAAACAAAACTGGGGAAGGTTGTATTAAACCGCACTGACTTTTCCATTATAGAGGTTAAGCTAAATAAAGAGGTTAATGAAGGAGCCCTCGAACTTCATGAAGCTGCCACCATGCGGGTTATCATGCAGGGGCTGTCGAAATACAGCTTTGCCTGATTGCACCTGACAAAAAGCAAACTACAGTTAAAGTTTAAACTTGTAAGACAGTTTTGAATTAGTTAGTACAAACGAGCTGTAAAACTGCGAAATATTTTCAATTACAGAAAGTTTGTCCGTAACAAAGTTATGATACGCCTCCATATCTTTACAGTAAACTTTCAGTAAAAAATCATAATTACCGGAAACGTAATAGCACTCGCTTACTTCATCCAGCTTATCAATAGCCTTCTCAAAACCTTCAACAGTCTCCTTGGTATGACTCGTTAAATTAATAGAAATAAAAACAGTTAATTTCCTGTCAATTTTATTGGGGTCTAAAAGCGTAATATATTGCTTAATCAGACCCGCTTTTTCCAACTTCTTAATACGCTCATAGATAGGCGTTGTCGATAAAAAGAGTTTCTCCGATAAGTTTTTGATGGTAACCCTGCCGTTATCCTGCAATAAGTTGAGCAATTTCAAGTCGATTTCATCAATTTGTCGTTTGTTTTTTTCCATTTCTTCCTCCTTTTTATATTAAAACCTATAATACTTAGCTGTTTTTTCTAATGCTCAAGTATAAGAATCAACTAAATATACTAATCACCTATAATATTCATCAAATATAGTATATTTTTTTATAATATCTATAATCTAAAGAAAAAACTATTACATATTTATGTATCTATAAAATATATCTACCTTTGTAAAAATATTTAAAGTAAAAGCTATGATACATTTTTCAGATCGGGTTGTAAATGAAAAAGCCCTCGGGCACGCTGTAAAACGGTGTAGAGAACAAAAGATTATTTTTCCAACTTTTGAGCAACAACGTCATCCCGAACTTATTCCCGATAAAATAAAAGATAAATTAAAAGAGATAGGATTGTGGGATATCAATCCATTAAATCTTTTCCGAATTACGTGGAAAAACGAACCAAAAGAAAAAGGGGGGTTGTTTGGCAAGCCCAATTATTTTGAGCTTCCCTCCGAATTTACCGGTGTTAAGGCACGAATTATTTTAATGGTTGGTAAATATTTTCCTACCGGAGCACACAAAGTAGGTGCCGCTTATGGATGTCTTGCACCACGAATTATAACCGGCGAATTTGACCCTACTTATCACAAAGCAGTTTGGCCTTCCACGGGGAATTACTGTCGCGGTGGTGCTTTCGACAGCCGCCTTATGGGAACAGAACCAATCGCCATTCTTCCCCGGGAAATGAGTCAGGAACGATTTGATTGGTTACGGAACGTGGTAAAATCTACCGTGATAGCCACGCCCGGAAGCGAATCAAACGTAAAGGAGATTTATGACAAATGCTGGGAGCTGAAACGCACCAGAGATGATGTGGTCATATTCAATCAGTTTGATGAGTTTGGCAATGCTGCATGGCATTACAACATTACCGGCCAGGCCATTGAAGAAATTTTTGAATTAACAAAAGATAAAAAAACACAACTGGCAGCTTACGTGTCAGCCACAGGCTCAGCCGGAACCATAGCCGCCGGCGATTACCTGCGCACGCTTGCCCCTCATATTAAAGTGGTGGCCTCGGAGGCATTACAGTGCCCTACCCTTTTAAGAAACGGGTTTGGCGCTCACCGAATCGAAGGTATTGGCGACAAACACGTACCATGGATTCACAATTCCAAAAATACTGATACCGTTTCCGCTATCGACGACGAGGATACTATGCGTTTATTGCGCTTGTTTAACGATCCTGAAGGCCAAAAATATTTGCGTTCCTTAGGGTTTGATGATGAGCTGATCGCCACGTTACCATTGATGGGAATCTCCTCCATCGCCAACCTGCTTAGCGCCATTAAAACGGCCAAATATTACGAAATGACCGGCGATGATATGATTGTGACCGTAGCCACTGATTCGATTGATATGTATCAATCGCGTTTAATAGAGCTGGAACAAGAAAGAGGAATCTACACGGCCTACGATGCTGCTGCTGACTACTCGAGTTGTATTTTGGGACAACGAACCGACAACATGCGCGAGTTGGGTTATCAGGATAAAAAGGCCATTCATAACCTGAAATACTTTACCTGGGTTGAACAACAGGCCAAAGAGGTCGAAGACCTGAACACCCTCTGGTACGACCGCGAAATATGGTCTAAACTTTTCAATCAGGTTAAAGTTTGGGATGAGCTTATTATGGAATTTAACGACCGGGTTGGATTGTTAAAAGAATTATAAATCAATTTCTAATAAGCAAATATCAAAAGAACATAGACTCTGTTGGTATTTGCTTATTTTTGTGTTACCATAAATCTAACGATAGGTTTTTCGTTGATCTTGATTAAGTTTGATTTTTTAAAGCTATATCGCTTATGAATCCTGACAGCAATAAATTTAACTATCAATGCACCGATTGCGGGCAGGTGTTCAACGACACCGAATTACGTTATTTGTGTCCTGACTGTAGCAGGAATCAAAATCCTGAAGAACCTCCCAAAGGTGTGTTAAAAGTCCGTTATCATTATAACGAGATTAAAAAAAAGCATACTACTTTTAAATCTCTAAAAAATAGTGAATTTTTAGATTTATATCCTGTTGAAAATTTGGATAGTTTTCCGCCTTTGCATGTTGGACAAACACCATTGTATAAAAAAACCGAACTTGATGCCAAGAACCTCGGTTCGGAACTCTATTTAAAAGATGATTCTCAAAATCCCACCTACTCATTTAAAGATAGGGCATCTATCTTGGTGGCAGCTTTTGCCAAAGAAAGAAATTTTGATGTCATCATAACGGCATCTACTGGTAACGCGGGTTCATCATTAGCCGGTATTTGTGCTTCATCAGGACAAAAAGCCATTGTACTGGTACCGGAAAAAGCACCCATCGCTAAGCTTACTCAGATTATTATGTACGGCGCTAAAATTGTTCCCGTAAAAGGAACTTATGACGATGCTTTTGACCTAAGTGTAGAAGCAACCCGGAAATTTGGTTGGTACAACCGAAACACCGCATTCAACCCACTCACCATCGAAGGAAAAAAAAGTGCTTCTTTTGAATTGTTTGATCAGATGAATGAACAGATTCCCGATAAAATTTTTGTTCCTGTGGGCGACGGTGTTATCCTCTCAGGTATTTACAAAGGATTTGAAGACTTGCTTGAGCTTGGATTTACTGATAAGATGCCGGTAGTGGTGGCGGTTCAATCAAGCGGCAGCAATAACCTCATTAATAATGTTTATAGCGAAAACCTACAATTTAAACCCGGCAACACCATAGCTGATTCTATCTCCGTGGATATCCCACGTAACTTTTTTATGGCAAAACAATTTCTTTTAAAATATCATGGTGAGGTGCTGTCGGTTGATGATAAAGCCATTTTGACAGCTTCCAAAAAACTTTCTGAAAATACAGGATTATTTTCCGAACCTGCCGCGGCCACTGCTTTTGCAGGATATCTTGATTATCTGAAAAATAACAGATTAACCCCCGGCAGTAAAAATGTAGTATTGCTTACAGGCAGCGGCTTAAAAGACCTGAATGCCGTTCAGCAGATTATTTCGATACCTGATGCTATTCACAATTTAGCTGAACTCCAAAAATTAATATTATGATAAATTTCAATCTAAATGGCAAAGAAATAACTTACAAGGGTGATGAAAATTATACGCTTCTTAACTATTTACGTAACGACCTTGGAATTACTTCGGTAAAAGACGGTTGTTCAGGCCAGGCTGCATGTGGTGCCTGCACGGTTGAAATTAACGGTAAGGCAAAATTATCGTGTGTAGTCAAAATGGGGGGGTTGCAGGATGCTACAGTACTCACCATGGAAGGCTTTCCTAAGTATATTAAGGAAACCATTGCCACTACCATGGTGAACGAGGGCGCCGTTCAATGCGGATTTTGTACGCCCGGATTTATCACTACCACCAAAGTGTTGCTTGAAAAAAATCCAAATCCAACCATAGAGGAACTAAGAAAAGCTTTTAAACCCCATGTATGCCGATGCACAGGATATAAAAAGATTGAAAATGGCGCCATGGCTGCTGCCGAAGCCCTCAGAAACCATGCTCATTTGGAAGTCAGAAAAACTTCTGGAAAGATTGGCGTTGCGCAACCAAAATACAAAGCCCTTGATGCAGCTTTGGGAATAAAGAAGTACGTAGATGACCTTTCGGTGGAGGGTATGCTGTTTGGCGCACTTAAATTTAGCGATTATCCCAAAGCCAAAATTTTAAAAATTGACACTTCAGAAGCAGAAGCTTTAGAAGGTGTTCACAGGGTATTTACATCCAAAGATATTCCGGGGGAGAAAAAAGTCGGACTTATCTTACAGGATTGGTCGGTGATGATTGGCGAAGGTGAAACAACCCATTATATTGGTGATGTGATTGCCGGTGTGGTAGCTGATAGTGATGAGATAGCCAGAAAAGCCGTTGATTTAATTAAAATTGAATACGAGGTTTACAAACCTGTTACTAATATGTTTGAAGCCATTGATGGAGAACGGGTTCACCCTGAACGTCCCAATAATTTTGATACTGTCAGAGTTACCATTGGCGATTCGAAAAAGGCGATTAAAGAGGCAAAATATATTTCTAAAGGAAGATATGAAACGCAGCGCATTGAACATGGGTTTTTAGAAAAGGAAGCAGCCCTCGCGTTACCCAACGATGAAGGCGGCGTGCTGTTGTACAGTCAAAGTCAGGGAATTTATGAAGACCAGCGGCAGGTTGCCATGATATTAGGATTGCCCGTTGAAAAAGTTCACGTGATACTGGTTCCCAACGGGGGTGGTTTTGGTGGCAAAGAGGACTTAACGATTCAGGGACACACCTCTTTGTTTGCTTTCCTGTTGCAGAAACCTGTTAAAATTACCCTCACTCGCGAAGAGTCTATTCGTATGCACCCGAAACGCCATCCCGTTATCATAGACATGGAAGTAGGCGCCGACGAAAACGGCAAGCTTACCGCATTACGATTAGAGGCCTATGGCGATACAGGAGCTTATGCATCGGTTGGCATGAAAGTGCTGGAGAGAGTGGCCGGACATGCTGCAGGTGGCTATTACATTCCCGGTGTCTCCATGGTGGCTCGCACTATTTATACCAACAATGTGCCTTGTGGTGCCATGCGGGGCTTTGGTGCTAACCAGGTAACTTTCGCACTGGAAGTGTGTATTGATGACATTTGCAAGCAGGGCGGTTTCGACCGGTGGCAATTCCGCTGGGACAATGCATTGATTGACGGGCTAACCACTTCTACAGGTCAACGTGTTTTTGGCGTGGGTATTCGGGCATGTCTTGAAGCCCTGAAAGATGATTTTTACCAATCAAAATATGCAGGAATAGCCGCAGGAATAAAAAATTCCGGCGTTGGTAACGGCATGGTAGATGAATCAAAAGTTAAAATCGAGATTTTGCAAGGTGGCAAAGTCAAACTTAACCATGGGTGGACCGAAATGGGACAAGGTGTTAACAATATGGCAATGCAAACGTTGTGTGAAGAAACAGGTATTGACCCCGATGCCATTGAAGTGACAATCGACACCGATGCTGCCATAAAAACCGGCATGACTACTTCATCAAGAGCCACTGCTTTGGTGGGACTGGCTACCATTAACGCATCACGAGCATTAAAACAAGATTTGAAAAAATATGCCCTGGAGCAGTTGGCAGGAAAAACTTACAGCGGACAATATGTATGCGATTGGACTAACAAGCCAACCGACAAGGTTGAAGACCCTAAAATTCACTATTCGTATGGTTATGCAGCCCAGTTGTGCGTTGTTAACGACAAGGGAGAAATAGAAAAGCTGGTGGCAGCACATGATGCCGGGAAAATTATGAATCCTATGCTGTTTGAAGGCCAAATTGAAGGTGCCGTGGCCATGGGGCTTGGTTACGCACTTTCAGAAGACCTTCCCATGAAAGATGGATACCTTGTTCATGATAAATATCGTAAGCTGGGAATATTGCGAGCACACGAAACGCCAGAGATTGTCGTCAAAGGCATTGAAGTCCCTGACCCCGTTGGTCCTTATGGCGCCAAAGGAATTGGCGAAATCGGGCTTGTACCTACTGCCGGGGCAGTGGCCAACGCGTTGTGCGCTTTTGATGGAAGAAGGCGTTACCGACTGCCTTTAAACAAATATTAAAATTACCATCTTAGAAAAGAAAACAATGGGAAGAAAAAAACAGAGCACTTCCCTAATTTAAAAACTAAAACAGATGTCAATCCTCTTAAAAAATGCCAATT
>QMPP01000016.1 GCA_003650425.1 Bacteroidota bacterium | reverse complement strand
GTCAGATAGGTATTTTCATTGCTAAAGTCGGAATAATCGGCTTGCTTTAAATAGTTGATGGCTTTATCGGTTTGACCCAGTTTATACGCTGCCATTCCGGCATCGGTATAGACCGGGCATTTTTTTGATTCTCCTTTTTGATTGTAGCTATTGATTACGTTTTCCCATAGCGATAATGCTTTTGCATATTCGCCGTTGGCATAAGCCGTTTGGGCTGATTGCCCGGTTTGTGCGAGTTGCTTTGTGCTATCGCACGAAAAAAGAGCAACAACGATGAAGGCACTAAGCAATAGTAAAAGTATTTTGTTCATTTTATTTTTATTTAAAGTGGACAAAAGTAGGAAAAACGGACATTGAACAGGTTGTGTTTGCAATAATAAATCATAATTCCTATATTTGGATAAAATTTAAGCCATGGAATCAGAATACTTTAACAAGAACGGAAAAGTTAAAACTTCGTTTTATGAAAAGGAAATGCACGACTTGCAAATAGAACTGGTTAAACTGCAGGAGTGGATAAAAGCACGGGGAAAAAAGGTTGTGGTGATTTTTGAAGGCCGTGATGCCGCAGGGAAGGGGGGCGTGATTAAGCGTATTACCGAGCGGCTGAATCCACGTGTTGCAAGGGTTGTAGCATTGGGTGTGCCTACCGAAAAAGAGAAAACACAATGGTATTTTCAACGTTACGTGCCTCATTTGCCAGCTGCCGGCGAGATGGTGCTTTTCGACCGGTCGTGGTACAACAGGGCAGGGGTGGAGCGTGTGATGGGTTTTTGTACTGATGATGAGTATTGGGAGTTCCTTAGGGCTTGTCCCTATTTTGAACGGATGCTTATCCGTGCCGGCATCACAATTATTAAATATTGGTTTTCGGTAAGTGAGGAGGAACAGGAAAAGCGTTTTCAAGCCCGCTTGGCGGATCCGACAAAACGGTGGAAACTTAGCCCTATGGATTTAAAATCACGTGAAAAATGGGTGGAGTATTCAAAAGCCAAAGATGAAATGTTTTCCTATACCGACACTAAAATATCTCCCTGGTATGTGGTGAATGCCGACGATAAAAAGCGGGCTCGTCTTAACACCATTCATCATTTGCTATCGCTGATTCCCTACGAAGATTTAACGCCACCGCCCATCGAACTTCCCGAGCGATCGCGCGAAAAGGGTTATGTTCGTCCGCCCATGCAGGAACAGACATTTGTGCCCGATATTTTTTCAGACAAAGAGGTTAACTAAAGGAAACAAACTTAATACCATAGATTTTTTAAAAAAAGGTTTCAGAAAACAAAAAATGTACTATTTTTGCACTCCGATTTATGACGGGGACTTGCCTGTCATAAAGGTGTCATTAATAGTCACCAATGGACCCGTAGCATAATGGATAGTGCACCTGACTACGGATCAGGAGGTTGCAGGTTCGACCCCTGCCGGGTTCACTTGAAAATGAAAAGGTTACAACTGTTAAAAGTTGTAACCTTTTTTATTTGCATAACTTTTTGCCTGAAAATTTTCAACAAATCCGTTTTTATTGAAGTGCGCCAAGAAAAAAATCTCCTAAAAATCTTCAATCTCACCCTCTTCGTTTACGTAAACACCCCAGTTTACATATACCAGCTTGTTATCGCGAAAGTAAAAGTCGAGCATCTCCTCGTCAAACGAAACACGCTTGTCAACTTCTTCCATTTCCGATTCATAACTGCCAAGCCCGTTTTCTTTCATCAGCTTGATAATATCTTCTTCGCTCATGCCAATAACTTTATGGCCGTACATGGTGGCATCGGCATGGTCCGTTTCAAAACCTGAAACCACCTGTTTTGTCATTCCTTCAAATATTACTGAAAACCCCAGCTCCCAGTAGTGTAAAATGAGCATGTTCATCTCCTCCTCTTCTTCTATCGAGTCTAACTCCTCCGCTTCACCCAACAGGGTTACAATATTATCGAGATACTCTCCGAATTTTATTTCTCCAAAGCCAACTTTGGGCTTGATTTCTAATGATTCTAACATAGTTGTATTATTTTGATTTTGGTTTATTATACTATTTATTTAAAAGGTGAATCGGGTTCTTTTGCCATCTGTTTGTACACCTGTTTGTCAAGCCAATTGGGAAGAAACTTATTGATCCAAAAGGTTAACTTTCCCTGCGTGGTTAAAATTATTCTGTTTTTCCGTTTAACTACCGCTTTATAAATATGAGTGGCAACCTCCTCGGCCGTCATCATTTTTTCCTCATCACGAGGCGATTCACCTTGCATACTACCGTCGGCTGCCAGCGCGGTGTTTCTTATGTTAGAAGCTGTAAATCCCGGAAAAGCCATTAGCACGTGAAGACCTGTTTTCAGATTTTCTATCCGGAGTGTTTCCATGAAGCCGTTCATGGCAAATTTAGAAGCCGAGTAGCCTGTTCGTCCGGGCAACCCTTTTAATCCGGCAATGGAGGATACACCTACCACGACCCCTTTCGTTTCCAGCAAAAAAGGAAGCGCATGCTTAGTGCAATACACCGTCCCCCAAAAATTAATATCCATCAACTGTTTTAAAACATCCAGTTTTAAATCGTTAAACATGGCACGCATGGATATTCCCGCGTTGTTTATTAAAATGTCTATTCTGCCGTATTTTTCAACGCCGGTAAGTATCAGGGTTTTGCAATCATTCTCGTTGCTAACATCGGTCACACAGTAAACGGCTTCACCTCCTTGCAGGTTAATATCATCGGCCACCTTTTTAAGGTTATCGTGATTCCTGGCACCTAAAACTACCTTCGATCCTTTGCCCGAAAACTCGTATGCCAGTGCTCTTCCAATGCCTGAGCTGGCTCCTGTTATAACGACTACTTTTCCTTTCATAATTATTTACAAGTATAACATATTTTTATTAAATCACGATGGTTCACAAATTTTTTTAACTATCTTTTTGAAAACAGATTATCGATTGAAAATTATTGTTAAATAGCATAACTAACAATGAAGTTGTTTAAAGTTAAAATACTTTTTTATCAATTACATCTTGTAAATCAGAAAATAAATTCCAGTATTTCCCTTTTTGGAGGGAAAACAAAGGAGGATCAATTAAAAAGATATTTGTTTTCTGATTTACAAGGTATTTCATAATCATCCATGTAGTTAACTTTAAACAACTTCAATACTAAATAATACCAGGGGTGAGTTATCTTCTATGTGATTGGTGACAGCTCCATCAATTATTGGCATCTATTTGCCGAATATTTAGCCTTTCTTTAGCGTTTCCTGTGGTAAAATTATCTATTTTTGAAATAAAAATAAAATGGAAACAATGGCAAACAGCAAGGTGTTAATTTCAGTAGAGGATGGCTCATTGTTTAATGAGCTGGTTTCCTTTTTTAGGAATGCAGGTTTTGAAGTTATCACAGCCAAGTTTGAAAATTCACTTTCGGATGAGCGAGAGATTGATTTTTTCGTGCTGGATGTTAAAGGTGCCACTACTTTTTTGCAGCTCGTATCTTTACAAAAAGGACATTCGGACAATTTGGTGCCGGCTATTGTTTTCGTGTCCGGTAACGATGAGGCCGTGTCGTGGTATCAAAAAGGATTTGATGAAATCGTTTTTCAAACCGATTCCATCGAACTTTGGAAAGTCAAATTACAAAAATGGATATCGTTACAGCAAAGCTATTATAGCATTATTGAAGGTCAAAAAGAGCTGGTCAATATTGTAGTGCATAATTTAAATACTCCCGTTGTGGTACTTAACGAGGATGGTTGTGTTGAAACTATTAATAAGGTAGCTGTCGATTTGTTTGGCCTTGATAGCAAGCAAATAATTGGTGTCTACTGGGCTGCCGTTACCCCTGAAGAGTACCACGAACAACTTATTAAAATTTACGAGGAGGCTTTTAAAGGCGATGCTGTTGGGGTAAATCAGATGGAGCTAAAGATTAAGGACAGGTTAAACAGGTTGCGTACCTGGAAGGTTTCGATTGCTTTGAATACGAGGGTGAAAAAGTTTGTGGTTACCATGGAGGACATCGAGCCTGCTAAGGGGTATCAAAGAGCCTATTACGAAAGTGAACAGAAATTTTTGTCAGCCATGGAGGCGGTAAATGAGGTTTTTGCTGTTACCACCATCGGGGGAATTTATGTGGATGTAAATAGTACCTTTATTACAAGATTGGGTTATAGAAAAGAGGAAGTGATTGGGAAAAATGTGCTGGATTTAAATATTTGGAGCGACCCTTCCGACAGGGAGCATTATGTTTCTGAGTTGCTTTCCAAGGGAGTTGTCTCGAACATGAAAGTTGTTTTTAAGTCGAAAACGGGTACCTTGCTTTATGGTATTTTGTCGGGTCGAATAGTAATGCTAAATGCAGAAAAGTACATTTTTACATCGGTTAAAGACAGTACGGAACTGGAAAATATAAAAACAGCTTCACGGATATTGCAAAATATTAGGAAAGCTATTGATACGGTAGCGGATGCCGATTCGCTGTTATTAACTTTAAGCAATGAGGTTAATAAATTTACCTGTTTTCAGGATGCCGAGTTCTACTTTTTCAAAAAAAGTGATAGCAGGGTTTACTGCTTCGATACTCAAAAAGTAACTCCATGTAAAAACCATGAGGCGGATATATTACTTGCAGGCAAAACTGAAAAGCAAAACAAACTGGTGGTACTTTCACGCGAAGATATCCATGCGGAGCTTGGCGATCTTATTGATAAGGAGCAAAATAGCTTACCTGAGGTTTGGGTTGGCATTCCGTTGGGTGCTGCTCATCGTTTTTTTGGTGTTATTATATTAAAAAGCGTTTCACGCGATTTATTGCATTATCAGTCAACTTTTAGTTTTATTGAGATTATTGCCCGTGAGATAAGCTTTTTCCTCGAGGAAAAGCGCGTGGAAAGCGAGATGGTTGTCATTAGGCATGCACTCAACTCGGCCGCCAGCGCGGTGGTGATAACGGATGTTGACGGGAATATTGACTGGGTAAATAAGGCTTTTACTAATCTTACCGGATATTCTTCAAAGGAAGCCATTGGTAAAAATCCGCGTATTTTAAAATCGGACAAACATCCCCAAAGTTTTTATAAAAAGTTATGGGATACCATCCTCGCAGGGAAAGTGTGGAAACACGAGTTAATAAACAAACGGAAAGACGGGTCACTTTACCACGAGGAAAACACTATCTCTCCGGTATTCGATAGCAATGGTAACATAACAAGGTTTATTGCCATTAAACAGGACATTACCAAACGAAT
Organism: Bacteroidota bacterium; assembly: GCA_003650425.1. Taxonomy (GTDB): domain Bacteria; phylum Bacteroidota; class Bacteroidia; order Bacteroidales; family F082; genus B16-G9. The sequence continues at coordinate 21,662 of QMPP01000016.1, read as the reverse complement.
AAAGTTTGAAGAGGATTTAAAAGACCACCTTTACAGGCAGCAGGTACTAAACGATATTCTTTCCTATTATGTTTCTACTGATGCCATCGACCAACCAACTCTAATTACTCACTATCTTGATAAGATTGGCAGTTATTTAAAGGCTGACAGGATGTGTTTAACCGAGTTTGATGAACAGAAAAACCAGTGGGGTAACTTATATCAATGGTCAGCAGATAAAGATGGAGAGCATATTTTATCCGGATTTGATGATGATACCTTGTTAAGAATACACGATTGGTTTATTAATAATATTGTAAATACTGAGAAACATTGTTCAGTATCAAAAAATGACTTTCAGGATGAAAAACTGAGGCATGTATTCGAGCAGAAAGGAATTGGAACCCTTATCTGTTTTCCTTTGTTTCATAAAGAGGGGAAGGTGGGGTTTATCGGGATTGCTTTTTCGCAGCCTGACTACATGCTGAACGAAGCCGAACTTAACCTGATAGATATTTTTTCTTTTATCGTTATTAACATGTGGATTCGGGACGCTTCAGTAAAAGAGCTCAAAAATGCCAAGCAGCAAGCTGAAGAGGCTGTCAAACTTAAAACAGCCTTTTTGGGCAATATGAATCACGAAATCAGAACTCCCATGAACGCGGTAATGGGCTTTTCCGACCTTATGACAGAAGCCTCTTGTGAAGAGAAAAATGATTACGCAAAAATAGTACTAAACAGTGCTAAACAACTCCTAAAACTTATAGATGATGTTATATTTTTATCACGACTCCAAAGCGAGCGTTTGCCGGTTACCCTTTCGGAGTGTAAACCTGCTGAACTAATTGATACGGTTTTTCAAATGTTTTTGGTTTCTGACGAAAATGTGAACAATCTGGATATCCGTATGTCGTATCCGGGTAATCTAAAAGATTTTGTGATTATTTCTGATGTTGATAAAATTCAACAAGTAATAACCAATTTTGTTTCCAACGCGCTAAAATATACCTTCTCAGGATACGTTGAAATAGGTTTCACGGTAGAAGGAAATAGTGTTAGATTTTATGTTAAAGATACAGGAAAGGGAATTGCCAAAGAGGAGATACCTAAAATATTTGATGCCTTTTTCCGTAGCTCCGATGTGATGTTTAGCGCTATCAGGGGAACCGGTTTAGGGTTGAATATTGCCAAAGAGCTGGTGGAAACCATGGGAGGTAAAATTGGGGTTGTTACCGAGTTAAACAAAGGGTCGGAGTTTTATTTTACCCTGCCCTATAAAAAGGTGTTAAAACAAAAAAGTACTAAAAAAATAAAACCCCCAATCACTCAACAATGGAATGAATTAAAGGTATTGGTGGCAGAGGATGACGAAGACAGCTATTTGTATATGGAAGTCTTGTTGAAAAAGCGGGTAAAGGTACTCGATAGAGCTGTTGACGGGTTGCAAGCCATAAAAATGGCGATGGATAACGAGTACGATTTAATACTGATGGACATTAAGGTGCCGGAGGTTAACGGCCTTGACGCTACCCGACATATTAAACTTAAAAAGCCACATTCAATTATTATAGCTCAAACTGCCTACGCTATGCCTGAGGAAAAAAGAAATGCACTTCGATTAGGCTGTGACGATTACGTTACTAAACCGGTAAAAAAAGAGGTGCTTTATGAAATTATTGAGAAAAAAGTTTTGGGGAGGAAGTAATAGGTTTACAAAGTGAAGTTCTTTAAAAGAAACTAATTTGGACTTAGTCAGCTTCTTCAAACTCAGCGGCATCATCGTCGAAAGTGGAGCCAATAGCAACGCCACCGGCAAGGGCAGCATTGGCAATGTCGGCAGCACCAATTTTCCCTCTAAGTTTTACCGATATAAAATAGGTTGCCAAAGTGGATCCCGATAAAGCCAAAAAGACATTCACTACCGAAGCAGGAATCAGCTCAGCAGGAACCAGAGCGGCGCAAAAGCTGGGCTAAAAAACCCACAATACCATGCTCCCAAATAAAGAAAACCTGTCGGAAGTGGCATCAGACATAATAGCTGTTTCGCGCACTTTTTGTGTTGTTAACGAAATGGCAGCCGAAATCCCAAAGAGGGCTCCAAAAGCGTGGATGACAATTGACCCGCCGGTATCGGCAATAGTTCCAATAAAATGGAAATAGTCATTTACCACCACTAATTCATTAAAAATGTAGAATGGAATAAACAAAAGTCCCAATATCAGGGTTACCGTCAGGAAAATTTTTGTAAAATATTTTTTCATTGTTTTTAGGGTTGAATATTTGAATGTCAAAAATAGGTTTTTGTATGAGCTGGCGTAATATGTGTATGATAAAGATGTGGTTGGGGCCTGTTAGTTTATAAACAATAAAAATTACAAGAGGCTAAAACTATGTTCTACTGTGGTTGCCTGTAATACTGTCTGTCGGTGCTGAAACCTAAATGATACATTCTCATGGCTAAATCCTATTTTGATGTGCTGATATTCAAAAAAATATCGGATCAGGTATATTAAGTAAGATTGTTATTTATTTACCTTTGTGAGAAATAATATGTATTCAAAATCCAGAAAGGATTGAATTTGAATAGAAGCATGTTATATTAGTAATCCAGAAAGGATTGAATGTGAATAGTAAATAAATATTATTTACATCAACCCTGAAGGGGTTGAATAATCATTTAGCAAAGCGATGATTACTTGTCAAATTTATTATTTAGTGCATCATTCCCATGTTTATTTCATAATATATTCAGCCATAATTCTTGTCCTTCCAGCAAGAATTCCATACCTTTGTGCCCCCTGTAAAAAGGTTGTTTTTCAGGATTAACAAGTTTTAAAACTAACCGTTTAAAAAATAATAATATGGCATTTGATATTGAAATGATTAAAGGTCTTTATGCACGGTTTCCGGAGCGTGTTGATGCAGCCAAAAAGTTGCTCGGAAGACCAATGACCCATGCAGAAAAGGTTCTTTACGCCCATCTGGACGAAGGAGCTGCTAAAGAAGCTTATGAACGTGGAAAATCGTATGTCGATTTCCGACCCGACCGTGTAGCCATGCAGGACGCCACGGCGCAAATGGCTTTGCTACAGTTTATGCAGGCAGGTAAAAAAGTGGTTGCTGTTCCTTCAACCGTACATTGCGATCACCTTATTACTGCCAAGGAGGGTGCTGAAAAAGACCTTAATAATGCAAAATATAACAACCAGGAAGTATATGATTTCCTGGCGTCAGTATCTAATAAATATGGTATTGGTTTTTGGCAACCGGGTGCTGGTATCATCCATCAGGTTGTTCTTGAAAATTATTCATTTCCGGGTGGAATGATGATTGGAACTGACTCACATACCCCCAATGCTGGCGGACTTGGAATGATTGCCATCGGAGTTGGTGGTGCCGATGCCGTTGACGTGATGGCCGACATGCCCTGGGAACTTAAATTCCCGAAATTAATTGGCGTTAAGCTTACCGGAAAATTGAGCGGCTGGCTGGCTCCTAAAGATGTCATTTTAAAAGTGGCCGACATTTTAACTGTAAAAGGCGGAACCGGTGCTATTGTCGAATATTTCGGCGAAGGTGCCCGCGCCCTTTCAGCTACCGGACGTGCTACCATTTGTAACATGGGTGCCGAGGTGGGTGCCACCACTTCAGTTTTTGGTTTCGACGAAAACACAGCCGAGTACCTGCGTCAAACAGGCCGTGCCGATGTTGCCGAACTCGCTGCCGATATTGCCGATTACCTTAACGGTGATGACGAAGTTTACGCTGAACCTGAAAAATATTTTGACGAAGTTATCGAAATCAACCTCTCCGACCTCGAGCCTGCTCTCAACGGCCCTTTTACCCCTGACCTGAGAACTACCGTTTCAAAAATGGGTGAAACTGCCAAAGCCAAAGACTGGCCTCTTAACATGGAAGCCGGATTAATAGGTTCCTGTACTAACTCATCGTACGAGGATATTACACGGGCTGCCTCGCTGGCACGTCAGGCACTGGATAAAGGATTGAAAATTAAAAGTGAGCTGTTTATCACACCGGGTTCCGAGCAGGTTCGTTATACCATCGAACGCGACGGTTTAATTGAGCTCTTTGAAAAAGTAGGGGCTACCGTTTTAGCCAATGCTTGCGGACAGTGTATTGGCCAATGGGATCGCGAAAGCATTAAAGATGGCCATCGCAACTCGATTGTAACCTCCTTTAACCGGAATTTTGCCAAACGTAACGATGGAAACATCAATACCTTTGCTTTTGTGGCTTCACCCGAAATGGTGATGGCTTATTCAATTGCAGGAACCCTTGATTTTAACCCGCTTACCGACGAATTGGTAAACGATAAAGGAGAAAAGGTAAAACTTGACGAACCCAACGGCATGGTTTACCCGCCTAAAGGTTTTGATGTAAAAGACCCGGGATACCAGGCTCCTGCCGAGGATGGAAGCCAGGTGGAAGTGGTTGTAAAACCCGACTCAAAACGATTACAATTATTAACCCCTTTTGCCGAATGGGATGGTAAAGATTTTGAAAAATTACACCTTCTTATTAAAGCCAAAGGAAAATGTACTACGGACCACATTTCAATGGCAGGTCCATGGCTTCGTTTCCGCGGGCATCTTGAAAACATCTCACAAAACATGCTGATTGGTGGTGTAAACTATTTTAACGACAAAACCAATTATGTTAAAAATCAGCTTACAGGCGAGTATGGCCCCGTACCGGCAACGGCTCAGGCCTACCGCGACCAAAGCGTTGGCTCTATTATAGTTGGCGACGAAAATTATGGCGAAGGTTCCTCACGTGAACACGCTGCCATGGAGCCTCGTTTTCTTGGTGTAAAAGTGGTATTGGTGCGCTCGTTTGCCCGTATCCACGAAACAAACCTTAAAAAGCAGGGTGTTTTGGCACTAACGTTTGACAACAAAGAGGATTACGAAAAAGTGTTGGAAGATGACAGGGTTGATGTGCTTGGTCTTGCCGATTTTGCTCCCGGTAAACAGTTTACCGTAGTATTACATCACGCCGATGGCACTACTGATGAGTTTAAAGCCAACCATACCTATAATCAAAACCAGATTGAATGGTTTAGAGCTGGTAGTGCATTAAACCTGATTCGTAAGATGAACCGGTAAACTTGCGGCTAATAGAAAAGTTGTTTGATGTTGGCCACTTACATAAGTATGAAATGCATTGTAAATCAGAAAACAAATTCCATTATTTCCCTCTTTGGAGGGAAAACAAAGGAGGAGTAATTAACAAGATATTTGTTTTTCTGATTTACATGGCGTTATTGTTAAAAAAGTAATTCAACTTTAAACGACCGCAAAATAAAAAAAGCGCTGACCTTTTAGGCCGGTGCTTTTTTTAAACATCTGTTTTCCCAATTTTACCTATTGGCAAGAGGGATATGGTGCTTTTACCTATTCCTATGATTCGAAAGATAATTTGATAGAGTAAATAAAGAATCAAGAAATACATCATAAGGAGATTAGCTTTAGAGACGAGTTCATTACTTTGCTAAATGAACACCACATTGTTTTTGATGAAAAATATTTGCTTTGACTATCGAGGTTTCGCCCCACTCCGGGGGCTCTATTGCTTTTGTATTTATACCCCGGGATGAATCCCGGAGCTATTCAAATTACGTCCCTTCGGGACTTTACTAAAATTGACAGGGTTAACGGGGTTTCTTTGAAGTTTCTTTGGTTAATGGTGACTATCACCAGCATTTGATTTTGAACCTGAAACTCTAATATTATTCAACAAGACCACCACTTGTATCAATCCCCAAAGGGGATGTCATTTGAATAGCCATACGCGTCAGCGTATGGAATAAGCGATGTATAATTAGAGCCCCGCTTTGCGGGGTGTAACTTTTAGCCTTTATTAATAAAGCCGGTATGCTGTATTACCCTATTTTTGAGGCTATAGAACCCTGGCTCTTTTAAACGGTTTTTTTTGATTGAAAAGATACCGGTAGGTAACATGTGTTTTTCTAATCTTAGCCCCGATAGTACCCATGAGTTTCATCATCTTTGGATTGAAATCGCCAATCCAGTTCATCTCCAGGTCGGTGTACCTGAAACCGGGCATTTTTGTGTCTTCACCAAATTGGACTATCATGGTTGCTTCAACACCCTTGCCTTGAAACTCCGGAACTACGCCAAAAATAAGACCCAAAGCCCGTGTGGCATTTCTGAAAATCCGGTAATAGCCAAACATCCTTAACTTGTTTATTATGTTTAGCTTTCCATTAAAATGACGAATCATCTGGTATAAATCAGGTATCATGATAAAAAAGGCGATGGGACGGTCGCGGTGATACAAAAAGTAAATGATGCGCGGGTCAAGAATTTGGTTCATCGTTTTAAACATAGCCAATGCCTGCTTTGTTTTCATGGGTTTTATACCCGGAAATTTTCCCCAGGCTTCATTAAAAATGGTAACAAAAGCCCCGGTAAATTTTTCAATTTCTTTTCGTTTGTAGGTAACCACTTTGTATGCCGGATTGCGAGATACACGAGCTGCCTTTTCGCGAACAATGGGCTGTAGTATCGAAGGGTCGGTGGGCATGTGATAAGTGTACTGATTAAAATAGTTTTTAAATCCGTAGTTTTCAAACAGTCTGGCATAGTAGCCGTAATTGTAAGGCATATTGTAAACCGGTTCAAAAAACCCGTCCACCAGGCATCCCCAAAAATGTTCGCGAGTGCCAAAGTTTATGGGGCCATCCATGGCGGCCATGCCTTCTTGCTGAAGCCATTTTTTTCCGGTATCAAACAGGATATTTGCTGCTTGTTGGTTATCGATACAATCGAAAAAACCGATGCCACCCGTGGGTTGTTCAAAACTGTTGGCCGTGTTTTTTTCATGAAAGGCGGCAATTTTTCCTACTGTCTCTCCGCTCCCGTTTATCAACAGCCAACGTCTGGCATTTCCTGTTCTGAAAAATTTATTTTTATTTGGGTCGAAAACCTTTTCCACATCTTCATCCAGTGGCCTAATCCAGTTTTTATCGTTGGTATAAAGGCGTGCCGAAAAATCAAGAAATTCCTGCTTTTCTTTTTTCTCAGCAACCTCTTTTATATAAAACTCGTTCATCATCATTATTTTTTCAATATCCAGGCATCCCGGTAGGTAGGCGACAGCGAACTTTTAACGTTCGTGGCTTCCTTTAGCCCTTCGTACTTATTTAAGTAAACTCTAATATTTTTTTCTCCTTTTAGCAATCCGGCCTCCTTAAAGCCACTTTTTTTTGTCCGCCGAAGCGCCTCTTTGGCATCAGCCTCGTTGTTAAAACTGGCGATGATTAAATAGAAGTAAGATTTTTTGGATGGGGCTGCTTTGGCTTGTTTTTGAATTTTTTTTCCTTTGCAGAGATGGGGTACCTTTACCTTGTCGGGCTTTTGGCCAAACCAAATGGAAACATAATTGCTGTCGATACCTACACCGCCGACAACCCATTTTTTATTTTCCCAGGCTCCTCTTGTCAATATCATATCGAGCACCTCCTTGGTATCACTCCATAACTTTACTAGGCTGTCTAAGTTATATCCATCCTCAAAATAGGCGGCTAATTCGTAACCATAGTAGGGGTAAGGGGTAAGCTCCTTTGGTTTCTTTTTCATGCATAGCGGTTTTGGTATATAGGCGTTGTAACAACAAGGTGTCCAGTTGCCTTTATCCGACCAGCTCGACAAATTGCAAATGCTTGTGTCAGGGTGGTTTAAAAACAAATCAGTACAATGTGTGCGAGCCACCACGCTCAGTGAAGCCGATAATTTAACGGGTTCTTTGTCATACTCCTCGCGAATGGAGTTAATGGTTTGAAAGAGGCGCATCTCATCCTGAGTAATACAGTAATCAGCCGGTATTTTTTTTTGGGCAAAAGAAACTGTGAGTAGCAGAAGAAAAAGATGTGTAAACAGAAGACGTTTCATAACTTTTGTTTGGGTAAAAATACAACTATTCGGTTTAATGAAAAAACTACCAGCTAAAGTTTTTTACATACTTGGCGATGAGGTTGTTGTATTTTTCTGATAAGTATTGAATAACAGGATGTGAAACCTTGAAGGGAACGGTATCAATATTATAAACAGGCAGTACTTTGGGGGTAGTGCCCGTGATAAACAGCGCCTCAAAATCGGAGATTTCATTTCGGCGGAAGGCACTTTCAACAACATCAATTCCTGATGCTAAAGCTAAATCGATAATTTTTTGGCGAGTTACTCCTTTTAATACTAAGCTGTGATGTGGTGTGAAAAGGATTCCTCCGTTAATAAAAAAGAGGTTTGAACGGCTTCCTTCCGAAATAATACCCTGTTCGTTAAACAGCATCACCTCATGCACGCTATTGTACTTAATTAACCGGTTTGATTTTTCACGAATTTTTTGATGTGAGGTTTTTGCGTTGGGGTTTTCACGGATTCCACGGTAGCTCATCATAGTAATTCCCAACTCGTAATCTTTGGCCGAAGGAAAGAAAAAGGGAGCAATCCAGGCGGCGAATAGTTTACCGGCTTCCGGATGGTTGATTGATACAAACTTTAATAGCCCCGTTTGTACCCGATTGGTTTCAATTAAAGCTTTTAATCGGCTTCGAATTTGTTTTTCAGTAATATTGCACAAATTTTCTGAAAGCACCATCGAGTGATAAAAGCGCTCAATATGGTCTTGTAAAAACAGGGGGATTCCATCTTCAATTCTGATTACCTCGTAAATTGACGGGGTGTTTGTAAACAAGTCGGGATTAAACTCGCAGGTATCTTTCAACTCAGCGTTAAGTATATAATAACGCATCAAACAACGCTCCACCAAATCCTCCTTTCATGCCAGTTAAAACAACTACTTTTGTTAGTAACCAAAGTACTACTTTAGTACTTTACTTTTTGTTTCTGGTTTTAAAATAGGCCTCTAGAAACTCTTGGGCTTTTTCGGTATTTTTTGTTTCTACATACAGCTTGCATGCATCTTCGGGTGAGCCTTCTGCCCACCCGGCAATGACGCTGGCCTCGAGGGTGTCTCTTTTAAAAACCCCAATACCTTTTTCTTCCAGCAGTTCCTTGAGCAGAAGTCCTTCTACTCGCGAACCTGTGTACACTAATGATAAATCGTTACTTACACTCATGATGATATTTTTTTATGTTCTTCTTCAAAGATACAAAAAATATTGACTACCCAAGGGCGTACCTTTGCAATATGTTTAATAGTTTTTGTTTATTAACGGGCTTTGAAATGTACTCGTCGCAACCGGCGTCCATGATGCTTTTTCTCTCCTCGCTACTGGTATAGGCTGTTTGTGCGATAACAGGCAGGTCAGGAAACTCAGCTTTAATAATCCTGGTAGCTTCCAGACCATCCATAATCGGCATCTTGATGTCCATAAAAATCAAATCGTAGTTGTTTTTTTTGGTCATAGCTACGGCATCTCTGCCATTCCATGCATGATCGAGCTGCTTGATTTTCTTTTTTAATATTGCCTCGTAAAAAAAGAAATTGTTAGAGTCGTCTTCGGCCACTAAAACGATGATATTTTCCCATCCTTTGAATGTTTTTTCAGAGGAGGAGTCTGTTTTTTGTGTCTGTACGGTTTTCATGCCTCTTAACGGCAATGAAAATGAAAAATAAGAGCCGCGTCCCAAATCGGAGGAGAGGTTAATTTCACCGTCTAATTGTTCTACTATCTGTTGTGCAATGCTAAGGCCCAAACCTGTTCCTCGAATGGCAGCACTAGTAGATTGCCGCCCACGGTAGAATGTTTCAAAAATTTTTGTCTGCTCATCTTTTGGAATGCCGATGCCGGTATCTTTTACGTAGTATTCAACGGTTTTGTCCTCAATAAAAAACCCGACTTCAACCGATCCTTCAAACGTGTGTTTAACAGCGTTGGAGGTAAAGTTGGTTATAATTTGTCTTATTTTGGATTCGTCGGCATAAATCTCAACATTTCTAAGGTTGTCAGGATTGCCGGCAACAATATTTATGTTTTTGTTCTGGTTACTTACGGTAAACATTTTTACGATGTCGTTTACTACCTGGCAAGGTGAAAAGTAGTTGTTTTTAATAGGGAGGCGTTCGCTTTGTAATCGTGATAAATAGAGCACATCATCCATTAACGAGAGTAGTTGTTTGGCGCTGTTACGGATGATACCGGCAAACTGTGTTTTCTGATCCGGATCGGCTTTGTCCATTAGCTCCGAAAAGCCCATGATGGCATTCATGGGTGTACGCAGTTCATGGTTCATGTTGTTTAAAAAGGCTGACTTTAATCGGCTGTTCTCTTCTGCCTTGTCTTTGGCTTCAATCAGTTGTTGCTTTGACATGACGTTTTCGGTTACATCGCGCACGGCTCCCATGATAGCCGGCTTACCTTGGTAGGTAATCCGTCGTACCATAAACTCGCCATATTTGGTGTCACCGCTTTTTGTAATGATTTTTGACGAAAACACTACGGGTATATTTTTACCGGCGAGGCGCGCAAAAGTGTTTTTTTTGATGCGCTCTCTGTCTTCGGGGTGGAAAAAATTCCAAACATCCTTTTGAAACATCTCTTCTTTTGAAAAGCCAATAATCTCACAAAGCTGATCGTTTACGAAGTTGAGTTCTTTTCCATTGTAAATATACAAGCCGTCGTGAATGTTTTCAACGATGGCTCGATAGTTTTCTTCTCTCTCTTCCAGCTGTTTTTGGGTAGCATGCCAGTCAGTAATGTCGATGGCATAGGCAAATACGACATCCTTTCCGTAATAGGAGCCTTTTTCGATGGTAACATATTTGGGAAAGGAGGTGCCATCAACTCGCTTGCCCCAAAACATAAACGACTGAGCTTCACCCTTAAAGGCAAGCTCCATATATTTTTTAACTTCCTCCAAATCATTTTTTGTATTATCCGAGATGATGGAGGGGTTTTTCCCAATTAGTTGATCTTTACTTTTGTATCCGTACATGGCCATGGCAGCACGATTTACATCCAAAAATGTCCCGTCTTTTTCCTGAACGTAAATAGCGACCACCGAGTTATTAAAAATATTTGTCAATGTTTCGGAGTTGTCACGTAGTTGCTTTTCTATTTTTTTTAAAGAGCTGATATCTTTAAGTACTGACAGGTCAAGTTGCTCGCCTTCAAAATAAATAAGTACATCGTTCGATATCATTGGAACTACCCGATCCTCTTTTGTGAGGATATCATTTTCAAACGAAAGTGAGTTAACTTTCCCGTTAAACAGGTCGTCAAGCAACTTCGCAGTTTGCTTTGCCTTGTCCCTGACAACATAATTTAAAATGGAGGTGTTTAATATCTCTTCGAGCGTGTAACCGTATTTTTCAACTTGCTTGTTGACAAACCGTATAATTCCTTTTTTATTAAACAGGATGATCAGGTCGCTTGATTCTTCGATAAACTTCCGGAAGTTTTCCTCACCTTGTTCAATAAGCAGTTGCTTATTAACTTTTTCAGTTACCTCTTTAGCGGTTTCAACAACATACACAATCTCCTTGTTTTCGTTATACAGCGGGTAAGCACTTTTTTCAAAGTATCTTTTATCACCTGCAAAAATATGCACGTCCTCTTCGTGTACAGTAGTGTTAACTTCCAGTACCTTTTTTACGGTACAGTTGTCACAAACCTGTTTTCTGTTTTGGTAGATTTCATAACATTTTTTACCCACGATATCTTCCTGCTTTTTACCCGTGAGCTCTAAAAGCTTTTTATTGGTTCTAACAATATTGAGCTTAGTATCAACCATGTGGGCAGGGCAGGGGAACGCCATGAACAGCGAATCGAAAAGCTGGCCAAAAGGTTCAAAATCTGCTTTATCGAGCTCTTTACGTCGGATGGATAAAAACGTATTAATTCGATGAGCCCAAACCTGTTTGTTAATGGGAGTTTCAAGGAAATCGGTGATGCATTCGTTTTGGACATCAATTGAGTTTTTTTCGTCGGTTATAGCCAGCACGGGTAAAAAGTTAGTTTCCTTCAACTTTTTTATGGTTTTGCATAATTGGGGAAAATAGTTTGAGTCGGCAATAATAATATCAGCCTTGTTGTTAAAAAGACCCTCTTCGTCGGTAACAAATTCCGTAATATTGTTATCAGTTAGAATCTGCATTAGCAGTGCCCGTGTTCCAATATTTTTTATCTTAATAAATGCAGTAGTTACTTTCATATTATGTAGCGTTTAGGAGCTCTTTTTTTTTATATTAACAGCATTCAAAAATAGAACAATCGGGTTAGATTACCAAATATTAAAAGGTGGGATAAGCACAGTTTATCCTCTTTTTGATTCAAACACTTCCATATCGCTGATATTGTTTCCGTCAATAGTAAATCGTACCATGGTGATAAATTGATGGAAACCGGATTTGCCGGCAGCGCCGGGATTGATATGAAGCAGGTTATTTCGCTTGTCGGGTATGACTTTTAAAATATGTGAGTGACCCGAGATAAACAGGTTAGGTTTGTGTTGCGCAATTAATTGTTTTGCATCAGGAGTATATCTCCCGGGATAACCGCCAATATGAATCATGGCAACTACTGTTTTTTCGATGGTGAAAACAGCAGTTTCGCTAAAGATGGTTCGGAGTATGCCCCCGTCGATATTACCATAAACAGCGCGAAGCGGTTTAAAAGCTTCGAGCTTTTTAACCACATTCATATTACCTATATCGCCGGCATGCCATATTTCATCGCAGTCCCCCATAAAATCAAACACCCGCGGATGTAAATACCCGTGGGTGTCTGATAAAAGGCCAATACGTTTCATTTTTTTTAAAATGAGATACCTATTCCAACCATTAAATTTTGCTTGAGCTGTACTTTAGAACCGAGGTCAACACCGGCAGCATCGTAAAACTTCACGCTTTTGTCGTAAAAAAGTTCGGTGTTGAAGTCAACATTTAACCATGAGTTAACTTTCATCCTAACAAGGGTTTTCCAGTTAACGATAACATCCTGGGGATTGTGCAGGTAGTCAGAAAAAAGCTCCAGACTTGTACCGAGGGTTACGTTTTTAAATATTTCGTATTGGATAGCCGCAGTAAGTTTGGCTCCCAACTGAAATTTGGTTTTGCTGGCGTGGGTAACTATATTACCATTGCTGTCAACAATCGCAGGGTCAAGTCCGAAACTACCGGCATCAGCTAAATCCTGATCGTTAACAAAGGTCATTCTGGCCGTTAGTGGCGATACATTAATTGTCAGCCAATCGGGTAACTTATAGGCTATTCCCGGGCCAAAATCGAGGTAAGCAGGTGCCATAAATTTAGATACGTAGGTTGATGAATCAACCCCATAGTCGTACCCCTTGGCAAACTGCGAGGAGAACTTCAGCATTATCGTGGCATACCAATTTTTTTTCATCTTGTAACCAAATAGCGAATACAACTCGATAAGGTCATCCGATTTCATCGCTTTCGAATTTCCTGTAACGGTATAGCCCAGGGCAAGGTTTAATTTGTTGTCCCAGCTAATTTTATCTTTGGCATAACTGGCTTGATAATTAAATTTTGGCAATCCTGCAAGGCTGTTGTCACCCCCGGCTGACCAATTGCTAAAGTAGGATTGATTAAAATTAAAGGTAAGGCTACCTTTTGTTTTCCAGTAATTGGTTGTGTCCTGCGCGTAGGTTAGCGATGTAGCAAAAACCAATACAATAAGTAAAATACGTTTCATGTTAAAAGTAAAATACGTTTCATGTTAAATCTTTTTTGTTTTTAGAAATTATTTCGGCAAAAATAATCTTTTTTACCTAATTAGATTAGTTATGGATAATTCTTCTGACAAGAAATAGTTGAGGTTGTTTAAAATTGAATTTTTTTATCAATAAGATACTGAAAATCAGAAAACAAATATCTTTTTTATTATTTCCCCTTTATTTTCCATCTAAAGAGGGAAATATTGAAATTTATTTTCTGATTTTCAATGTATTTCATAATCTTTTAACGGGTTAACTTTAAACAACTTTGTTGATAACAATTACTCATTACAAAAAACTACTTCCCAAAAAAAATCATTTATGCAGCACTCCCTTTTAAAGGGTTGCTTATCTTTACCTAAAATTTGTATGATTATGGAATATGTATGGATAGTAATGGCTTTTTTTGTTGGGATGGCTGTGGCAGTAATTTGGTTTCAGCAAAAAAGAAAAGCAGATAAATTGATGCAGGAAGCAGCGTTTGAACAGCGTATAAGCGATCTTAATAATAGCGTGGCGTTGTTTGATAACGAACGGGCTATCATGGAAACCAAAGAGGTTTCCTTACGCGAAGAGTTACAAACAATAACTGCTAAACTGGAATCAGAAGTAAAACAAAAAACGGAAGCGGAGATTGAAGTGGCCAGGCTTCAAACTAAAAACAGCAATTTACTGGAACAGTTAAACGAGATTGAGCCTTTACAACAGGAGTTAAAAGCAGAGCAAAACCGGCGGATAGAATCCGAGAAAAAAAATTCCTCTTTAACTTCCGACCTTGAAAACCTGCGAAAACTTTTGGAAGAGGAGAAAAAAAGGCTGGCAGAGGTAAAAGAGCAGATGCAACAGGAATTTAAATTGATTGCCAACAATATATTAAAAGCAAATAGTGAAGAGTTTAGTCAAAACAGCCAAAAAAATATTAATGAACTTATTAACCCGTTAAAAGAGAAGATCGAACAGTTTGAAAAAAAGGTTGAAGACACGTACGAAAAAGGGTTGAAAGATCAGAGCGATTTAAAAGCCGAGTTTAAAAAGATTTACGAACTTAGCGTACAGCTCGATAGAGATGCAAAAAATCTAACCAGGGCACTTAAGTCTGATTCCAAGCAGCAGGGAAACTGGGGTGAAGTAGTGCTGGAAAGAATTCTTGAAGAGTCGGGACTAACCAAAAACCAGGAGTATTTTATTCAAGCCACCGGCGAAAACGTAGAAGGCAAAACCATCCGCCCTGACGTGGTTATTCAATTGCCCGACGATAAGTTTATCGTTATCGACTCCAAAGTTTCGTTAACTGCCTATCAGCAGTTTGTGGGGTTGGAAGAAAAGGAGGAAAAAGAGAAGGCGCTGAAGCGGCACGTTGATTCGGTAAAAAGGCATGTAAAGGAGCTAAGTGATAAAAATTACCCATCTATCAAGGATAAAAACACCCCCGATTTCGTATTGATGTTTATGCCCATCGAACCGGCTTTTGCCGCGGCTATTCAAGCCGATCACAGCCTGTTTAACTATGCATGGGAGCGAAAAGTGGTTATTGTAAGCCCAACCACTTTATTGGCAACGTTGCGAACCATCGAATCAATCTGGCGTCAGGAAAAACAGACCCGCAACGCGCTGGAAATTGCCCGGCAAGCCGGTTCGCTGTACGATAAGTTTGTTGGATTTACCGAAGACTTGGATAAGATTGGCAACTACCTCGACAAGTCGCAAAAGTCGTATGAGGATGCTCGTAAAAAGTTAAGAGATGGAAGGGGTAACATTATTGGCCAGGTGGAGAAATTAAAAACACTGGGAGCCAAAGCACAAAAAACAATCGACCAAAAATTATTGGAGGAGTAATGCATTATAGAGAAGATAATCAGCAGGATATGGTTTACGGTATTAGGCCGGTACTGGAGGCGCTTGATGCCGGTCACGAAGTGGAGAAAGCATTTGTTCAGCGGGGTGCAGGGAGTGAAGCCTTTAGAGTGCTGCTGCAAAAATTTAAAACCTGCGATGTTCCCTATCAGGTGGTGCCGGTAGAAAAGCTTAACAGGCTAACACGGAAAAATCATCAGGGTGTTGTGGCCTACATCTCGCCCGTCGCGTTTAGCAACATCGAGCATATTGTACCGGGGTTGTACGAACAGGGCAAGATGCCCTTTTTACTGATGTTGGATCGTATTAGCGATGTGCGTAATTTCGGCGCATTGCTTCGTACGGCAGAAAGTGCGGGCGTTGACGCAGTAGTTATCCCTTCAAAAGGTTCGGCGCAGCTGAATTCGGGAACCATCAAATCGTCGGCAGGTGCTATTTATAAAATTCCGATTTGCCGAGCGCATAATTTAAAAGAGGTAATTGATTTTCTTAAATCTAGTGGGATTAAAGTAGCCGCCGCTACCGAAAAAACTTCACAGCCCTATTTTAAAACCGACCTCACCGGACCCGTTGCCATTATTATGGGATCAGAGGGTGAAGGGGTTTCGGGAGAGTATTTAAAAAGGGCAGATGTTAAACTTAAAATCCCCATGCTGGGTGAAATAGAATCTCTTAATGTTTCTGTAGCAGGCGGCGTGCTGATGTACGAAGTTGTGCGTCAACGATTGAATGAAGTTTAAGTTGACCTGTGCGAAAAAACAATCATTATTATTTTACTAAAATTATTGTATAAGCAAACCAAATAACTAAATTTGGCGTTCTTTTTATTAGTAGTGTGGATAAATTATTTGAATAAACTTATTAAATACATAAAAGTCAGTACTTTGGTGGTACTGCTGGTTTTTGCTAATATTAATTTGGCAAGAGCGCAGGAGATGCTGGGTCTTACTATGGGTAATTATGCGGGCTCGTTATCGGCTCTTTCAAATCCCGGAAACATTAATCAGTCAAAAATATTTTTTGATATTCACCTGACATCAGTAGCCCTGTTTGCCCGTAATAATTTTGCCTATATACCCAAAAACGATGCTACCTTATACGATCTTTTTTTAAAAAGCTCTGATCAATTACCGGTATACGGAAAGGACAACAATCACTTCACCTATTACAACAACCATGACCTGAAATTCGCACAAGTTAATGTCAGGGTTCAGGGGCCATCAGCTATGTTTTATAGTGAGAGACATGGTTTTGGTATTTCAACAGCTGTTAGGTTTTTTACCTCGGGAAACAGAATTCCCTGGGAAATTCCCGTGGTAAGTTATGAAGGTCTTGATTACGACCCTCTTCACAATATACAATTTAACGATTATAGTTTTGATGTGGGTTCTTCTGCCTGGTTTGAATTGGGGCTTACTTATGCCTACGATATCATCAAGTACAACCGGACGCAGTTAACGGCCGGCATTACGGTAAAACCGCTTTACGGTTTGGGAGGTATTGATGGTACCATCCAAAACGGAAACTATATCATTCTCGACGATTCTACCGTAAACTTTCTTAATGTGGATACTGATTTGGGTTACGCGTTACCAATTGATTACGATGATAATACATTGGGAGTCTCCCCCACGGTAAAAGGATCGGGGTTAGGAATTGATATTGGCGTGGTCTATTCAAAAAAACGAAATGATATCATTAAACACTACCATGTTCGACCCTGCGAAAAACCCTACGATGCCTATATTTATCGGATTGGCTTTTCGTTGTTGGATATTGGCAGGGTAAACTATAAGTACAACAGTCAGCTTCATAGTTTCGAAAATGTTTCAGCTTACTGGCCAAGCATCGATACCACGGGTTTTCAAAGCATGAATAGTTTTGTGGGTAACCTGAGTGGTGTTTTTTACGGCACACGCGATGGCTCTTTCAGAGAAAATAATTTTAAAGTAGGATTGCCCACAGCAGCAAGTTTTCAGGGTGACTTTTACCTTTTTAAAAATATTTATCTGAATACTTTTTGGATTCATCCCATAAAGCTATATAAATACAGCTTACGCCGTAATGCCGTGGTGGCAATTTCTCCCCGGTTTGAAACCAAGTGGTTTGAAGTAAGTGTACCCGTTTCGCTATACAATTATAAATATCCGAGAGTCGGTCTGGCTGTCAGATTCCTCTATTTTACTATTGGCACCGAACGGTTAGGAACTTATCTTGGCATGGCAGACCTTAACGGGATGGACATTTATGGTTCCATAAAAATCAACTTCACCAAAGGAGGCTGTAAGTTTAAAGGCCCCAACAAGTGCTTAAATTACGAGTATGGCATATCCGAAGATGATCATAAACTTTACAGAAAGCGCAACCGATAAAGGAGTTTTTTCTTATCTTTAGTTGTTTGTTAGCAGGTGTTTTTGAATTTTTACAAAGCACGAGGGAATATGTCAATATACGCGATATTAACGATAACCAAAGAACATGAAACTACTAATGAGCCCGGGCTAACAAGAGAAGAAAAGGGTTCACACAAAGTTCGTGGAGAAATTGTAAAACTCACAAAGAGTAGATAATGAGTGTTTTGCTTTGCGGCCTTAGTGAAAAAACTTTGCAGTTTTTGCGTGAAATATGTTTTTAGACCGAGCCCATTAATAATAGAGACATGAAAAAAACATTACTTACATTTATTTTGCTCACGAGCTTGACTTCACTATTTGCTCAATATCCTTCAATAAATAGCAGCAGACCCAGAGTTTGGGTCGATTCAGCAAGATTTGCTTCATTACAAAATTTAATTTCCATTCCCGGTGAAGCACAAGACACATACAACGAAGTTTTATATGCTTACGAAAATTGGTGGATTACCGACCCTCAGCTTTATATGGTTGGCTCCGACTCGACGCTTTGGACTTGGGATTGGTCATCTCCTTATGCTGCGTACCAATCACTGTTAACAGTATTTTTCTTTAAAGTAACAGAAGATCCGTTGGCTCTTAAACGTTGTCGATTTATAGCGCGGCAGATTATTAACCAAATAGATACAATTGATTTTTCTTCCATGGGCTGGTACGAGAAAGAAGACTTGTTACGGCAATTATCAGACAACGATATGTTACTGGATCAATGTTATAATTATTTCCCTGTAAACCTACGAGATAGTCTGACTCAAAGTCTATTTGCAATGAATAGAGAGTTTATGAATACCTACATTTTATCTAATTCTGGTAATAGTTATGTTTCCAGTCATAATACATGGAATAATATTTACTGCAATCAAAATGCATTGACGTTGTATAATGCAAATGGGCTTACCCCTCAACAAAAAGATACTGTTAACCAATGGTACGAGGTAATTTACGACAAGCATGTCAATGGTTTTATTCCATGCTGGACTTACTATCGTGATGATGATGGCGGATGGAATTGGGGAGCTGCTTATGCAATGTGGTCATTGGTAGATCAGTTTCAGCTTTTTGAAAATATGCGCATTGGAACTGATAAAAATTTCTATACCGATTTGCCATGGGTGCAAAATAGTATCAACCAATATGTTTATTTTATGCAGCCCGATAATAAAAGTATTCATTTGGGTGATGGACAAACAGGGCTTGCAGCCGACAGGGTGATGTATTTACATGCACGGATTTATAATGACCCCCGAAGTTTATGGCTGGTTCAATATTATTCTGATGATCAATTTATGACATGGACTATTCCAAAATTTCATAAACTTTTATACAAGGATTTTACCATGCCTGTGGTTACACAGCCAAACACACCTTTAAACTGGTGGTCGGACAAAGTAGGTTTGTCAGTAAGTCGTTCATCATGGGATAGTACTGCAACCATGGTTACATTTTTTAATTCAACGAGCAAAAAGGCTGCCCATGAACATCGTGACAATAATTCCTTTGCAATATTTAAAAATGCTCCTTTGCTGCTTGATGCCGGATACTACGATTCTTATGGAAGCTCACATTACCGTAACTATTATGAGAGGACCATAGCACATAACAGCATTTGTGTTTTCGATTCTACCGAAACTTACACAACTTCTGGCCAGCCTGTATCAAATGATGGGGGACAAATTGAGTCTGCAAAACTTATGAATTATGACGATATATTTTTGGCTCAAAATCAAAGAGGACAATGGATACAATATGCTTCAGGAACTGATTATGAATATAACATTGCAGATGCCCAACTTTCCTACGATTCTGTAAAACTTGATTTTTTTAGAAGAAGATTGTTATTTATCAAACCTGAAAAAGTTATTGTCCTTGACCATGTTCATTTAAAAAATATATCGACTAACCAAAGAAATATTAAATGGATTGCACATTTTGCCAAGAGACCAATTATCAATGGGAATATAATCAATACCAATGTTCCCGGGCATATTGAAACTTATAATGGAAATACCTATTTGGCAACAAATGGTAATGGAAGTATTGCAGTAAAAACGCTGCTCCCCGATAGTACAACCACAACTTTGATAGGTGGTACAGGCTACGAATATTGGGTGGATGGCACAAATTACCCGACCAGTATTACTCCTGACACTACTTTTTATACGCCCGGTAACTGGAGAATAGAAGTAAAACCAAAAGTGCTCACCGATACAGTAGTGTATCTTCACACAATAGACATTGGCGATTCAACTAACGTTGCTGTTGCAAGTGGTATTGCTTTTCAAAATTCCTTTTCAGTGGGTGTCGACTGGAACGATACGCTGTACTTCTTTTCTAATGATGCCGATACAGGTAAAGTTTATCATGTTGCTGCGAATGTGATAGGTGGTAGAACAATTGGAATATTCGTGGCCGATCTTGTTGTTGGTTTCTATTACATTAAAGTTGATGGAGTAACAACTACAACTGTTTCTGCCGATGGAAATGGAATCTTACAATCATCCTTAACCCTCGCTGCCGGAAACCATATAATAGAAATAGTTTTAAATTCTACTCACATAAGTGAACTCGTCAAAACTAAAACTCTAACTGTTTATCCAAACCCTTCCTATTCGGAATTAAATATTACGTTGCTTCCATTTTCATCGCCTTTTGAAACAAAAATATATGATGTTAATGGTAAACTTGTAATGAAAAACGATAATCAAAAAAAGTTAAATATTTCAAGTTTATCATTAGGGCAATATACCATTCAGGTAATACAAAACGATAAATATTACACAACAAAATTTATAAAACAGTAGTCGAAAAAATAGAATAATAAGAAATTAAGTAAGAAGAACAGCCGGTAAAACAACTTCTTTTTTTAATTGCTATCTCTTTTCCTTAAAACTTAACTACAACACCCCCCATCACATTAAATCCTGCCTGCGAGAAATAACCATTCATCTCATATTCCTCTTCACCATACACATAGCGATATACCCAGGCATTGGTTTCGTAATGGTTGTCGAAAATATTGTTCATGTTTACAATAAAATCAACCGATTTTACAAATCCCGGAAACCAGGTATAGCTTAATCTTATATTGTTTATAAAATAGGGGTCAAGGCTACGCTCCTTGTTGGAAGTGTTATCGATGTATTGTCTTCCTACATAATTCGACACCAGGTTCAGATGTAAGTTTTTCACCATGGTAAAGACCATATTACTCGAGCCAACCACGTTGGGGGAAAAGGAAATATCAGTAGTACCAAGATTTTTTTCATACTGCAACGGCTCGGTGGAAGGATCGTTCCAATAATCCCAGTTATCAACGTACTCCGTGAAATTTTTGATTTTATTTTGACTATAAGCAAGATTCATATCCCATTTAAACCAATCGGTAACAAGCAGCGCTGCCGACAGCTCAACACCTGTCCTGTAACTATTAGCCACGTTGGTTCGGATGGCCGATCCTACATTGTTTATCTTACCCGTCAGCACCAGTTGGTTTTTATAATCCATGTAAAAAAGGTTAGCGTTAAGAGCCACCCGCTTCCCGCCATGTCGATAGCCCAATTCGTAATCGGTTAATCGCTCAGACAACACCACCGTACCGGGGTCGGCATCTCGAAAGTCGGAACGCGACGGCTCGCGATTAGCAACGGCAACGCTGGCAAACAGAACATTTTCATCCGCCAGCCGCCAGGTAACACCTGCCTTTGGATTAAAGAAATTGTATTGATGATTCTGC
>QMPP01000015.1 GCA_003650425.1 Bacteroidota bacterium | reverse complement strand
GTAATAAATAAACAGTTGTACCCCTGCCGGATGACTATCGTTTTGTTTCACCCCTATTTCGATTACATCGCTAACAGAATCGTACCAGGTACGAAAAATGGCGCTAAACTCATCGTGCATAAACGGAATAGAGCCAAAGTTCCAAAAACGTAAAAAGGCTGCTATTATCATAATCATGATAATCAGCAACCTTTCTGTTTTTATATTATCTGTTTTTTCCACGAATCAATCACTTATTAACAGTCTACTACTCAACTTTAAACAGAGAACGAAAAGCAGCGAAATCAGATGGAGGGTTTACACAAAAGATTAAATTCGCCAATTAGTCCAATAAATCTCAATTTAACTACCTGATACAACCGTTCCTATATTTTCGCCCTTTACCACTTTCATCAGGTTTCCTTTGGTGTTCATATCAAAAACAAGAATAGGCAGATTATTTTCACGACAGAGTGTAAAGGCGGTCATATCCATAATTTTAAGCTTTTTTTCGTAGGCCTCGTCAAACGTTAGCTTGTCATATTTAACGGCATTGGGGTCTTTTTCAGGGTCAGCCGTGTAAACACCATCAACACGTGTACCTTTCAGTAACACATCGGCATGAATTTCAACGGCACGTAAGGCCGAAGCCGAGTCGGTGGTAAAAAATGGATTTCCTGTTCCTCCCGCAATAATAACCACTTTACCATTGTTTAAATTATCAACAGTCTTTCTTCCGCTAACACTTTCGGCAATGGGGTCGATGCCTAATCCCGAAAGCAATTTAACAGGCACTCCCTGTTTTTCGAGCTCAGCCTGCAATGCCATGGAGTTGATTACCGTTGCCAGCATACCCATATAATCGCCCTGCACCCGGTCGAACCCTTCGGCAGCACCCTGTAACCCGCGAAAGATGTTACCTCCCCCAATTACGATGGCTACTTGTACTTTGCTATCAACAACTTCTTTAATCTGCTCACAATAAACGGCTAAATAATCCGGGTCAATTCCATAGCTCTTGTTTCCCATAAGGGCTTCGCCGCTAAGTTTTAATAAAATTCTTTTGTACTTCATTTCTATTTTCTTTAATTTAAAACCAAAAGCCTACCGATAAAAAGAGCGAAGCCCCTGCCACATTGGAACTCATTCCTGTTAATTCGATGGGGCCGATAAAGCTGTTATATGCCAATGTTAATGCATAACCGTTGACAAAATTATCACCGGTAGGTTTCTGACTAATAGTGGTGGTAATAACCCCGAAATCATCTCTTAAAATGACATATAGTTTTTTATAAAAATTGTATTGCAGTTTTAATCTTCCCACGGCCGTATAAAAACCAAACTTTTGAATAAATTTTGTTCCTGCAAATTGGATGATGTTATCTTGAAATTGAAAGTTATTTATTCCTCCAAACCCAAACCAATGTTGCAAAGGCGGTATTTCATTTCGTATTGTACCCCCGATAAACATCTCCGGTTGCAGCACCATTTTTTGTTGCTTTGAAATTTGAATATTCCCTTTATACTTGAGGTAGAAGATACCGGAATTTTGAAATAACTTATCGGACCAATTGTTCGAGAGCGGAAACACGTACTCAATTCTTCCTTTAAAATAGAAGCCGGAAGTCGGGTAAACTTTATTATTTCTTGTGTCAGCATGCAATGAAGCAAAAATACTTCCATAGCTGTTAAACCCTGACATAGATTCATACAGCGAATCGACAACCACTTTTTGAGTTAAAGAAAAATATTCATAATCGAACCCAAACCTGAAATTATATTGACTCAGCCAGGTATTACTCGCAAAGGCCGTGAACTTATAGTTTGTAAAACCCAGTTCATTTGTTTTTACATCGCCTCGGTAATCACCAAATTTAAAGCCGTAAAAGTCGGTTTCAAAACCAAAACCCGGTTTAGACCCTCTATCCATTGCAAACATGGTACGCAAACGAGCATTATTTCCCACCTGAAAGTTGACATAGAGTTTAGATCCGCGTATCAGTAAATTTTTAAACATGGCATTGGTCAAAAGCATACCACCATAGTCAGAGTCGAAGTGAACTCCGGCTGCCAACACCCCCAGGCTTGTTTCTTCCACATCAATAATAACATTTACCTTATCCTGCCCTGCATTATTAAGCTGATAGGTAACATGTTTAAAAAAACCTGATCCGTACATATAGTTAATAATGCTTTCAAGTTTATGAACGGATGTTTTCTTGTTGACAATGGAATTTAAAAGGTTACTAAAATATTTAAGCGGTACTTTTTTATTCCCCACTACCGATACATCCGCCACAAAAATAGAATCGAGCGGATGGCCTGAAAACTTATTACCGGGAACAAATTCTATGGCATTCAGCGAATCGGCCAAAGCTTTAAGCTCATCATAATGGGCTCTTGCGGTTCGTTCTCCAATAGCCATAATAGAATCGTAATCAGTAAAACTCATCATATCGTACTTACCCATATCGAAATGGATATAAAGATCGGTGTTGGCCATACCCACATTATTGGCTTCTACAGCATGATAGCCTGTAATTTGCATAATAACACTGGTAACCGTGTTTAAATCTTTAATATCGTGCAATAATCCCTGTTGTACATCCCCACCAATTACAAAATCAACCCCACGATCTTTCATATCTTTAACGGGATAATTATTAACAACACCTCCATCAACCAAATATTTATCACCTATTTTGACCGGATTAAAATATCCCGGAATCGACATACTGGCACGAATTGCTTTTACCATGTTTCCCGAATCCAGCAGCACGGCGTTGCCTGTAAATAAATCTGTGGCCACACAAAAAAAGGGAACCGGCAATTTGCTGAAATCGGTAACTTTATATTGGGAACCAAAAAACCGGTTAAGCAATAAATCGACATTCTGTCCTTCCGATAGTGAACTCATCAGCGAAACTCCTTTTCCCGCTTTTTCGATAGGTAAGGTTATTATTAACTTATTACCCATCTCTTTATCAATAAAAGGAATAAATTTTCGGTCAACCCCATCCGACATCACTTTATCCCAATCCTGTGCCCGGACAATGTCGGGTAAGGAATCAGGATCATAACCGGCGGCGTAAAAGCCGGCCATAATACTGCCAATACTGGTTCCGGCCACGTAATCGATATGAAGGCCTACTTCTTTTAAAACCCTAAAAAGTCCGATATAAGCAAACCCTTTAGCTCCTCCTCCACTAAGTACCAAGCCAACTTTTGGACGTTTACTTTTTTTTATGACAGATGAGGTTGTTTGCGAAAAACTACTAAAAAAAAGTGTAACCGATAGAATTAGTAAAAATGTAAAACGTTTTTTCATAATCGGATGTTAAGTTAATATACGAGACCTTAAAACTTAGGCACAAAACCATCGTAGGCTTCTTCTTGTTTGGTTAGCTTGCAAAAGAAATCACGCAATTCGGTATGATTATTATTATTGGCAATAAACTGATACCAAACCCCTCCACGAAGACCGTAGGTAACCGAGCTGTTGATTCCCTGCTTTTCACCTTCGGGATTTTGTATATAAAATGAAACTCTGGAATCGCCCTGATTTGTGATGATCCAAACGGTACTGTCGGCAAATTTAACCGTGGCAATTTTATCACCAAGCTGCGAAATATCGAACGAGATTTTAAACTCGTCGGGGGGATTAACGATAGGGTCGCGATACGAAAAAATGTTATCGGGTGGCGGATTAGTTTTGTTGCAATTTGACGCTGTAAGAGCAACTATTAGCATCAATACAAAAGAAGTTGTTTTAAAAAAATGTTTCATACCAAAAAAGTTTGGCGAAAGTTAAGCATTTTTTCCGTGACAGTTCTTATATTTTTTTCCACTACCACACGGACAAGGGTCGTTACGCCCCACTTTTTTCTCCACTTTAATGGGTTGTGTTTTCACCTGCTCGGCTGTCTGAGTATCACTATGGGCCTGCGAAAGCATGTCGCCACGTTCCTCTTTCATTTGTGAACGGTCAAGACCGCGTGGAATTTTAGCTTCCTGCAAAACGCCCTGATTTTGAATTAAGATATCAGCTCTGATAAGGAAAGAGATAACATCTTTATTAATTTTTTGAATCATCTTTCTAAAGAGTTCAAACGATTCAAATTTATAAATCAACAACGGGTCTTTTTGTTCATACGAGGCATTTTGCACCGATTGTTTCAAGTCATCCAGTTCACGCAGGTGTTCTTTCCAGGCGTCGTCGATAGTTGCCAAAACAATCCCTTTTTCAAAGGCCAAAGGAATTTCTCTTCCTTCCGATTCCACCGATTTTTTCAGGTTGGCAATAACCTGCATCTGTTTGTTTCCATCGGTAAAAGGAATGGCAATGTTTTCGTATTGCTTTTGATTTTCGTACACATCCTTTACAACAGGCAGTGTATTTTTCATCAAACGCTCCCGTTTATCGTCGTACTCCTTATATACTTTTTGATAAAGTTGCTCTGTCAGTTTATCGGCTGGTGTTTGTAAAAACTCTTTCTCGTCAACAGGCGAATCGGTGGACAGCGTACGATAGAGTTCCAGCTTAAAGTTTTCAAAGTCACTACTTTCCAGCGACTCAACTACTACCTGTTCGCAAAGGTCATAAATCATGTTGGCAACATCCACAGCAAGGCGATCGCCAAAGAGCGCGTGACGACGTTTTTTGTAAATCACCTCACGCTGCGAGTTCATCACGTCATCGTACTCCAACAGTTTTTTACGAATTCCGAAGTTATTTTCTTCAACCTTTCTCTGGGCTCTTTCGATGGATTTAGTGATCATACTATGCTGAATAACTTCTCCCTCTTTTAACCCCAGCTTATCCATCATGCCGGCAATACGACCCGATCCGAACATACGCATCAAGTCATCTTCCAGCGAAACATAAAACTGTGAACTACCGGGATCACCCTGACGACCGGCACGTCCACGTAACTGACGGTCAACCCGTCGCGATTCATGGCGCTCGGTACCCACAATGGCTAAACCACCAGCCTCTTTAACACCCTCGCCCAGCTTTATATCGGTACCACGACCAGCCATGTTGGTAGCAATAGTAACTGTTCCGGCTTCACCGGCCTCCTTAACAATTTGCGCCTCCCTTTGGTGTAACTTTGCATTCAACACGTTATGCCTGATGTGTTTACGATTCAACATTCGGCTTAGCAATTCCGAAATCTCAACCGAAGTGGTTCCCACCAAAACCGGTCTTCCGGCGTTTACAAGCTTTTCAATTTCGTCGATAACAGCATTATACTTTTCACGTTTGGTTTTGTATATTAAGTCCTCTCTATCGTCGCGAAGAATGGGCTTGTTGGTTGGAATTTCCACCACATCCAGTTTATAAATATCCCACAGCTCACCAGCTTCGGTAATAGCAGTACCGGTCATACCCGAAAGCTTTTTATACATTCTGAAATAGTTCTGTAGTGTAATGGTAGCATAGGTTTGAGTAGCAGCCTCCACCTTTACATTTTCTTTGGCTTCAATAGCCTGATGCAATCCGTCAGAGTAACGGCGACCTTCCATCACACGACCAGTCTGTTCGTCAACAATTTTAACCTTGTTATCCATGATAACGTACTCCACATCTTTTTCAAAAAGTGTGTAAGCCTTTAAAAGCTGAATAACCGTGTGAACACGCTCTGATTTAAGAGAATAGTCTTTTATCAATTCACTTTTCTTTTCGAGTTTCTCTTTTTCGTCAAGTTCCTGAGCTTCCAAGGCGTTTATCTCTTCGGCAATATTAGGAAGGATAAAAAAGTTTTCTTCGTTGTAGGATTTTGAAAGCAGGTCGATTCCTTTTTCGGTAATATCCACCGAATTATGCTGCTCTTCAATTACAAAGTAAAGTTCATCGTTAATGATGTGCATATTTTTTGCCTGATCCTGCAAATAAAAGCTCTCGGTTTTTTGCATCAGGGCTTTGTTGCCCTCTTCGGAAAGAAGTTTAATAAGAGCCCTATTTTTTGGCAAACCATGATAGGCACGAAGTAGCAACTCACCGGCTTTTTTAACCTTGTCAGAATCAGTACGATCTTGTAACAGCTTTTTAGCTTCTGCAATAATTTTTGTTACCAGACTCTTTTGCGCGTTATAAAGCGTTTGAACATCGGCTTTCAAGTTATCAAACTCCTGGGTATCACCCTTTGGCGTAGGTCCTGAAATAATCAGCGGTGTACGTGCGTCATCAATTAAAACCGAGTCAACCTCATCCACAATACTGTAATTATGAATACGCTGAACCATTTCGTCAGGATTTGATGTCATATTATCACGCAGGTAGTCGAAACCAAACTCATTGTTAGTTCCATAAGTGATATCTGCCAAATAGGCATTACGACGAGCCTCGGTGTTAGGCTGATGCTTGTCGATGCAATCAATTTTCAACCCGTGAAACATGTACAACATTCCCATCCATTCGGCATCACGTTTGGCAAGATAGTCGTTAACAGTAACCAGATGAACCCCTTTACCAGGAAGCGCATTCAGATAAACCGGCAGCGTGGCCACCAATGTTTTCCCCTCACCAGTTGCCATCTCGGCAATTTTGCCCTGATGCAAAACGATTCCACCAATAAGCTGCACATCGTAATGAACCATGTCCCAGGTAATCATGTTACCACCGGCCAGCCATTGATTTTTGTAGTAAGCCTTACCATCTCTTATGGTTACATTATCCATTGTAGCAGCCAATTCACCATCAAACTCGTTGGCAGTAACCACCACTTCTTCGTTTTCTTTAAACCGGCGAGCAGTTTCTTTCATCACGGAAAAAGCTTCGGGAAGTATCTGGTTTAATACCTCTTCGGTTTTAGTGTCAATCAGTTTTTGAAGCTTATCAATCTGATTATACATCTTCTCCTTTTCGTCGGTCTCCAGCTTAAGGTCTGTATCAATGTTTTCTTTCAACCTTGCTATTTCGTTTTCTTCTTCTGAAATATAATCTTTAATTCTCTGCTTAAACTCGAAGGTTTTATTACGAAGCTCATCGTTGCTCAAGTTTTTAATGGTTTCGTAAGCTTTATGTATTTTTTGTACGAGGGGATTCAGAGCCTTCATATCTCTGGTCACTTTATTACCCATCACCTTTTTGAAAAATTTTAACATGGTCGTCCTATATTTTAAAAATGCTTTATGTCAATAACTATACCAACTTATTAAACAGTAAAATTGGCGCGCAAAGTTACTCAAAGCAAAAGAGAAATAGAAATTAATTTTTGATGGATTAAGTTGTTGTTATTCCAAACGATTTCCACCTCCTTTCAAGTAGAAGGTGGCAGGTGGGTGAACACTTGAGAGGTAAGCAGTATCTCACGGTTACAAACCGTGAGATAAATCAAAGGACAACCTCTCTTGTCCGCGTCTGTGACGAGGGTGAGCAAATTCACCGGATAACTACTCTCTTTTTATTGAGAATTTTTTGCACTTCGTTTTCGAGATTCTCATCGGCCATGGAAGCGGATGCCAAACCAATGGTGGCATCGGGATTTAAAATGATGTAAGTTGGGAATATTTTTACATCATAGGCATCCAGCACGTCAATGCGTTTACCCACGTAAAGAACCGGCCAATCAAGCCCCTGTTGCTTTAATAACATGGTTATTTTTTCAGGATGTTCACCATACACCAGGATCACGATTTTTAGTTTGCCGCCCATACGGGAAGAGAGGTCTTTTAAAAAGTCAAGGTGATTCAGGCAGACATGACAATCGGTTTTTAAGAAATCGAATACTGTTACCTGCCCTTTAAAATCATTTGGAGAATAGCTTTTTCCACTGGAAACCGGCAATTCAAATTCAGGAGCAGGCATTCCAGAAGCAAGATGCGTAAGTCGTAAGATATAATTTTTTGCAATCTCTTTATCCCTTTTATCTTTCACCCTTTTTTGCAGCTGGTTTAATATTTTAATCACTCCTTCATTCGAGAAATCGGGATTTCCGTAAAAACCTGCCACGGTTTGCATCATTATTAGTTCACGAAGTTTTACATCTCCGGCTAGTAGATTGTCATTTAAAAAAATCTCCTGAAATTCAGACAAAGAGCCATCGTAAACCGCTTTAACCAATTGATTGAAATAACGGCCATAAAACTGCTGTACCACATACGCCCTGAAAATAGAATGAAAAAAGTCGGTATACTGAATATTATTGTAATGAATAGTTTTTCCTGCAAAATATTCCTCGATGATACTTTTGGCACTTTTCTTCTTACTTGTCCATTCAAGCTGCGCCAATGAATACTTAACATAGGTATTAAAGTAGCCATCAGTAATTCCTGAAAACTGCTCTTCAACCGATTTCCGAAGTTTATGTATTACCGATAAATCACGACTTCGGTAAATTTCGTTAAAGTGACTCACAATAAAGGTGTTGTACATGATATTAAACTTCTGTAAATGATCGTTTAATTCATCATCATTGGCAGTCATATCAAACTGTAAGGGGAGTTGATCATATACCGATCCTTTTTTTGCTGTATCAGGATATACATCAAATTGGTAAGAGGCTCCGGATTTAAGGTAAAACTCGCCGTCCATCAACTCAACCGAAAGCCAGGCGTAGTTGGTGCTGTTATAATCGAAGGTTAAGAAAAAATTACCCTTTTCATCGGTAAGAGTCTGGGCAATGGTTTTTTTCAGATGTGAAAACTGGTCAGCATAAACTTTTACACGCACTTGCTCAAAAACCCGACCCTGTGCGTTGCCTTGGATCGTTATTTTTTGTGCAACGAGAACCGAAGGCATAATTGCAAAAAGAAGAAGAAGAAAAGAAAGAGCCTTTTTCATGTATTTCAATTATCTTGTTTAAAGATGGAATTTACTTTCTGATTTTTCAATCGTTTTCATAAACATTTAGCGAGTTAACTTTAAAACATGTACATTTAGTAAATCCCACAACAATCCGTTTAAGGTCTTAAAATTTCAAACATACCATCCTCCCCCATCTTGATAACAGTTGAAGGTTTTAGGGCATTAATCCGGCTATGAAAAAGGTCAACCACATAATCTACTTTTTCAACAACAGCTTTTGAAACGTTATGAAAAGTAACCGGCGCAGGCTCTCCTGACAGGTTTGCCGATGTAGAAACAATAGGTTTCCCAAATTGTTTTATTACCGCTGAGCAATATTCGTCACTCACCACCCTTATGGCAATAGAACCATCTTTAGCGATCAAATTCTTAGCAAGATTTTTGGCTTTAGGATAAACAATGGTAAGAGGAACCCTGGTTTTTCCGATTAATTCGTAAGCAATATCTGGTACCTCAACCACATAGGCCTTAAGCTTTTCGATGCTATCGAGCAAAATAATCATACTCTTATCCGTATCACGTTTTTTAATCTTGTAAATTCGTTGCACAGCCTTGCTGTTGGTAGCATCGGCACCTATTCCCCATATCGTATCGGTTGGGTATAATATTACTTTCCCTGCTTTTAGAGCGGCTATTGAGTTTTCTATTTCTTGCTGAAGATTATCCATTAATAAATATATTTAATTTTCTACTTTTTGTAACGCTTCGAGAAGCTGTTTATTTTGTATGGTTTTTCCACAATCGAAATGGCCTTTAGGGCACGTTTTTTTTCCATGAAGACCGCAAGGTCTGCAAGCAAGCCTTTTTTCAGTTTGAATAATAAAGTTTGACTCCGAAAGAGGTCCAAAGCCAAATTCAGGCACGGTAGAACAAAACAAAACCGCCACTCTGGCGTTCATTGCCGAGGCCAGGTGCATGGGAGCCGAGTCGTTGGTGTAGTTGAGCAGGGCATCTTTTATCAACGCTGCCGATTCCAACAACGAAAGCTTTCCCGCCAGGTTCAAGGAGTTTGTATGACCCGCTTGCACAATAATTTTATCGCATAATGCCTTATCTTTTCCAGAGCCCAGAAAATAAACCGTTATATCATCATCCACGGAAGCCACAAACTCAACCCACTTTTCCCATGGATACTGCTTGGTAAACCAGAGAGAAGCCGGCGAAACGGTGATATACTTTTTGGTTTTATACTGAGAAACCCGGGCGATGTCGTGTTTTGAAGGGTAAAGTACCGGCTTGTCAACCGTACTATCAGTTAGATGTTCAATCAATTTTAAATTGCGCTCAATTTCGTGAGGTCCATTGACAGCTTTTCCAATTTTATGTTTAACCCTTTTAGTAAAAAATAACGATAACGGATTTTTACTAAATCCCACTCTGTGTTTTGCCCCCGACAAAGCGGTGATAAGGCCTGATGAAGCAAATCGCTGCGTGTTAACCACGAGATCGTACTTGTTTTCACGCACAATCTGTATCAGCTCTTTCAGATGATGGTATTTCTTTTCGGTTTTATCCCACACCATCACAGATTTAAGGTAAGGATGACCGAGCAGCAGATCTTCATACCCGTATTTCAACAAAAAGTCAATCTGCGCTTTTGGATAAAAGCGATGCAGCTTTTCAATAAGCGGGGTGGCAAGGATTACATCACCCAAAGAGGCCGTTTGTATGATAAGGATTTTTTTCAAAAACATATTTTACGGCAAAAATACGGATTGTATCGCTTCGTGCCAAATAATGAAAAGGAATTACTATACCGCCACATCAAATTCTCTGAGCGCATTGTTTAACGAAGTCTTTAAGTCGGTGGAAGCTTTTCGTTTACCGATTATCAAAGCGCATGAAACCTGGTAATCGCCGGCAGGAAAATGTTTGGTATAACTGCCGGGGATAACCACCGACCGATTAGGAATATACCCTTTAAATTCTACCGGTTCATCTCCGCTAACATCGATAATTTTAGTAGAATTGGTAATAACCACATTGGCACCCAACACGGCCTCTTTGCCAACCCTTACACCCTCAACAACAATAGATCGGGAACCAATAAAAGCACCCTCTTCAATAATTACCGGAGCGGCTTGAACGGGTTCCAGCACACCGCCAATACCCACGCCACCACTCAAATGAACATTTTTACCAATCTGAGCACAAGAGCCCACGGTAGCCCAGGTATCCACCATAGTACCAGCATCGATATAAGCACCAATATTTACATACGAGGGCATCATCACTACTCCTTGAGCCAAATAGGCTCCGTAGCGAGCCAACGCATGAGGAACAACCCTTACGCCTTGTTGTGCATACGAATGTTTTAACGGTATCTTGTCGTGGAACTCAAACATGCCCACCTCCATGGTTTCCATTTTTCGGATAGGAAAATAGAGGATTACCGCCTTTTTTATCCAGTCGTTTACCTTCCAGCCGTCATTGATTGGCTCAGCGGTACGCAACCTGCCTTTATCGAGCGCTTCGATAACATACTCGATGGCTTCAATGGACTCCTTTTTCCGCAGCAACTCCCTGTTTTCCCAAGCGTTTTCTATTAATGTTTGTATGCTCATGGTTTATTATTTATGATTGATGATTTTTGATTGACGATTGACGATTTATGATTTACGATTTATGATTTACGATTTACGATTGATGATTTATGATTTTGGTTTTTACTACTCAATTACCAATCTAAAATCTCCAATCTGCAATCAGCAATCTCCAATTCATTTTATTTACGATTGACGATCTACGATTGACGATTTTGGTTTTTACTACTAAATTACCAATCTGAAATCTCCAATCAGCAATCAGCAATTTGCAATCTAAAATCTGCAATCTCCAGTCTCCAATTCATTTATTTATGATTAAGACTTGATTACCTGTATTTTGGAATTGATTTCTGTACAGTTTTTGAACTACTGACAAAAATAGAAATTAATTCCTCACATTCATTTGCTGCTTTCCTGAGCAGATTCACGTCTCCTTTATATAGGTTTGCTTTGTTAATTATTTTCAACGAAATACGAGTTTCTCTTAACTCCTTTAGAACAATTTTCACTTTATGTACAAAATCTTTTTTGGATTCGGCACTTCGTGCTTCACCATAATTAAGAGCAGGAGATGTCCCTGAGCGTACTATTTGGTTTGACATATTCTTCCCTGCATTGCTATTTTGAAGATTGCTGGAAACATTAATTATTAGAACAGCAAAATCAACAAGTCTGTTTTCTAATACCTCAGGAGTCATGTTTTTTGTATTTAGTAATTGATGATTTACGATTTACGATTGATGATTGATGATTGACGATTTATGATTTACGATTTATGATTTACGATTTTGGTTTTACTACTCAATTCTATCAATCTGAAATCTCCAATCTGAAATCTCCAATCTCCAATTCATTTTATTTACGATTGACGATTGATGATTTATGATTTACGATTTTGGTTTTTACTACTAAATTCTATCAATCTAAAATCTCCAATCTGCAATTACAAATGAATCACTTCACCGTATGCATCGGCAACGGCCTCCATAACAGCTTCTGACATGGTGGGGTGCGGATGAACCGATTTGATAATCTCCTCTCCCGTCGTCTCCAGCTTACGAGCCACCACAACTTCTGCAATCATCTCGGTAACATTTTCCCCAATCATGCTACATCCAAGCCATTCGCCATATTTGGCATCAAAAACAACTTTCACAAAGCCATCCTTTTTACCGGCAGCACTGGCTTTTCCTGAAGCTGTGAAAGGAAACTTACCAACCTTTATTTCATAGCCGGCTTCTTTAGCCTGCTTTTCGGTCATACCCACCGAAGCAATCTCGGGAGAGGTATAAGTACAGGCCGGGATGTTGCCGTAATCGATGGGCTCCACATCAAGACCTGCTATTTTTTCAACACAGGTAATTCCCTCGTGTGAGGCCGTGTGAGCCAAGGCAGGGCCTTTTACAATATCGCCAATGGCATAATAACCCTCCACGTTAGTTTTGTAAAAATCATCAACCAACACCTTGCCTTTTTCAGTAGAAATACCCACCTTTTCCAGTCCAATTCCATCAAGGTTAGTTTCAATGCCCACGGCAGAAAGTACAATATCGGCTTCCACGTCAACAGCTCCTTTTTTGGTTTTGATGGTAACTTTACAAACATCGCCGGTGGCATCAACCTTTTCTACTGTGGAGTCGGTCATAATCTTCATCTTCGCCTTTTTAAACGAACGAGCCAACTGTTTTGAAACATCCACATCTTCCAATGGAACTATGGTTGGGAAATATTCAACCAGCGTAACCTCTACTCCAAGACTATTGAAGAAATAAGCAAACTCCGAGCCGATGGCTCCCGAACCTACCACCACCATTTTTTTTGGCATCTTTTCAAGGGTCAGAGCCTGCCGGTAGCCAATAATTTTTTTTCCATCGATGGGCAGATTTGGCAGCTGGCGGGCATGGGCTCCTGTGGCCACAATAATATGGCCGGCAGCGTACACCTCTTTTTTACCATCTTTCGAGGTTACCTCCATCTTTTTGTCCGGCAACAGTTTACCTTCACCGGCAATCAGATCAATTTTATTCTTTTTAAAAAGGTATTGAACTCCTTTGCTCATGCCCTCTGCTACTCCCCTGCTACGTTTTACCATGGCAGACAAATCGGCTGTAATATCACCGCCAATGTTAACGCCATACTCGGCCGCATGTTTTGAATAGTTAAATACCTGAGCACTTTTTAGTAGTGCTTTAGTGGGAATACAACCCCAATTCAGGCAAATACCACCAATTTCAGCGCGTTCGACAACCGCAACTTTTTTACCTAATTGCGAAGCGCGAATGGCAGCCACGTAACCACCGGGACCGCTTCCTAAAACAATAATATCGTATTTCATTTTAAATCTGTTTTTATAAGTGTCGCAAAAATAGCTAATATCAAGATAGAAAGCTTATTATTTTTAATGTTTTTAAATAACTAATCTTTAAAAGGAAGATAAAAGCCATACCAAATAATAAGAGAAATGAATTATTTACTTTGATAAGAACAAAGAAAGCACAATAAACTATCTTTGCCCTATGATACTGGTTACAGGCGGAACAGGATTTTTAGGAGCACATTTGCTTTATCATCTTACCCGGGCGGGGAAAGAGGTCAGAGTTGTTAAACGGGAGCATTCTTCGTTGAATTTGGTTCATAAAATCTTCTCCTATTACTCGAAAACTCCTGACATTCTTTTATCAAAAATTGAATGGGTTACCGGCGATGTGCTGGATTTGTTATCGTTACAAGAAGCTTTTAGAGGTGTTAAGGAGGTGTATCATTCAGCAGCGGTAGTTTCGTTTGAATCCGGAGCAAAAAAACAGATGCTCCACACCAATATTTCGGGCACTGCTAATGTGGTTAATGTAGCACTGGAAAAAAACATCTCCAAATTATGCTATGTAAGTTCAATTGCGGCGTTGGGAAGGTCGTCAGACGAAAAGCCAATTACCGAGTCCACTTATTTTTCGAGTTCTGAAAACCCTTCAGCCTACGCCCTCAGCAAGTATGAAGCAGAACGCGAGGTGTGGCGAGGGATTCATGAGGGTTTAAATGCCGTTATTGTCAACCCCTCGGTAATACTGGGTCCCGGCGACTGGAATACCGGTAGTGCCAAACTTTTTCAAACGATTTATAACGGACTAAAATTTTATACCAGAGGAGTCAATGGTTTTGTTGATGTTAACGATGTTGCCAACGTTATGATACTTTTGATGGAAAGTGATGTGGCGGGCGAACAGTTTTTAGTCAATGCTGAGGACGTAAGCTACCAACATCTTTTCAGCATGATGGCAGAAGCGCTTAAAGTCAAGCCTCCCACGCGTGAAGCCGGTGTTTTTTTAAGTGCTTTGTATTGGCGATTGCTGGCCTTAAAATCGCTATTAACCGGAAAAAAACCTACTGTTACAAAAGAAACAGCCCAAACCGCTCAGCAAGTATTCCACTATGATAATGGAAAACTATTAAAGTATTTCGATTTTCAATACATGCCTATCCGGGAATCGGTTAACAGGGCTACAGAACTATTCATGAAAAATCTTTAATCCGCAAACCTAATTTTATAACCGCAGTTAATAAAAGTAAAATTGAAAATTCTGATTTAATCGATCATATTAACCGAATAGGGATTATTTTCTATGACCGGAAAAAAGCAAAGTAAGTTAATCCAACCGCTTTCGCTTAAATCTTACGGTAACTTTTTTTGAGTCTCTTTTTTTGTTTGATGATTCATTATCCCTCTTTCTAAATGGCTTTTTATCACCTTCGCGGAAGGGCTTAAATCCTGAATCCTCCTTTTTGAATGAACGGCTATCACTTCGCTTACTGTCTCTTCCCGATCTTTTCTTATTGTAACCTTTATTATCATGGCTATCACGACGGTCATCATTACTAAAGCGGCCGCCACCACCTCTGTAAGGCTTTTTCTCACTACGGCCTCTGTCGCCATACGACTTGCTGTCAGACCTTTTCTTGTCATAGCTCCGATTATCACGGCTATTGTTATCATATCGACCGGCTCCCCTGTAAGGTCTTGCATCCCGTTCTCTATCGTTAGAGCGTCGATCATCATCGCCATCTTCTTCATTACGAAACGGCACAGGATTACTTTCGTATTTTGTTTTTCCTGACCGATAGTTACCCGAATCCAGCTTTTTCCTGTAATCCGGCGATTTCTCTCTTCTGCTCCCGGCGTATAAATCGAAACAAAGTAACTTAGCCTCGATAGGGCCATTATACAGCTCTATTCGCTTTGATGGCCGCAACCCGATAAACTTGGCGGCATCCATCGCGGAAGTAATAATCCATGCCTGATGACCCGACCAGTTACTCTTTAACACATCGCCAATTTCCTGATAGAGTCTCACAATATCATTTTCTGTAAGGCGCATACCGTAAGGCGGGTTAAATACCAAGATGCCCTTTTCACTTTTGGGAACCACGCTATCAAAATAGGCTTTTGAAATTTCAATATCTTTATGAAGACCTGCATGTTTCAGGTTCCTTTTAGCAATTTGAATGGCCTTTTCAGAACGGTCGGAAGCTACAATATTTATGTCAATATCTTTAAACTCATTGTCGTGCTCCTCTTTAATCGATTGCCATAATGCTTCATCATAATCAACCCATTTTTGAAACGCATATTGCGCGCGATAATACCCTGCAGGAATGTTCATGGCCATCATAGCCGCCTCCATCACGATGGTACCCGATCCACACATGGGGTCGTAAAAATCAATATCGCCTTTCCATCCCGAAAGCTTGATAAGCCCGGCGGCCAGCACTTCATTTAACGGTGCTTTGTCAGCACCAATGCGGTATCCGCGCTTGTGCAACGATTCGCCGGAGCTATCCAACGACACGGTACAAACATTCTGACTAATGTGAATATTGATGTAAAAGTCGGCATCTTCTTTATCCACCGACGGGCGGCGGCGAATTTTATCTCTGAAAAAATCCACCAATGCATCCTTGGCTTTTAAAGCTGCGAAATGAGAGTGGTCGATTTGCGAATGAAACACATCAGCCGTCATCATGAAGGTTTGTTTATGGGTCATGATTTCGTCCCACTGAATGGCCTTTACACCATCATACAAACTTTGCTCGTCAGTAACTTTAAATTCGGTAATGGGCGTAAGTATTCTGATGGCAGTTCGCACGAGGTAATTAGCACGATAAAGCAACTCTCTGTTGCCCTCGAATTTTACCCCACGTTTGATGATTTCGATATTTTCGGCACCAAGGAATTTTAACTCGGTAGCCAACTCATTTTCAAGGCCTGAGAATGTTTTGGCAACATAAGGCCTGATTTCATTTTTAAATATTTCCATAAGAGGCGGCAAAGATACTTTAAATTGTGATTCGTAAATAACTGATGGCGTACTGATTTGTTTGATTGTGAGATTTTGGCTGTAGTTTTTAAAAGTTTATCTACCTTTGACTTAAAAATCATCATATCATGACCATTAAAGAAGCACAAGAAACCGTCGATCGTTGGATTACTTCCACAGGCGTAAGATATTTTAACGAGCTAACCAATATGACCATCCTCACCGAAGAAGTGGGTGAACTTGCCCGTATTATGGCGAGAAAATATGGAGAACAATCGTTTAAAGAATCTGATAAAGACTACAATATGGCAGATGAAATGGCCGATATTATGTTTGTACTTATTTGTCTGGCAAACCAAACGGGTGTTGACCTAACAGAAGCATTCGAAAAGAACCTAATCAAAAAAACAACACGCGACAGCCAACGACATAAGAATAATGAGAAACTTAAAAAATAGTACCGATTATGAGTTATCAGGAATACGTTATCAATTATTGTGGCTAAAAAAAAAACATCCTGCTGTTTGGCAGGATGTTTTTTAATTTTGTGCTAATTTAGTTTAGCTAATGCCTTTTGATAATTCGGCACCAGCTTTAAATTTAACAACTTTTTTAGCAGGGATATCAATTTCTTTGCCTGTTTGAGGATTACGTCCTTTTCTGGCTGCTCTGGTAGAAACAGAAAATGATCCGAAACCAACGAGTGCAACACGATCACCACCTTTAAGAGCGTCAGTTGTGGCTCCAACAAAAGCATCAAGTGCTTTTTTTGCATCTACTTTGCTGATACCGGCACCGTTTGCCATTGCATCAATTAATTCAGCTTTGTTCATCTTTTTTTAAGTTTTGATTAATACTAAAATGGATTATCGCTAACAAATATAGACGAAACATCAGAAAAGACAAGGGGTTAAGTAAAATTTTAGCGTTTTTTGTTAATAAGTTATTAAGATTGTTAATAACATGGCCTGTTTTTCGTAAAATATCGCTGTAAAGCAGACAGAATAAAGCTTTCGAGAATATGAAATCCGGCGAAACTTACTTTGACATTATCCTGGCAGTAGCGCCTTAACTTCACCCTTGAATGAAAACCCTCGAAGCAACTCTTCAGTAGTCATCTTTCGCTTTCCTGCCATTTGTAACTCCAGAACTTGCACAAAACCATCGTTGCAATATATTTTTATAAAGGTTTTATTATCTGTTTCCACCATTCCGGGCTGAAGCTGCTGTACCGATTTTATCGGTGCTGTTTTATAAATTTTTATGTAATACTCGTTGCCCTCCCCATCTATTAAGTTTGTAAAAGCAACCGGCCAGGGGCTCAACCCTCGAATAAAGTTATACACCTCTCCTACCGGGCGATCCCAGTGTATTCGGCAATCTTCCTTAAAAATACGCGGGGCTGATTTCAACTCTTCACCATCGTCAATCAACGCGTTTTGGTCAACAAAATCGGACGCCCCCTTTATTATAAGGTCGAGGGTTTGCAATACAAGTGTGGCGCCCTCAGTCATCATTCTGTCGTGTAATGATAAAAAGTTGTCATCTTCGTTTATAAGCACCTTTTTTTGCAAAATAATGTTCCCCGTGTCAATTTTATCATCTATAAAGAAGGTGGTAAGCCCGGTTTCATTTTCACCGTTGATAATAGCATGATTGATGGGTGCCGCCCCCCGATACTGTGGTAGCAAAGAGGCATGCAAATTAAAGGTTCCCATATCAGGAATTTCCCACACAACCCTGGGCAACATTCTAAAAGCGACAACCACTTGTATGTCAGGGTTCAGTTTTTTCAATGTATCTACAAAAGTTTTGTTGCGAAGCTTCTCAGGTTGAAGTAAAGTAAGGTTGTTTTTAATGGCGTACTCTTTCACGGGTGAGACATGGAGTTTTTTACCTCTTCCTGCCGGTTTATCGGATGCCGTTACTACAGCTACAACGTTATATCCTTTTTGCACAATGGCATCTAATACGGGGACAGCAAAATCCGGCGTTCCCATAAAAACTATTTTAGGCGCAGCCACTCTCATATATTTAAAATTTTGTATCTATCTTAATATTTGTACTTTATTCATTTGGTAAAAATACAATTTGTTATTATTACAACAGTAAAAAAAAGCCCGACAGATGTGCCGGGCTTTTTTATTACTGTTAAATTTTTCTATTTACCGAGTTGAGCCTCAACACGAGCGATATATCTATCAATTGTGTTGCCATACTTGGTAGCAGGATATTTATCGCGAATAATGGTGTAATTAGCCAAAGCCTCTTCGTTATTACCCATCAACTCCAGCGTTTCTGCTGCTTTAAAATAAAAAAGCGATGCGGTAAAATTATTACTCTTCATGGTAGCCGCCTTCAAATAATGTTTAACGGCTTTTTCCTGATCGCCTTTTTCGAGATATGCATCCCCTAAAGCACCTTGTGCCATGGGAGCAACCAACTCATCATCTACATTAAACTTGTTCAGGTAATCAATGGCCTTGTCAAAGTCACCCTTTTTCAAGTAGCAAATACCTGCATAATAATTAGCGAGTTTACCGGGTTTTGTGGAGCTGTATTCGTCAGCAATGTCAACAAATCCAAGGTGATTTCCATCACCAAAGAGGGCTTTATTTAACGAGTCGGACTCGAAAAACTGCTGTGCTGAAAAAATCTGTTCCTGAGCATCCTGTGTTTTAGGCTCGATAATATATTTCTGATATCCAAAATATCCTAATACAATGGCCAAAACAACCACTACCCCAATAATAAGTGAGTTTTGGTTTTTAAAAATAAACTCTTCACTTCTGGTTAGAGATTCTTCAATATTTTCAATTGTCTTCTCTGTCTTTTTAATCT
Organism: Bacteroidota bacterium; assembly: GCA_003650425.1. Classification (GTDB taxonomy): domain Bacteria; phylum Bacteroidota; class Bacteroidia; order Bacteroidales; family F082; genus B16-G9. The sequence continues at coordinate 7,573 of QMPP01000015.1, read as the reverse complement.
CTTGTTCTTTCTTGTTTACCATACTATTTGATTTTGAGGTTGCAAAAGTATATTTTTATTCTTAATAATAAAACAGCTGCTTTTATTTTTTTAATTTTGTCAATTAGGTTGCCGTTTTTGCAGTTGTTCTTTTATAAATAATTACAATCTAACTCTTTATGAAATTTGTTCATGCTTTAGTTATGGTTCCTTTACTGTTGTTTTCAACCATTGTGCGGGGAGGATGGGTAATTTCGGAGGTTAGTTCCGATCAATTTGGCAATAAAAGTCATCAAACAACTTTTTTGCAAAACAATAAGGTTAGGTATGAATCCGAATTATCAATTGCCATTATTGATTTAGATAAAGCACTGATAACATTGGTGTTTCCTGTCCAGAAGGTTTATTGGCAAGGAACGGCCAATGAATTGAGAAAAGGTACGCGCAAAGCCTTCGAGGCTCAAATAAGATCATTAATCGACGAAGCATCTGCCGATCAAAAAGATACTTATCAACAATATTATGATGATATCTTAACAAAGATCGAAACCGGCGATAGTATTCCTGTAAAAACAGATGTTACTATTAAAGACTTACACGTGGTTGACACCATCGATTCGTATGTTGTACATGGTTATAATGTATATGTCGATAGTGTAATCAATGAAAAAATATGGATTTCGTTTGATAAAATTCCCTTTAAAGAGATTGATTTACACAAGCTCATGAGATTTACCACTCAGATGGCACCCATGAATAACGGGGTTAATGTTTCTAACTCCGACCAGTATATCAACCTTGTCCAAAAAGGGTTGGTTGTTAAAACCAAAAAATACATTGACAGGCACCAAGCTACCACTACCAAGCTTACCCTCGCTAAAGAGGGAAAAATTTCTGATTCATTTTTTACAGCCCCTCCCATGTATCGCAAAGCTTCCATTAGCGAAATACTGGAAATGAGTGCCGAAAATGACCTGCCTGACATAAATGCCAAACCAGATAACAATAGCAGCTCACCCTTTAAAGATTCCAAAGGGTTTTAAGTAATTACGTTTAGAGTGCAACCTTTTTCTGTTTTTGTTTTCTAAATAAATGATCTTTAAAGTTTTCAAAATAAATTCGCAAAACCTTTACCCATGAAAAAAGTAATATTCCTTTCTCTGCTGTTACTCTTTAGTATCAGCTTTTTAAAAGCAGAAACGGACACATCAAATCAGAAAATTTCGATTAACCAATGGCTGATTGCAGGCTCAGCCAGCGTAAAGATGCCTGCTTTCAGTCAACGTAATAGTGTTAAGGGTAAAAAATTCAAAGCGGTTGATCTGTTAAAATTTCAATCCAAAAAAATTATTGCCCCTTTGGAGGGTGATACATTTTTAATCAACACCAACCATATTTATCAATGGAAAGCTGCCCGCCTGAGCAAAAGCGACTACGTGAACATAAAACCGGTAAAGGGAGCTGTTTATAACAAAGCCTGGTTAGCTACCTATTTAACGGTTAACCGTTTTATCAAAATTGACTTTAAAACCGAAACCCGGCAATGTTTTGAGCTGTACGTGGATGGCGTTAAAAAAGTCAGCAAATACACCGTTACCGATGAAAAGAAGAAAGCCGATACTAAGATTGCCTCGCTAAATCTTGAAAAAGGCACCCATCTTATTAGCATAAAAACCCTTTACAACGCTGACAAAAAAGGTGTCTGGAAACTTATTGCCTCGATGTATTTTAATAGAAATATTCCAAAAGAGACTGTAACGGTTACAACCCACCCATCCCATTTTATGGATATCGACCATTTGATGAATGGAAAACATCTACAGGATGCTTCGGTTTCATTCAACGGGAAACTAATCATGCTGCGCTACTCAAAAGTTTACCCCCCTAACGGAAAAACCGAATCGTGGTTTGAAATAAGAGACAGAGAGCATAACAAGTTAATCTACTCCTCTGAGTTTGCCAAGGTAAACAATGTGCAATGGGTACCCGGTAAAGAAGCGGTTTCGTTTAAAGCCAAAGCCGGTGGCATCGACAAACTATTTCTGCTCAACCTGAAAACCATGAATAAAACCGTTTTACTATACAACCTTAAAAATACGGGCTATTATCAATGGTCGCCAACCGGCAATTTTATGGTTTACAGTATCAACGAAAAGCCCGTTAAAAACAAAAGCGGGTTAATTCATGTTGTTAACATGATGGATCGCTGGCCATGGTGGCGCAGCAGAGGACAATTATATAAACTCAACATCAGCGATTTAACTACCGAGCGGCTAACCTACGGCTATTTAAGCAGCGAATTACAGGACATTCGTCATGATGGAAAAAAGATACTCATTTCGCAGAGTATTCCCAACTTTTTGGAACGTCCTTACACACGACAAATCATGATAGAGCTCGATTTATCCTCTCTAAAAGCTGACACCATCTGGAATCAGGATTTTGGAGGCCGCGCTCAATATTCACCCGATGATAAACAGTTGCTAGTTACCGGAAGTTCCGCCATGTTTAATGGTGCAGGAGTTAGTGTTCCCATGAATGTGATTCCCAACGATTACGATACACAGGCTTACATTTACGATTTGAAAAATGGTGATGTTAGCGGAATAACCAAGGATTTCGACCCTTCTATTCAAGATGCCGAATGGAACATTACTGACAACAACATTTATTTCAGGGTAGAAGAAAAATCGTGGAGCAACCTCTATCAATACAATCCGAAAGAAAATAAATGGCTTAACCTGCACAATAAAACAGATATGGTGTCAGGTTTTAAATTGGCCATCAACGCCCCGGTAATAGTCTATTACGGAAGCAGCATACAATATCCCAAAACTGCCTGGAGTTGTAACCTCGATGGCTCCAATCAAAAGCTCCTGGATGACCCGGAAAAAGATTTCTTTAAAAATATCACCTTTGGAAATACAGAAAACTGGAGCTTTAAAAACGTAACGGGCCGAACCATTGAAGGACGTGTTTACTATCCTCCTGATTATGATCAAAACAAAAAATACCCCGTTATTGTGTATTATTATGGTGGCACCTCGCCTACCGGAAGAACCTTTAGAGGTCGTTACCCCAAAAACCTCTTTGCTGCTCAGGGATACATAGTATATGTACTTCAACCCAGTGGTGCTACCGGGTTTGGACAAGAATTTTCAGCGTTACACGTGAACAACTGGGGTGAAACAGTGGCTGATGAAATTATTTTGGGAACGAAAACCTTTTTAAAAGAACACCCTTCGGCTAACGCTAAAAAAGTTGGTTGTATGGGAGCGTCTTATGGCGGCTTCATGACCATGTTGCTAACAACACGCACCAATATTTTTGCCACAGCCATCGCACATGCAGGCATTAGCTCCATCTCCTCATACTGGGGCGAAGGTTACTGGGGTTACCTTTACAGTTCGGTAGCATCGGCCAACAGCTTTCCATGGAACAATAATAAACTCTATGTCGGACAAAGTCCGCTGTTTCACGCCGACAAGGTAACCACTCCCCTGCTGCTACTTCATGGTAATGCCGACACCAACGTACCCATTGGCGAAAGTCTTCAAATGTACACAGCGCTAAAACTGTTGGGAAAAACCGTTGAGCTTGTTGAGATAGAGGGACAGGATCATCACATTGTTGACTACAAAAAAAGAATTCTTTGGCAAAAAACCATATTGGCATGGTTCGACCGGTGGCTAAAAGATCAGCCGGAATGGTGGAATAAAATATATCCCAAAGAAGACTTGTAATTAAAAATTCAGCAAATGACAAATAAGGCAATGTCAAGAGAAATCAAACAACAGTTGTTGGAATTTTACAACGACTACCTAACCGACCGGCGCAAAGCCCGTTTCGAGGAGGTGATTAAATACCGAACCCGATACATCACTGTGGTATTGGAGGATGTGTTTCAATCGCACAATGCCAGTGCCGTATTGCGAAGTTGTGATTTAACGGGTATTCAGGATATTCATGCCATCGAAAATCGTAACGAATATGATGTTAATACCGAGATTGATATGGGTAGTTCAAAATGGTTAAACCTCTATCGTTACAATCAGAAAAAGCATAACACCCTGGATGCTTACCAAAAACTTAAAAAGGAAGGTTACAGGATTATAGCTACTACCCCGCATAAAAATGATTTTACACCCGAAAATTTACCTTTAGAAGGAAAGTTTGCGCTTGTGTTTGGCACGGAGCTTACGGGTTTGTCGGATATTGCCATCGAGCAGGCCGACGAATTTCTGCGCATTCCCATGGTCGGTTTTACCGAAAGTTACAATATCTCAGTATCGGCTGCCCTTTCGGTGTACACACTCTCGGAAAGATTGCGTAAAAGCAATATTCCATGGCAGTTATCTACTGAAGAGCGGGAAGATATCTTGCTTGAATGGGCTCGTCGTTCAGTACGATCGTCAGAAAATTTGGAGCACGAATTTTTTAAAAGAATATCTGTTAAAAAGTAGTTTAAGATTTTCTTAATACAAACGCGGTTGAATATCATTTTTTTAATAACTTTACCCACTTCTAATAGAATTTTTAATTTAAAACCAACAGATATGGGAAAAGGCGATAAAAAAACAAAACGCGGTAAAATTGTAAACGGCTCGTACGGTGTCAGACGTTTAAGAAAGAAACAAAGTGTTGCCTACGTAGCCCCTGTCAAAAAAGAGGAAACTCCCGTAGTGGAGGAGGTAATAGAAAAGCCTGTTAAGAAGGCTAAAACAACAGCAAAAAAAACAACTACCCGGAAAAAAAAGGAAGAGCCGGTAGTGGAGGCTGCTAAAAAGAAACCAACAGCCAAAAAGGAAAAAGAAGAGCTAGTAGCAGAGACTGCTAAGAAGAAAGCACCTGCTAAAAAGAAACCAGTAGCCAAAAAGGAAAAAGAAGAGCCGGCAGCAAAGGATGCTAAAAAGAAAGCACCTGCTAAAAAGAAACCGGCAGCCAAAACTAATAAAGAAGAGCCTTCTGATAAATAAACAAAAAGGGCTTTTTCCGTACGGAAAAAGCCCTTTTTGTTTTTTTGTGTCAGTAATTACATATTCTTGAATACTAAATTATCGCCCTCTATATCAATAAATATTTTGTGATTCTTTTCTACTTTTCCTGCTAAAATCATTTTCGACAACTCGTTAAGAACCAGCCGCTGGATAACCCGTTTTAACGGACGGGCACCAAACTGCGGATCGTAACCACTGTTAGCCAGCTTGTCGATAGCGGCATCGCTGATTTCAAGATTGATACCGTTTTTAACCAGCATGGTTTTAACCATTTCAAACTGCAGTTTAACAATATCGTGAATTTCGTTCCTCGATAGTGGTTTAAACATGATGATCTCGTCAATCCTGTTTAAAAACTCGGGACGAATGGTTTTTTTCAACAGTTCAAAAACTTCGTCGCGGGTTTTATCAACCACCTCCTCTTCGTTGGCCTCCGTCATCTTACTAAAACGCTCCTGGATGATGTGGGAACCAATGTTTGAGGTCATGATAATGATGGTATTTTTAAAATCGACCACCCTGCCTTTGTTATCGGTCAATCGGCCATCATCCAGCACCTGTAGCAAAATGTTAAACACATCGGGGTGCGCCTTTTCAATTTCATCCAGCAGCACCACCGAATAGGGTTTTCTTCTCACCGCTTCGGTCAACTGGCCACTTTCGTCGTATCCCACGTATCCGGGAGGCGCTCCCACCAGCCGCGATACCGAGTGTCGCTCCTGATATTCCGACATATCGATACGTACCATAGAATTTTCGTTATTAAACAAAAACTCAGCCAGCGCTTTAGCCAACTCGGTTTTACCCACTCCGGTAGTACCCAAAAAGATAAATGAACCGATTGGCCGTTTGGTATCCTGAAGCCCGGCGCGGCTACGCCTGATAGCATCGGCAATAGCGCCAATGGCATCCTCCTGCCCAACCACACGCTTGTGCAGTTCATCTTCGAGATGGAGCAACTTTTCGCGCTCGCTTTGCAACATCCGGCTAACCGGAATGCCTGTCCACCGCGAAACAATTTCGGCCACCTCTTCAGCAGTAACCTCCTCGTTAATCATTGGTTTGTCGCCCTGCAACTCCACGAGTTTCTGTTGAAGCTCTTCAATTTGCTTCTCCGAGTTCTGAATTTTTCCATACCTCAATTCGGCCACTTTTCCAAAATCGCCATCACGTTCGGCACGCTCTGCTTCCAGTTTAAAGTCTTCGATATCCTTTTTCAGCTTCTGGATTTTATCCACCAATTCCTTTTCGGCTTGCCATTTGGCCTTCATCTGGTTACGATCATCGTTCAGGTTGGCAAGCTCTTTTTCAATAGTGGCTTGTTTTAATTTATCATGCTCACGCTTGATAGCCTCTTTTTCAATCTCCAGCTGGCGGATACGCCGTTCCACCACTTCAAGTTCTTCGGGCAGCGAATTTATTTCGAGCCTCAGCTTGGCAGCAGCTTCATCAATCAGGTCGATGGCCTTATCAGGCAAAAACCTGTCGGTGATATAGCGTTGCGAAAGTTCCACAGCAGCAATAATAGCTTCATCCTGAATCCTCACTTTATGATGATTCTCATAACGCTCTTTCAATCCCCGAAGGATAGAAATGGCCGACATGGTATCAGGTTCGTTGACCATTACCAACTGAAACCGGCGCTCCAGCGCTTTGTCCTTTTCAAAATATTTTTGATACTCTTTTAATGTAGTGGCACCTATGGCTCTGAGCTCACCACGTGCCAAGGCCGGTTTAAGGATATTAGCAGCATCCATAGCTCCTTCCGATTTTCCGGCACCCACCAGCGTGTGAATCTCGTCGATAAACAAAACAATTTCGCCATCGGAATCGACCACCTCTTTAACCACTGCCTTCAATCGCTCTTCAAACTCTCCTTTATATTTCGCACCTGCTATCAGCGATCCCATATCCAGCGAATAAATCTTTTTTGATTTTAGGTTTTCAGGCACATCACCGTCAACAATACGGTGAGCCAGGCCTTCAATAATGGCCGTTTTACCCACCCCCGGTTCACCTATTAAAATAGGGTTGTTTTTTGTACGACGAGTAAGAATCTGTAAAACCCTGCGTATTTCGTCATCACGACCAATAACAGGATCCAGCTTACCCTTTTCTGCCATATCGTTTAGATTTTTAGCATAACGATCCAACGAGTTGTATTGCTCTTCGGCACTTTGGCTATTCACGGTTGAACCTTTTCTAAGGTCCTTTATGGCGGCCATCAACTCATTCCTGGTAATGCCATTGTCTTTCATCAGTTGTGAGGCCGTACTTTTTACCTCCAGCAGCGAAAGCAGCAGATGTTCGATAGAGACAAACTCATCGCCAAACTCCTTTAAATAACGGGGCGCGCGCTGCAGCACCTCATTGGTATCTTTGGCAAGATATTGCTCGCCTCCCGATACTTTAGGCAACGAATCAACAATGCGATCGACTGCCATAGTAAAAACATCAAAATTTACATTCAGCTTTTTCAAAAGAAACGGGGTTACATTTTCATCCACACTTAAAATGCCTTTTAACAAGTGAATGGTTTCGATAGCCTGCTGTTCGTTAACAGAGGCAACCTCCTGAGCCTTTTGAATGGCCTCCTG
>QMPP01000014.1 GCA_003650425.1 Bacteroidota bacterium | reverse complement strand
TATTTCAAGCGCGCCAAAGAGAAAGCCGAACTGGGCGCCAAAACAAAAGCGGAATTTCTTGCTACCATGAGCCACGAGATTCGCACACCCATGAATGGCGTTATCGGTATGACCAGCTTGTTAAGTCAAACAGAGCTATCGTCTGAACAAGCCGAATATGTTGAAACCATTCGCGTGAGCGGTGAGAATTTACTCACTGTTATAAACGATATTCTTAATTTCTCGAAAATTGAACAAGGGAAAATGAAGCTCGAACCAAATAAATTCGATTTGTTTAATGCCATTGAAGAGGTTCTCACCTTATTAAGTCTTGCCGCAGAAAAAAAAGGATTAGAACTTATTTTTAATAAAGAAGCGGATGTTCCAAGGATGATTTACAGTGATGAAAAGAGACTCAAACAAGTACTGATCAACCTTGTAAACAATGCCATTAAATTTACCGAAAAAGGGGAGGTAGTAGTTGGTCTATCTGTAGAGAACCATGAAGATGCTAATGTTGAGCTGCTGTTTACGGTAAAAGACACCGGAATAGGAATTCCGAATGATAAAATCGAAAGTCTGTTCGAGATGTTTACCCAGGCAGACTCGTCCATGTCGAGAAAGTTTGAAGGAACCGGGCTTGGGTTGCCTATATCAAAAAACCTGATTAACCTGATGGGAGGTGATATATGGGTCGTTTCGGAGCCCGGTAAAGGATCTGTTTTCTCTTTTTCCATTAAGGCAACAGTAGTATCTGACAAAATTAAAGAGGTTAACTATAGTGATATCAGAATGTTTGAAAACAAAAAAATACTGGTGCCGGATGATAACGAAACAAAAAAAGAAAAAACTGTAAAGCCAAAAAAAACAGGGAAAACTTTAACACAATTTGCCGGTGCCAAAGTGCTGGTAGCCGAAGATAATATGATTAACCAAAAGGTTATTCTTAGTATTCTTAAAAAATTCGGCATTCAGCCTGATGTAGCCAATAATGGGGTACAAGCCGTGGATGCCTGTAAAGAAAACGTGTACAACCTAATCTTAATGGATATTCAAATGCCGGAGATGGATGGATTGGAAGCCACCGAAAAAATTCTGGAATATTTTAAAACAGTAAAAAAAGATTCTCCCGTTATTTTGGCCATGACGGCTAACGTGCTTGGCGACTCGCGAAAAAATGCACTTAATGCAGGCATGTCAGGATTTATGACCAAACCTGTTAACCCTAGAGAACTGGAAAAAAACCTTGAAAACTGGCTAGGCGATTTTATCGTAAAATAATTTTTTTCTATAAAGTTTTTTTCATTCTCGTTTGCTACGAGGACGAGTCGCAGAAAACTTCCTCTAAGCATTTTCTACCTTTCAGGTGTGAAATCAACTGAAAAGAAAGGGGAATTTAACTTTTCTGTTGAAATTCTATACTTTGGAGAAGTATGTCTATAATTGCCAAACTTTGAATTTCGGAGCACCCATGGATAAAAATGATGACTATAAATCAGAAATCGAGCTTAACAATTGGGTTCAGGGTTAAATCCCATCACCTTAAAATTGATCCTGCACCTTCCAATCCAATATTTGCTATTTAGTAATAAGCGTATCAAAACTGGTGCTTATGGGCAACTGATTTTCAAAATCAAACAAGGTCATCTTACGAATTTTGTAGTAGTTAACCCAATAATTTTTTAACGAGTTGACAAACCCGAGGTTGGCGTTATCGTTATCAATTTGGGCGTTGTTAAGTTCCAAAACATCATTTACTTTGCCAATCATATACCGTTTGTAAGTTACATCGTATCTTTTGGCGGCTACTGTGTCCGACTTGGCAGCAATGTACAGTTGCTTTTTTTGCATCCCGAATTGCATTACCTGCAGGTAGATATCCTGTTCAAAATCTATCTTGTCCTGCTCCACGGCCGTAACAACCAAATCGTGGTTCGATTCGGCCATGCGTATCGATCCGCGTGCCCGACCCCAGTCGAGAATAGGCAGTGTGATACCCACAGTTACCCGTTCCTGATCTAACGGGTTTTTATACGCGTCGGGCAGGTAATCACCCGTTTGCGTCAGACCGAAGGAGGCGAACAGCTGGGCATCGAAACGGCCATTCATTTTAGCACGATTAACATCGCTTTGAGCCTGCAACAGTCGCCGCTGAAACTCCAGGCCGGCCGAGGTGTTGTTTTTGGCCTCTTCGATGGCTCGTTGCAACGGAATGTCGAAATAGGTTTTTACCACCGGTTCAATTAGCCGGATATTATTGTCGGTTTTAAGACGCAGGTATGATTTATACAAAAAGAGCATGTTATTATAATTGAGCTCCGATTGTTCCAACGAGGCATCTGCTTTTAGCAGGTTAAGTTCCAGTTGCAGCAGCTCGTTTTCGGCAATCTTGCCCAAATTAAAACGGCCTTTGGCAATTTTATAGAGTGTGTCGTAATTGGCATAGTTTTTTTTGGCAATCTCAACCTCAATTTGTGCCGAAAGCAAATTAAAAAACCGGTTAATGGCGGTAATGGCCACCTGTTCGTTGTCTTCTAAATATTTTCGTTGTGCCTCCTGATATTTAAGCGGTTCAATTTTTTTATCCCATTTATAGGCGTTATAGGTAAAGATGGGTTGGCGAAAGCCGATGCTTACCATGTCGGCTAAAAACTGTCTGGTAGTGGTGTCGGAGTAAAAGTTGGTCATTTGCTGGATGCCGGTGTTTAAAAACACTTCACCCCCGGTCCATCCCACCTTTTGGTTTAACGACAGGTTGGCGGAGTAGTTGACTAAGCTTCTGGAAATATAGTCAGAGCTACCGTCGGGCATGGTAATAGCCTCGATGCTACGGTTAAGGTTAGGAATGGTGGCGTCCAGTTGCAATCCCGGAAGGTAAGTAGCCCTGAAAGTTCTAAAACTCCAGTAGCTGCTCCTGAATCGGTGTTTGGCCATCAGGGCATCCGGTGATTGATCCTGGGCGATACGAATAGCATCGTGCAACGAAAAAGTGATGGTTTGTTTTTGCGCGGTTACACTTAACCCCGCCACTAAAAGGGAAACTATTAATAAATATTTTATTGGTCGTATCATAGCAAAATTATTTCTTTTTTAATCATGACGCAGCGATTCAACCGGATCCTGCTCGGCAGCTTTCCTTGCCGGCAACCACCCAAATACAATGCCCACCGTAGCGGCTACACCAAACGATATGGCAATAGATACAAACGAAACAATGGTTAAAATATCGGTAGTAAGGCTGATAACCCTGGCCATAATAACCCCTAACAAAATTCCAATAAACCCACCGGTAATACTAATAAAAGTGGCTTCGGCCAAAAACTGAAAAATAATATCCTTTTTGGTGGCGCCAATGGCTCGTCGTACCCCTATTTCACGTATTCGTTCCATGACCGATGCCAGCATAATGTTCATGATGCCAATTCCTCCTACAATGAGTGATATGCCTGCAATAGCACCCAGCACGATGTTAAAGATGTCTTTGGTTTTTTGTTCTTGTTTTAATAGCAATTCGGGAATCTTAATTTCAAAATCCTGCACTCCCTGATGGCGGCGATTTAATATCTGCTCAATCACCATTTTAGTGGCCGAAAGGTTTTTGGTATCGTCAACCTGTACCACTATTTTATCGAGCTGATGTTCGCCCACCTTGTTGGCGTCGTTTGAGATGTACATGGCCATATTACCCATCCTGAACATTTGTCCGCCCCCAAACGACGATTGGTTAACCTGTGACCGGTCCTTATACCTGATCAGTAGCGTTTTAAGCGGGGTAAAGACTTTGGTGTTATAGTCGCTTACGCCCAGACTCTCGGCTTTTTTATCGGTTTTAACTCCTTGTAAAACGCCAATTACTTTTAACCAGACACTGCCGCATTTAAGTTGTTTTCCCAATGGGTTTTCATCGGGAAATAGTTTGGCTGCTACCGTGGGGCCGATAATGCAAACAGGATCGCCTTTGGATGCCTGGATATCGTTAAACCGAACTCCTTTTTCAAGCGAAAGATTAAACAAATCAAAAAAGTTGTTCTCTATTCCGGTCAGGTCGACCGATGACTTTTTGCCGCTTCTAACGGCCTGTACCGGATAAACAACTTCAGGGCTAACCTGTTTTACCGAGGGGATGGTATTGGCTATGTTGTTTGCATCTTTTAGCGTGAGGCCTGGAGAATATTTTTTGCTGGTGACGGGAGTTTCCGATTCCGAATCCTGTGACTCCTGATTTTTTGAGTCGTTTAGATTTACCGGCAGAATAACAATGTTGTTTACCCCGACCAGTTTTATTTGATCTAAAATCTCCTTTTGTGCCCCGTTGCCAATGGCCATCATGGCAATTACAGCTGCCACACCAAAAATAATACCTAGTGCTGTTAGTATCGACCGAAGCTTGTTTGAAAAAACAGCTTCCAGCGAAATGGTTAGTATTTGTAAATATCTTTCCATTTTTTATCGGTTCTTGGCGGGTCGTTTACCTCTTTTGTTGCCACTGTGTTTCCCCTTCTTCATCTGAGAAGGATCTACCATCATCACTTTACCATCAGGCCCTTTTATTTTAATCATCCCGTCTTTCTTTTCCGGTTTGACTGCTTTTACAGAATCTTTTTTTGTTTTGTATTTTGCCACAACATCATCCGGAAGAAAAACCATTTTCCATTTAACCGCCTCTTGGGGAGCCACTAAATATACTTCCTCATTATTTTTAAGGCCGGCCTTTATAATAATTTCGTTGTCGTTACTTTCGCCGGTAATAACCTGCTGCTTTTCACTGTTTTTATATACAAAACTAACAGTATCATCAATATGAACACACTCGATAGGGAGATAGAGTGCATCAGCAATGGTGTTGGTGATGATGCGGTTTTTTGTTGTCATCGACGGGCGTAAAATGGAATCAAATTCGTTGATGTGGATAATGACTTCAAAAACCTTGGCGTTGGAGTTGGGAAGCTGTTCTCCCATGTTGGCCACTTCAAAAACTTCACCCGAGAATTGTTTGCCCGGGAAAGCATCTACCTCTATTTCCGCTTTTTGTCCAACGGCAACCTTGCTAATATCAATTTCGTTAATATAGGTTTTCGAGTTCATGGCCGACAGGTTTGGAAGAGTGGCTACCACGTTGTCCCAGGCGGAGATTTGTGCTCCCACACCTTGCTTTTTACCATCGTAACCTCGCTTGTAGTTCACCATCCCGGCCTTGGGTGCCTTGATAACAAATTCTGATTTAAGCTTGTTAAACTCGTCGAGTTTTCGTTGTGCCTTGGCCAGATTTGCCTTTACCTCTTTCATGTCGGCCTTGGCTTTTTCGAGTTTTAATGAATAATTTTTTAAGGTTTGATTATAGGTGCGCTGCGTTTTTTCCAGGTCGAGCTTTACCTGGCGTTGAGTGGCAGGCGGCTCGTAAATGGATTGATCCACAACAATTTTTTTGTCTTCGAGTGTAAACTCCAGATTTACCAGTTCATCACGGGCACTGCGAAGCGTCATGGTAGTATCAAGTTGGGTTTTGGTAAACTGGGTTTGAAATTTTTCCACTTCCAGCTCCTGATCCTTGATCTTATTTTCTAAGTCGCTTCTGTCGAGAGTGGCTACCCAGTCGCCCGAATCAACCACCGTTCCGTTGGGAACAATATCCTCAATGCGGTATTGCCAGATGCGCGCGTTACGCAGTTCCATGGGATTGGGACCCACAATTTTTTCGCTGCTGCGTGCTTCCAGTTCACCGGTAGTGGTAACATCAATTACAAATTCCCCACGTTGTACCTTTGTTGTTAAGGTTTCGGCATCTCCGTCGGTAGAGGAGGAAAAGTACCATATAACAACAATAAAAACCAACAATGAAATAACAATAGTAATTACATTTTTACGTTTCATAAACCTGTTTTTTTAAGAGAGGTAAAGGTAGCAAGTTATAGAGTTGAAAACGTTAAAAACTGTTTATTTATTTTACCGTTGTCAAACTCGTTTTTAACCCTGATCCTTTTTTTTGACAACTTTATTATTCCTAAGTTGCAGCCATCATTTATTAATGGCTATTTTTGAAAAAATATTTTCGGTGTATGGGCGATAACGTATTAGATAAGTTGATAGTTGTGGGCGACAGGGTGTTGATTAAACCCAAAAGCCAGTCGAACCAGTCGAAAGGAGGGCTGTTTTTGCCTCCCGGCTACAAGGAAAAAGAGGAAATTCAAAGTGGTTATGTCGTTAAAGTGGGCCCCGGGTATCCTATACCCATGCCTTCGGACGGGTTTGATGAACCCTGGAAAAAAAAGGAAGAGCGGGTAAACTACATTCCGCTACAAGCTGAAATTGGCGATTTGGCCATTTTTTTAAAGAAGGGGGCAGTGGAGGTTCATTTTCAAAATGAAAAGTATTTCATCGTTCCGCAACACTCTATCCTGCTGCTGGAGCGCGACGATTTTGAAAGTGAATAGCGATGAATAGAGGTTTGCTTTTAATGCTTTCCGTTTTTCTTTTGTTTTCGTGCGAAACAAGAAAGAAAGTTAACTCGCCCGAGCAACTCTTTTCAGGGAAAAGAGAGGCGTCAACCATCAGGTATGCCGGCCTTTTTGACCTTTACGAAGCAGAAGGGGTAAAAAAAATAGTTGTCCACAGTCCGTTTGTCGATACAGCAGAGGCAGCGGTGTATTATCTGGTTGACAGCTCCAGATATCAACAATATCAAAGCTTTAAAAATGTATTTCCCTGTCCGCTCTCTAATGTTGCGGTGCTGTCGTCAACCCAGCTAAATGCTGTTATCAGGCTTGGCTTGCTCAACAGGGTTTCCGGCATTGCCGATGAAAAATATATTCAGAATAAAGCGGTGAGGCAACAGCTGGCTTCGGGTAAAATGGAGGAAGTTTCTGCCAATGGACAGCTCTTTGTTGAAAAAACCATTATGCTTAACCCGCAGGCAGTTTTTTATTCACCCTTTCAGCAGGGGCAGTCGCTGCCGGTAAAGGGAAGCGTTAAAGCCATTCCCTTTTTTGATTTTATGGAAGATGACCCGCTGGGAAGAGCCGAGTGGATTAAGTTCACGGCTGCTTTTTTGGGAGAAGAATCCAAAGCGGACAGTGTTTTTTCTGAAATCGAAACAAAATATCATCAGTTGGAGAGGGTGGTTTCGTCGGTAAAGGAGAAACCCTCTGTTTTTTCGGGAAAATATTTTAATGGCCAATGGTTTGTTCCGGGAGGAAAAAGTTATATGGCCAGGCTGTTTGCCGCCGCCGGTGCTGATTATCTATGGAAAAATAACACATCCCGAAACAGCGTTCCCCTCGACTTTGAAGTAGTACTACAAAAAGCACAAAACGCCGACTACTGGCGAATCCTGGGAGGACTATCTGAGGCTCACCCCTATCAGCAGCTTCTGGCAGAGAACCGGCTCTATGGCCATTTTAAAGCCTTTAAACAACACCATATTGTGTATTGCAATCCTGCTTCAACAGCCTATTTTGAAAAGAGTACACTGGAACCACAAGTGGTTTTAAAAGATTTTATTTTTGCTTTTCACCCGGAGTTGTTCCCGGATTATAACCCTGTTTATTATCGGGTTTTGCATTAATGGCAAGAGATTAGGTTTTTATCTGTCGTTCAGCGAAATATTACATTGAAGTTGTTTAAGGTTGACCCGTTAAAAGATTATGAAACACTTTGAAAATCAGAAAACAAATTCCAATATTTCCCTCTTTGGAGGGAAAACAAAGGAGGAATAAAAAAAGATATTTGTTTTCTGATTTTCAATACCTTATTGTTGAAAAAGTGTTTCAGCTTTAAACAATTTCATAAAACAAATTTGTTTCCCGGTTTATTGATAGTGCTTTAACACGGCCGGAATGGTAACTCTATTTACATAAGTGATTATTCAATCATAAGACCACCTGCCTTTTTTACTACTTTTGGACATCTTTTATAATTGATATTATCAAAAAAATAGTTTCATCAAAAAATGACCATTGCCTCTAAAAAATCTTTTTTAACAGTATCCATCTTATTTTTGATAATGGGTGTGGTGTTTTTGTCGGTGGCTAACTTGTGGTTGGGTTCGGTTACTATCTCCTGGGGTGATGTGTTAGCCGCGGTTTTTAACAGGCCTGCTTCTCCACAAACAAATATTATCATTTGGGAATACCGCATGCCACAGGTTTTTACAGCTATTGCCGTTGGGATGGGTTTAAGTGTGGCGGGGCTTTTATTACAAACCGTTTTTCGAAATCCACTGGCCGGGCCGTCGGTACTGGGCATCAGCTCGGGTGCAAGTCTTGGTGTGGCCCTGGTGGTGTTAGCCGGTTCAGCCTTTGGTATGGATGTGCTGCAAAGCGCCATGATGCTTAATGATATGGCCGTTGTAGTGGCAGCTTTTGCCGGGGCGTTGGTTGTAATGGCCATTATTCTTTATGTTTCCGGACGAATCGGAAATGTGGTTACCGTGCTGATTATTGGCATCATGTTGGGTTATGCTGTTTCGGCCATTGTAGGGGTGTTGCAGTTTTTTAGTGGAGCAGAAGAGCTTCATGCCTACATATTGTGGGGATTGGGAAGTTTTGCTAAAAACAGTTTGGTTAGAAGTGAAGTAGTATTGATGGTAACACTGTTGTTGGTTTTTTTCACCTGGTTTTTCACGCTACCCCTTAACGCGATGCTGTTGGGTGAAAGTTATGCCCGCAGTTTGGGATTCGATTTGAAAAAATACAATACGCTTATTTTGCTCCTGGCAGGACTGCTTATCGCGTTGGGAACTGCTTTTACCGGTCCCATTGCATTTATTGGCCTGGCGGTTCCACATTTGGCACGGGCATGGTTTAACACTTCAAATCATAAGATATTAATTCCGGCTACGCTTTTACTGGGAGCCAACCTGGCACTATTTTGTAATATAATAGCACGTCTTCCCGGATTAGATACGTCGCTGCCCATCAACGTTGTTACCTCCATGATTGGTGCGCCCGTGGTGATTTGGGTTATTGTAAAACGAAGTAAAATTAAAGTAGCTTGAAAAATCTGGTAAACATACAAAGCCTGTCAACGGGCTACCGCTTAAAAAGAGGGAAGACCAGGTTGTTGCATCAAAACCTGTCAGTTACCTTACACCAAGGAGAATTGGTAGGCGTGTTGGGTCCCAATGGAGTCGGAAAATCAACGTTGCTCAAAACACTCCTGGGTTTTATCCCCGCGTTAAAGGGTGAAATCAGCTATGGCGGAACAAGACTTAAAGATATTTCTGTTAAGGAGATGGCTGCCAGGGTTTCGGTCGTGTTAACTACCCGAATTGATGATATCTACCTGACAACCGAAGAGGTTATCCACACTGCCAGGTATCCCTATATCTCGTTGGTGGGAAAGCCTTCGGAAAAGGATTTGGAGATGGTTAAAAACGCCGTTTTACTTACCGGGATAGCTGATTTGCTGCATCGCAAGTTTTACACCCTGAGCGATGGCGAGAAGCAGAGGGTAATGATAGCCCGTGCACTGGCTCAGGATACACCGCTTATCTTTTTGGATGAGCCCACTGCTTTTATTGATTCGCCGGGAAGGGTAGAGCTGATGCATCTTTTAAGAGCTATCTCCCGGCAGGGGAAAACCATATTGATGACTATTCACGATGTGGAGCTGGCTTTGCAGTTTGCCGATACTTTATGGTTATTGGGAAAAGATGGCTCATTTGAAACCGGTATTCCCGGGGATCTTATAAATAAAGGTAGTATTAACAAGCTTTTTGATCGCGGGAATGTAAAGTTTAACAGCGATAAAAGGAGGTTTGTTTGACAGGGGAATATAAATTTTGTACTTTTGTAAAAAAGTGAAGAAGATGACAACGATAACCATAAAGAATGGCCATGAACTAAAGTTTTCAAGAAGTGTTTTTGAAGACCTGAATGACCTGCTTGATTTTCTTAAAAAAGCCAGTCTTGACGATACTGATTATGGTGATACTGATTTTGAGGACACCATTGTTACTGATGACATAATTACGAAAGCGAAAGAAACACGTAAACAAATTACTGAAAATCCTACATCGTTTTTTGAAATCTAATGAAAGTTGTACAGTAACAAAAAATTATCGATTATTGCCATAAACGACAAATATTTAAACAATACCAAAAATCTTGTCGATACATTAATCTGGGTTTTTTTACCACCGTTGATTTAAAGTTGCTAAAATCAAAAGAGGAAGGTGTTTATCAGTTTCGGATTACAAAGAAATATCGTGCATTGGCTATTAAAAAGGATAACGTATTATACGTTTTTGATGTTTCCGATCACCAATAGGTTTAGCATCACTTCCTCGGCTCACTAATATCTTGTCAAATTATACATAAGCCTGCAACATTTGCACCAGCTGAGGGGCGGGAATAACGCCTGCCTGGCGAAAAATAACCTTCCCTTTTTTGAAAACCATCAACGTTGGTACATTTCTGATTTGGTGTTTTTGCGCGATGGCCGGGTTGCGGTCAACATCCACTTTTAAAATTCGGATGCGGTCGCCCAACTGCTTTTTTACCTCTTTCAGAATGGGAGGCATCATTTTGCATGGTTGACACCATTCGGCTGAAAAGTCGATTAACACGGGAGTTTCACCTTGGATTATATCATTAAATTTGCTCATGGTTTTTGTTTTTCGACCACCAATTCAATTTCTGTACCATTGATAAACAACTGACAAAATGTAACCATCAAATTTGGCGGTTCATCCTCCTTTAGTTAATTATACTTTATCTTTGCTACTTATATTTAAGTTGAACAGAATTGTAAAATCAGGCTATACCCTTAATATAAATTTGTATTTATCAGGTTATAGCCTTATATTTGCATAAATATTTTAAGGTTATAGCCTTATGAAGACAAAGAAATTAATCAGGGAACAACTAGACAATAAGATAGTTAAGTTTAGTGAGCTTTATGATATTGTTATACCACCACAGGGTTGGATCTATTCAATCAGGCAAGGAATAAATATGTCACTCAGACAATTAGGACAGAAATTGTCTATTACACCTCAGAGTGTGAGAGAAATAGAACAGAGAGAAAAGAATGGAACTATTTCAATTAAGGTATTAAGGCAGGTAGCTACAGCACTTAATATGAAATTTGTTTATGGCTTCATTCCATCAGAAAGAACACTAGAAGGAATGATTGAAAAACGAGCAGAGGAACTTGCGAAAAATATTGTAGAACGAACTTCTGTTCAAATGGGCCTGGAAGATCAAAAAAACACTCCTGAAAGAATAGAAAAAGCTATTAAAGAGAAAGCAGCTGAAATAAAGAATGATTTGCCAAAAATACTATGGGATTAGAATTAGAATATATCAAAGGTCAAACACCGATCGAAGAAGAAGAAAAAGAGGAATTGAAAATAAAAACTATTTCAACCAGAGGAGAACTTGATGAGTTTGAACAAGCTAATATTGAACAAGCTATAGAATGGAGTTTAAAAAGCAATCCACCTCATGGAAAGATACTAACTGTAACTTTCATTAAAGAAGTTCACAAAAAAATGTTCTCTGGAGTCTGGGATTGGGCAGGAGAATTTCGTAAAACGAATAAGAATATTGGTGTTGATAAGTATCAAATTGAGGTAGAATTAACTAAGCTTATGGATGATTGCAAATTCTGGATAGAAAACAAAACCTTTTCAGAAGATGAGATTGCTATTAGATTTAAGCATAGACTCGTTAAAATTCATCCCTTCCCGAATGGAAACGGGCGTCATTCAAGGTTATGTGCAGATATTTTAATATCAAAAGGATTAAATAAAAAAATATTTACATGGGGAAGTAAAAATATTACAGACCAAGGGAAAACTCGAACGAGATATTTGAAAGCAATATACGAAGCAGATAAAGATAATATAAAGCCCCTGATCGAGTTTGCAAGAACTTAAGAAAACAACTGGGCTAATAAAGGCTCATACGTAATGTGGGGTTTATCGAGATTGAATGAATATGCAAGAAAAGAAATTTAATAGCAAATTGAAGGTGAAGTACTTCAGAACCCCGCACTACGCAAGGTCTCGACCGTTGGGCGTCATTTTAAAAAAGATAAACCAATGAAGAAAAAGGAATTACTCTTATTATTAATATCAATTTGGTAAATCAGTCCAAAGGGATGTCATCCCTTTGTATGAAAAGTCATCAATAAATTGCAAACCATGAAAAAATTTCTGATATATTTTTTATTAATCCTTATGGTTATGATCACCTCCTGCGTTTCAAAAGAGCAAGCCGAGCTGATAGTGTATAATGCTAATATCTACACGGTTGACTCCGCCTTTTCGAAAGCCACGGCTTTTGCTGTAAAAGAGGGTCGTTTTGTCGCGGTAGGCTCCGATGCTGATGTGCTGAATCATTTTGAATCGTCCAATACAATTGATGCAGCCGGCAAACCGCTTTATCCCGGATTTAACGATGGCCACAGCCATTTTCTGGGGTATGGAATCTGGAAGACGCTCTATGGCAATCTTGTTAACACAACCTCGATGGAGGATGTTGTTGACAGGCTCAAAAAATACAACAACACGCACCATCCCGAGTGGCTTTTGGGGAAAGGGTGGGATCAAAACGATTGGGAGAATACAGACTTTCCCACCAACGAACTTTTAAACAAAACCTTTCCCGATAAACCGGTCGTGCTGACACGTATCGATGGCCATGCGGTTTTAGCCAACGATGTTGCCTTGAAAATAGCCGGTATAGGTGCTCAAACAAAAATGGCAGGCGGAGAAGTGGTTTTGAAAAACGGTAAACCAACCGGAGTATTGGTTGATAACGCCGCTGACCTGATGAAGAGTTTTGTACCTACTTTTACGCGAGAACAAAAAACGGTAGCATTACAACGCGCCCAAACCGATTGCTTTGCCGTGGGCCTGACTACCGTTACCGATGCCGGATTGGATAAAAGCGATATCCTGCTGATGGACAGTCTGCAACAGCAAAATATTTTGAAAATGCGTGTGTATGCCATGATCAACCCCAATCGTGAGAATTTTGATTTCTTCTATCATCAAAAACCATGGCATAAAGAGAGGCTGACGGTAAGTGCTGTAAAACTCTATATCGATGGTGCGCTTGGTTCACGGGGAGCGCTGCTGTTAAAGGAGTATTCCGATGACTCCGGCAACATCGGGTTGCGGTTGCACCAACCGGCTTATTACGATACGATGTGTCAAAAAGCTTATAACGCCGGATTTCAGGTTAACACGCATGCTATTGGCGATTCGGGAAACAGGATTATGCTTCGTACCTATGCCAAATTTCTAAAAGGTAAAAACGACCGGAGGTGGCGTATCGAACATGCTCAGGTTATCAATCCCGACGATTTCCACTACTTTGGCGATTACGCTATAATTCCCAGTGTGCAGGCTACTCATTGTACTTCTGATATGTACTGGGCCGACGAACGATTAGGAAAAAAACGACTAAAATCTGCCTATGCTTATCACGACTTATTACTGCAAAATGGCTGGCTCGTTAACGGCACCGATTTTCCTATCGAGGATATCAGTCCAATAAAAACATTTTATGCAGCTGTTGTCCGTAAAGACCTGAAAGGGTGGCCGGAAAAGGGATTTCAAACCGAAAACGCCCTAAGCCGTGAAGATGCCCTGCGCTCTATTACCATCTGGCCGGCCAAAGGCAGTTTTGATGAACAACAAAAAGGGAGTATCGAACCCGGTAAGATGGCTGATTTTGTAGTGCTTGATAACGACCTGATGACCGCCAACGAAAAAGACCTCTATAAAGTTAAAGTCTTAAGTACCTGGGTAAATGGCGAAAAAGTGTTTGGAAAATAGAGTAGTTTCCTTTTTTTGCTCATTTATGTTATACATTTGCACGAAGCAGGTGTAGTAATTAAATGAAAATGTGAAGTTGGAAAGAAAAGATAGAGAATATTTGGAATGGTTTCAAGGGTTGAAGGAGAAAAAGCCCGCAAATTGTGGACAATTTAACCGGTGTCTATATTTTTAAGTTGTACACCATTAGAAAGATAGACATTATTGATAAAAAATCGCAATATTATTATACAATCCAGATAATTATCGTATCTTTATTGTATGATATATATTTTAGATACATCAAGTAACCAATTAGTAGAGGCAGAAATAATTCCTCTCACGAGTAAAGTAAATATGCCATTAAAAAAGGACGGGTGGAATTTTAATTGGAGATTGTTAACTAAACAAAATAATACGCAAGCTTATGTGTTAAAATTAATCAATAACCCTAAAACAGTAGAAGGTGCATTACAATTACGAGTAGAAGATGGAATAATGATAATGGATGTTTTGGAGATTGCACCTCATAATGTTGGAAAAGAAAAACGATATGATTATGTGGCTGGAGTATTAATTGCCTATGCTTGTAGAGAAAGTTTTAAATTAGAAAGTAACTATAAAGGTTTTTTGACATTTGTTTCAAAAACTAAATTAATAGAATGGTATAAAAAGAAGTATGGAGCAGAATCGGCATTGGGTCAAAGAATGTTTATAGCTTGGGAAAGCGGACAAAAACTGATTGAAAAATATTTAAATAGGAGTAATGATGAATAAAAAGATAACGGAACCGGAAAATGGATTGTTGACAAATCAAATGGATGTCAATTCAACAGATTTTGATAAATTTCAAGCAAAACTTTTAAATAAATCCAGAGCAAGGACGCAAGAACAAAATTTAAACATAGAATTACTTGCTTTAAAGTATAAGATAGAAGATTATTTAAATAATGATAATAATGAAGACGTTAAAATAGCTGGTGAATTTATTAAACAGTATTTGAGAACGTTACGGATAAAGCAAAACAGGTTTGCCGAATATATAGGAATAAAACCATCAAACTTGAGTAAATTGTTGAAAGGAGAACGCCCCATTAACTATGAACTTGCATTGATACTTGGGAGAATCTTCAAAGTTAATCCTATGATTTGGATAGAAATACAAGCAAAAAATGAATTACTACGATTAAAACAAGTGAAACATCAAGAATTATTTAAATATTCATTGAAAGACTTGTTGAGAATGGATAATAATGGTGTGTAACAAAAAAGTAGTGCATACCGCAATTAGTTGTAAATATGAAAGTTAATACACAAAATAAAATTAGTCGTAACCTGAAAATGAAATGTTTTAAAATGCTAAACACCGCATATTCAAATCGTTTAGGGGCATAATACAGAAGAAAATAAAACAAATGACGACAGTATGAATTAAAATAAGTGAATCGGTTTAGAAGAAAGAGTAATTAGTACCAAGCCATCTTCATGGCAGAACAGAAGAAATTATCAAAATTAAAAAAATATGAAAAAATCAATTTTAACAATCGCGTTAACAGTACTAACTCTGGTAATGACTGCCCAAACAAAAAAAATTACCGGCAGTTGGATGATGACCAAAGTCGAAACCAAATCAGATGGTGTTCAGGAACCCTATTTTGTAACAGATTTTAATGCCGATGGCACCATGGTGGTGATGGGTATGCCCGTGGGAACCTGGAAATACGACAAACAAAAAAATGCTATCGTTGCCAGTTCAAAAATGGATAAAGATTTTAACGGCGAAAGTAAAATCGAAAAACTGAGTAAAAAGGAGATGATTGTATTAAAAGATGGAAACAGGTTTTATTACTCCAAAGTTAACATGGACGATGTTGCCGCTAACAACAGCCAATCAAACTTAACAGGATTATGGCGTGCCGAAAGCGATGAGTATGGTAACGTGTTTCTCCGGTTTAAGGAACCCGATACCCTTGTTATTGTGCTTACCGGCGATGGTTCGGTTGAAACGAGCAAATCTTCCTGGATGTATAATCCTAAAGATAAAATAGTGGTGGTGATGGGCTTCTCGCATCTGTTAAGAGGAAAGGTTGATATAAAAGAGTTAACCGACGATAAGTTGGTTCTTGACAAAGGCGGTAGCCTGATCAATGCCTCAAAAGTAGATGAAAACGCTGTTAAAATTAATGAGTTAACCTTTGTTTACGACGATTTCCCGGAGGAGTATGGCGATGACGATCAACTTCCCTGGAGAGATTTTGAATACATGATCGACTACCTGAAAGATGTAAAAAAGATTGTTTACCACCATGGCTCGTTGCTTGCAGATGTTAACGCCTTTGAATATTCAACCTATTATTCTGAAATAAAAGTTGATGAAGAAAAGCCGTCAGTTATATTTACCAATTTTGTTGTTGAGAATGGAACCCCCGCTCAGTATTCCGAAAAATACAAGGGTGGCTTGTCGGGTATGTACAACTATTTTTTCCCTTTGGATGAGCTTGCTCCATACCGCATTGCAGGTAAAGAAACGGTTACTGTTCCCGCGGGTACATTCAAGTGCACCGTTATCGAAGGGCTGGATGGCGATACCAAAATTAAACTTTGGATGATTGACGATAAGCCCGGTATTTATGCCAAAAAGGTTCGGCAGGGCGATAATTTCGGAACTATGAGCTATACGGTTGATGAGTTGGAATCTATCGAATAGTCCCCAGAAAAATGATTTAAAATAATTTAACCCCATTGTAAGTTGTGTTTCTTATTTTTGCGGGCAAAACTAAAGTATGACATTAAATTTTATTACCTGGAATGTTTCGCCCGTGGCCTTTACCATTCCTGATATGGTTCCGCTGTTGGGCGGACACGAAATTCGCTGGTACGGCATTTTGTTTGCCATGGCGTTTGTGGTGGGCTATTGGATTATGCAGCGAATGTTTAAAAAAGAGGGCGAAAGTGAAAAATTGCTCGATAGCCTCTTTACCTACATGATTATATTTACCATAGTGGGTGCCAGGCTTGGTCATTGCCTCTTTTATGAGCCGGAATACTACCTTGCCCATCCTGTTGAAATATTGAAAATCTGGGAGGGCGGACTGGCAAGTCATGGCGCTTCCATTGGAATTTTAATTGGTCTTTTTTTCTTTTCAAAACAAAACAAAAAGTCCTTTCTCTGGACAATGGACAGGGTGGTGATACCGGTGGCTATCGGTGGGGCTTTTGTGAGAACGGGAAATCTGATGAATTCCGAAATCTTCGGTCATATCACCTCTTTACCTTGGGGTTTTTATTTTAAACATTATTATGACCCCGCATTTACGACCGACCCCCGGCATCCTACTCAAATCTACGAAGCCTTGAGCTATCTTATTATTTTCATTATCACATACCGGATGTATCTGAAAGCAGATGGCCATCCCAACCGGGGCGTGATTTTCGGGTGGTTTTTAATTTTGCTTTTTACCGTTCGTTTTTTCATCGAGTTTTTAAAAGAACCGCAGGTAGGGTTTGAGCAGCAGATGTTGTTAAATATGGGGCAGTTGCTTAGTATACCTTTTATAGTAGGAGGAGTGGTGATTTTGTATTTTTCAAAAAAAGGAAAGTTTGAGGATAATAGTGCCTAAAGTACTTGGAGTTTGGAGTGCGCTAGAGTATTATAAGTTTGGAGTGCCTAAAGTTTGGAGTGCACTAGAGTACTTGGGTTAGGTCATTCATTTTTTATTATTTCTTCCCATTATTATTTTTATACATTCAACTTTAAGTACTCCAGGCACTCTAGGCATTCTAGGCACTTCTTCAAACTCTACAGCTCATCCAAAAACAGCCCTGCCAGTTTCATCAACTCCAGCTCGGCTACTTTGGCATTGTACAAAGCTTCATTGTAGTTATCTTCCGAAAGTTGAAGGTTAACCTGTGCTTTACGGAAGTCGATGGAGGTTAACTGCCCCAACTTATACTGCTCGGCGGAGCGTTTAAAATTTAACTCGTTGATTTTTTTGTTGGTCTCTTCGGTTTTTAAAATAAACAGCATGTTGGTGTAATTGCTGTAAGCATCGGCTATCTGGCGTTTCAGCTCGGTTTTGGTTTTGTCAACTTTGATTTGAGCGTTTTCAACATTGATTTTGGCATTTAGTTCTCGTGTGCGGGTTCGTCCCCCGTCAAAAATATTCCAGTTTAACGAAGCTCCCACATTGTAGCCTTTGCTCTGTTGGAAAGTTAAACTTCCTACATCACTTTCAATTTGGCTAAAAGAGTACTTACCCGACAAATCCAGTGTAGGAATATAACCCGAATGACTCTGCTTCAGTTGCAAATCTGAAATGCCTCTATTCAGCTGGGCGATTAAATAATCGACGTTTTTATTGCGTGCGTTTTCCCACATCTCTTCCCTGTTAAACTTCGGACCAAAAGTTACCAGAGTGTCAATAGTAAACGTCATGGCCATATCGGCACCCATGGCTACCCTCATATTATTTTGGGCAATTTCCAGCTGCCTCATGGTGTTGATGTAGTTAATACTGTCGTTGTTTCGATCTACCTCCGCGTTAAGCAAATCCAATTCGGTTGCCTGACCATAATTGTATTTGTCGTGCATGTAGTTCAACCTTAGATTGGAGATGTTGATGGTTCGTTTCAGGTTTTTTAACCTGGCTGTTAAACGGGCAACTTCATAGTAGGAACGAATCAATAGCATAAGCGAGTTTTCAATTACCGACCGTGCCTGTAGTTCTGCCAGGGTGTAGTTTTCTTTTAACACTTTAAAGTTGTAATGGCGGTTCATGCCGTCGAACAATCGGTAGTTTAGCCCCAACGAAGCATTGTAATTGGTTGATGCAGCCCCGTTTTTCGATATTTTATCTCCCGAAATCAGCGTTATGTCTGCATCGCTATTGGAGTAGTTGGCACCTGCTGCCCCGTTGAGCGTGGGCAAAAATCCGGAATTGAGTACTCCCTTGTTAACTTCAGCAATGCGAATACTGTTACGGGCAACCAATATGTCGTGATTTTTTTTCATGGCGATGGCAACCGCATCCGATAGTTTTAAGGTGGAATCAGAAGGCTGTTGCGCAATGAGCAAGTGCGGAACTAACGTAATAAGAATAAAAATTAATGCTTTATTTTTCCAGTTCATCGTTTTCAAATTTAAGTTCTTTAATGGCGTGTTCTACCTCTTCGGGGGTTGCTTTTCTTCCTTCCCAGAGGTAAATGATGTTACGGTTAAATTTGTTAACCGATAATAATAAAACCGGTAACAATATCAGGGTTAACAGGGTAGCTATGGTAATTCCGTAAGCAATGGAAATGCCCATAGGGATTAAAAACTGAGCCTGAAAACTCTTCTCCAGAATAATAGGAGCCAGCCCTGCCACTGTAGTTGCCGAGGTTAAAAAGATGGCTCTGAATCGTGCAATCCCGGCCTGATAAATGGCATCCATCACCGGAATACCTCTTTTAAGTAAACGATTATAGGTGCTGATCAGTACCAGCCCGTCGTTTACCAAAATTCCTATCAAGGCAATAATTCCCAACACGGATAATACATTGATAGGTTGTCCGTGAAACCAGTGGCCCCAAGCCACACCCACGAAGCTAAATGGTATCAACACGAACAGCAGGATAGATTGACTGAACGACCTGAAGGTGAAAACAATGGGTGCGATAATTAAAAACAGGATTACAGGAACCACTTTAGCAGCAGATTTTTGTGTTTTTTCCGCTTCTCGTTTTTGACCTTCATAGGTAACGCTAACCGTTGGATATTTAGCCAGTATGGAAGGCAAAATACTTGCCTTTACAAAGTCGAGCACATCGGTGGCCGAAGCTTTTTCATTTTTCAAGTCGGCTTCCACTTTAATCTGTCGTTTGCCGTCGAGGTGGCTGATGGATACAATGCCTCTTTTTATAGAATAGGTTGCTATTTCGCTAAAAGGCACCTTGTTTCGTGAAGGTGTTGTGATGTACATTTCGGAAAGGTTGTTAATGGATGTCCTTTCGTTTTCGTTGTAACGAACCCACACTTTTACCTCATCACGTCCACGCTGTAATCGTTGAACTTCCTTGCCAAAAAATCCCGACCTGATTTGTCCAAGCACATCCTGCAACGTGAGTCCCAGCATGTAGGCTTTGTCTTTTAACTCGATGTTAATTTCTTTAATGCCCTGCCGGTCATCATCGTTGATGTCTTTAAGGCCGGAGAGTTTTGAAAGCTCAAACTTCAGTTCGTTTTTGGCCATGGTAAGCTCTTCAAGGTTATTACCTAAAAAGGCCACCGAAACCGGTTTTCCAAACCTGCCGCCAGCACCATACGATAGCTGCTCGACACCAATAACAGGCCCTGCTTCTTTGGCAATGGCGTTGGCAATTTCAAAGCTTATCACGTTACGGGTTTCGCCGTTTAATAAAATAATGTTCAGGCTTCCATCTGCTGTGGTAGGGCCAATTTTTTTCTCGATATGGGTAATGATATCAAGGCTGTCGGCGCGTTTAGCCTTATATTCCGCATTTACCTTCCAGGCGGCTTTTTGTATTTTGTCAATCCAGTCGTTGGTAATTTTTTCGTTGGTTCCGGCCGGCATTTTAAGGGTAACGTTGATGTTGTCACGCTCGATAAATGGGAAATAGGTACTTTTTATAAATCCTCCTTTCATGGCTCCAACGGTAAGCAACAGCATAACCACGGCAATCGAAATAATTAAAAAACGGTTTCGTATGGAAAAATATAGCACCGGTGCGTAGGTTTTATCACGCATCCAGTACATAATTTTGTCCATGAATTTAACCATCTTGTTTTGACTTTTTTCGCCGTGCAGCGCTTTGGAATGAGCCAGGTGAGCCGGTAAAATAATAACAGCCTCGATTAACGAAATAAAGAGGGTGGCAATAACCACGAAAGCGAGCTCGCTAAAAAAGTCACCCATCCTGCCATCAAGAAAAAAGAAGGTGGAAAAGGCTATCATGGTTGTAATTACCGCGGTAATTATTGAGGGTAATACCTCCATGGTTCCGTCGATGGCTGCACGGATAGCATTCTTTCCCTGCTCGTAGTGATTGTAAATATTTTCGGCAATTACAATTCCATCGTCCACTAAAATACCTACCACCACAATCATCCCGAAGAGGGAGATTGAGTTGATGGTGATGCCAAATATTTGGGCCAAAATAAACATGCCCCAAAAGGAGATGGGTAACCCGGCTGCCACCCAAAGTGCCATGCGTGGATTCAGGAACATGGAGAGAAAAAGCAGCACCAATAGCATTCCCATGATGCCGTTCCGAAACAGTAAATCTTTTCGCTCGTTTAGGTTAACCGACCTGTCCTGTACGATAACCACATCGAGGTTGGGGTTTTTGATTTTGAAATCTTCAACATACTGTTTTAACTTATCTGATGCGTCGAGAAAATCTTCGCTGTTGGTGGTTTGAACCGATATCTCCACCGATGGTTCGTTATCAATTTCAATACGGTTGGGGTTTTCCGACCAGCGGTCGTAAACATCGGCAATGTCGCTCAAACGAATGGTTTTACCTTCCATATCCGACTCAACAATAATATTATCCAGTTCGTGGCCGTGATATTTTTTATACCGGCCTCTGATAAGGTATTCCTCTTTGCTGGTGCGAATTTTTCCACCGGTAATGTCGATGTTGGCACGACGCACGGCATTGGCCACCTGATCAAAGGTAAGATTATAGGCTCTAAGGGTATTTTCATTCACGGCAATTTCAATCTCCTCTTCCGGAAAACCCATCAAGGTTACTTTGGAAATCCCGTCCATGGCCCTGATATCGTCTTCAATTTTGTAGGATATGTCTTTTAAAGCCTTTAGCGATATATCTTTTGCGCTGATGGAAAAGGTCATCACCTGGTTAATGTTTTCCTGCTTGAAAATAACTGCCGGTTCCATGTCAACCGGAAAGGAGTTGATTCGGTTAACCGCGTTCTTTACATCTTCGAGCACCACATCGGTTTTATACTTTTTATCCACCTCAACGGTGATAACTCCACTATTCTCTGACGAAACCGAGGTAATCCGTTCGATGCCGGAAACACCTTTCAGGTTGTCTTCAATTTTTAAAACAATACCCTCTTCAACCTCTTCGGGCGAAGCCCCCGGGTAGATAAGTTGAATGGTGATAATGCGGCTTTCCACCAATGGGAAGAACGATGATTTTAAGCTGAACATCGCCACGGTTCCAAAAAGGGCGAAAGTTAAAATAAAAACATTGGCAGCAATAGGGTATTTTATAAAATAGGATATTACTTTTTTCATAAGTTTACTTTAAAGCAGGTTGTGGGAGTATTTTTATTCCGGGGAATACTCCGGGAATGGTTCGGGAAACGATTTTGGTTCCATCGGCAGCATCTTTAATAATGACTGTTTTATCCAGAAAACGAACAGGATGGATGGTTACCAGCTTCAGGGAGCTGTCGGGTTGAATGGTGTAAATACTCTTATTTTCTATCAGAATGTTTCTGGGAATTTCAAAAACATTGTCAACCGAACCGCTGGTAATACGTGCTTTTACGAACATGCCCTCGCGCAACCCTTTTTCCGACGACTCAACAAAAACAGTTACCGTTTGGGTATTGATGTCGATGGCCGCATTGATGCGGGTTACTTTCCCGTGCCAGATGGTGCCGTCTTCGGGAGAGATAATTTCGGCTTTGTCGCCAACAGCAATTAAATTGGCATCGGCAGCACTAACGGATAAACCCACTTCAAAAACATCGGTATTGCTGAAAACGCCAATTTTTTGTCCAACACGAATAAGCGTTCCCGGGTTAACATTCGACTCGGTTACCACACCGGTAAAAGGGGCACGGATACTGTATTTTTCCAGTCGTTTTTCCTGATTGCGAATACTGTAAAACGAGCTGTATATTTTGCGGCCGGTGATAAAGAATTTTTCCTTCTTGGAGTTAACAGCCGGCAACGGCTTCAGATTTTTTTCAACATCCAGTAAAGTGAGGTAATTATACCACTTGTTAAACTGATCAGGAAATTCCAGTTTGAGGTCGGGTAGTAGGGCGGTAATCTGATTTTCAAAATCACTGCGCTTGGCATATAGGCCTGCTTTAAATTCAGAATCGTCAATCTGAATCATCAATTCACCTTTGTTGAAAGCCACCCCGGCTCTGAAATTTTTTGTGTTAGGTTGTAATATTCCATTTACTTCCGAAAAAATATCAATCCTGTCTTTGGCTTTTACCTGTCCGGAACTGGTAATAATAAGTGGTATCGTTTTGTTTTTCACTACGATGTATGGAGCAATTATTTTGGTTTTATTTACACGGCGCTGGGGCGCTTTTTTCATTTTTGAGATGTAGATAAATCCAAATACTCCCGCGGCGAGTATCACGATGGAGAGAATCCATGTTTTTCTAATGGTCATTGTATTGTTGTTTTAATATTTTTAATTGGGTTAAAAGTATCTAACACAAATTTGCCCCCATTGCTTAAGAAAGAATTAGGTGTGAAAGCAAATTTTATATTTAAGGTTAGACATTTTAAAAACCCGAATTATTCCTTTATTTATTATTTAAATAGTTGCACTTACAACTGTTTTTCCAGTTGGCTTGTGCGATCAATTATTTTTTTTAAGGTTTCCACAGTCTGTTCAAGCTCCTGCCTTCCTATTTCACCTTCAAGCTCTTCTTTTATCCGGACAAAATGGGGCATTACCATTCTTTATGAAGCATTTTGGTAAGCAAATTAAAAAGGCGGTAGTGTGCCAAAGCCAGCCACTTTCCAATAAATTCGTTTTGATGCTGTTCTATATATATTTAGATGCATATACAACTATCGGACGGCAAAAGTAAATTTTTATTACAGACGGGGTGCTTTTCGAAATGGGAACTGCGGATGGAGGCGTTTTTAGAAATGGTTACATTTGAGCTACCCTTAATAGTGGTTATGGATACAGGTTAAAATATTTTGTTACTTTTGCACCTTAACAATCAAAAATGTGAAAGACATCACAATTTCTATTAATGGCTGAACGACAGAAAACAATCAAACAGGCAGTTTCGGTAAGTGGCAAGGGACTTCATACAGGTCAACATGGTTCCATTACTTTTCATCCGGCTCCCGAAAATCATGGAATAAAATTTAGACGTATCGATGTTGACCAACATCCGGTTATCGATGCTGTTATTGGTAATGTAATTAGTACCGATCGGGGTACTACCCTGGGTGTGAACGGTGTCCGAATTTACACCATCGAACATCTGCTGGCCTCACTTACCGGCCTGGGAATTGATAATGTGCTTATTGATATTGACATGGAAGAGATACCTATTATGGACGGATCCTCTTATTTTTTTATCGAAGCACTTGAAAAGGCAGGTATTCAGACTCAGGAAGCTGAAAAGAGAATTTTGGTTATTAAGGAAAAAGTTGAATTTGAAATTCCCGAAAAAAAAATAAAAGTTACCATTGAACCTGCTGAAAAATTAAGCTTTTCCGTGGAGATTGATTACGAAACCAAGGTGCTTGGAAAGCAGTTTGCAACACTTGATAATATGGCTGATTTTAAAAATGAAATCGCACCTTGTCGTACTTTTGTTTTTCTGCACGAACTTGAGTTTCTGCTCAATAACAATTTGGTGAAGGGTGGCAACATTAATAACGCCATCGTTTTTGTTAACAAACTAGTTAGTCAGGATGAACTCGACCGGTTGTCCAAACTTTTTAACAAACCTTCGGTTGAAGTTAAAGAAATTGGAATATTAAATAATATCGACCTTTACTTTAAAAATGAACCGGCTCGCCATAAATTATTGGATCTTATTGGCGATTTAACCCTCCTTGGAATGAATATTCAAGGTCATGTTAAAGCTGAACGACCGGGTCATTATACCAATACACAGTTTGCAAAATTATTAGATCAAAAATATTTATCATGAGCAATTATATTGTAAAAGAACCTCCTTTTGATATATACACCAAACCTGTTTATACTGTTAATGATATCAAAAAGATACTACCCCATCGTCCTCCGTTTTTATTGGTTGATAAGGTGTTGTATTTAGATGATAAGTATATCGTGGCAGTTAAAAACGTTACCATGAATGAGCCCTTTTTCGTGGGGCATTTCCCTGACGAGCCCATTATGCCCGGGGTGCTTCAGGTTGAAGCCCTCGCGCAGGCCGGTGGTATTTTTGTTTTAAACTCAGTAGCCGACCCTAAAAATTATTCTACTTATTTTCTTAAAATATCCGATGTAAGATTTCGTTCTAAAGTAGTTCCCGGCGACGTGTTAATCTTTTCGCTGATTTTGACAGGCCCCATTAAACGAGGTATTTGTACTACCTACGGCAAAATATTTGTTGGCGATAAAGTCGTTATGGAAGGATTATTAACAGCTCAGATAGTAAAAAATAAATAATAGTTTCGATGAATCAACCACTTGCATACGTTCATCCTCAGGCAAAAATTGCACCTAACGTGGTGATTGAGCCTTTTGTTAATATTGAAAAAAATGTGATTATTGATGAGGGAACCTGGATTGGGTCTAACGTTACTATCATGGAAGGAGCCCGAATAGGCAAAAATTGTAAAATATTTCCCGGTGCTGTCATTTCTGCCATTCCGCAGGATTTAAAATTCGATGGGGAAGAAACCATTGTAAAAATAGGCAGTAACACCACCATCCGCGAATACGTTACCATCAACAGGGGTACCAAAGCCAGTGCCGAAACGGTAATTGGTAACAATTGCCTGCTCATGGCTTACGTGCATATTGCCCACGATTGTATTTTGGGCAATCATGTAATATTGGCGAACGCCTGTAACCTGGCCGGTCACATTGAAATAGACGACTGGGCTATTGTGGGAGGACTGTCAGCAGTGCACCAGTTTGTTCACATAGGCTCTCATACCATGATTTCCGGCGGAAGCCTGGTACGTAAAGATGTGCCACCCTATAGTAAGGCTGGCCGCGAACCAGTTGCTTTCGTGGGAGTTAACTCTATCGGACTCCGCCGCAGGGGATTTACCAACGATCAGATTAATGACATCCAGCAAGTGTACAGAGAGCTCTATTTAAAGGGCAGAAACATTACCCAGGCAGTTAACTTTATCGAGGCTTCAATGCCTGCCACACCTGAAAGGGACGATATACTTAGCTTTATTAACCGCTCGCAGCGCGGAGTTATGAAAGGTTATACAAGAATGAAAGACAGAGTTTAAAAAAATAGTAATATGGCAACAACAGCAGATTTTAGAAACGGATTAATTATTGATTTTAACGGTAACCTTTATACGATTGTTGAATTTCAGCATGTAAAACCGGGTAAAGGCCCTGCCTTTGTTCGTACAAAACTTAAAAATCTGAAAACAGGCAAGGTAATTCCCAACACTTTTACATCAGGGGTAAAAATTAATGTGCAACGGGTTGAAAAACGCCAATATCAGTTTTTGTATAGCGAAGGGGATACCTTTCATTTTATGAATACCGAAGATTACGAGCAAACCTTTATTGATAAAAATATGATAGCAGCCCCTGAACTTCTTAAAGAAGGGGAGATGGTGGATATCGCGTTTCATACCGAAACTGACTCCCCCATTTATTGCGAGATGCCCAATTACGTGGTGTTGGAAGTAACCTATACCGAACCCGGTGAAAAAGGTAATACGGCCACCAACACTTTTAAAGATGCCACGGTTGAAACCGGAGCAACGGTAAAAGTACCCCTTTTTTTAAATACCGGTGATAAAATTAAAGTTGATACCCGTACAGGGCAATACTCTGAAAGGGTAAAATAGTAACGGTAGAATTTAAAAGTATAACAATAAAAGCCATGATTTATTCATGGCTTTTTTTTAGTATGTCGGGCATGGTAATAAACTAACAGAGTGCAAGTCTCTGTATGTGCCGAGTTGATAGGAAACATTAGCGATTGGCAAGGGTGTTGCGGGCGACTGCAAATCTGAAAGCAGCCATTAGAAAACCTGAAGTTCTGACGCACAGAAACTTGATATAAGGCCAAATGAGGAGGGCAACCGAGCTATAGATTGGGAACGCCCAAAATTCAACCGTAACCTCACAGGGTAAATCAAGCAGGACGCAGGAAAAGTTTATAATCTTATCCCGAGAGGTCTCAACACCTGTTGCAACAGCGACAAACCGAGCGATAACAATCGGCGAGAGGTCAAAATTACAGGTAAGATTGAGAAGTCAGCAGAGGTCATAGTAGTTGGAGAAACGAGCCGAAAAAAAAATCGGATGGACTCACAAACCAATAAAGGACTGAATTAGTTAATATAAGGAGCAGTCAGTAAGAATTTTTATTTATGGGGCGACAGCAAGAAATAGCGTATCAAATAGATTTGTTTATAGAACAAAAACAGAACGCTGTTATCCAGTCAGACAGATGTAAGGACGTAAACCAAGCAAAAGCAGGACAGGAGGAGCAAGTAAATAAAGAAGGACAACAAGGACGAGCCTTAACAGAAAAATTGATGATGATAGTTTGTTCATCAGGTAACCTAAAACAAGCCTACAAGCGAGTAAAACGGAACAAAGG
>QMPP01000013.1 GCA_003650425.1 Bacteroidota bacterium | reverse complement strand
GTTGTCATATTTTCCATAGCCAACCTGATTGGTTCCCGGTGACTGATACAAACCATACACCGAACCCGGCTGGTTTCCGTTTAGCAAACCACCTCCTAACAAAATGTTGTCGGTATTATCGTAATGACCTTCAGAATAACCGGCATAAGTATTATAATAGCTCGTGGTATATTGTGCAACAAGCGGGTTGTAATCTTCAGGCGTCCATGTGGTCAAAGTATCATTATCCCATTGGTTCAGGAGCTGAACATTATCGTAATAAACACCGTTTACCGTGTCGCCGCCAAGCTCGTAAGTAGGGGCTTTAAAGGTGCTGAATTTACCAAGGTAACCGTATTTAAAAATATCATCCCAATGGTTTGGGTCACCATGTTCACCCCGTACTTTGGTGTAATCGGCCTGAACAGTGTAAAGCACGTTTCTCAGCAACGACTTGCTATCACTTCCCGAAGGAAAACGCTGGGTAAACCGTACATAGCCACGTATGGTTTCATCGTTAAAAACACCATTTTTAGCATAATTAAGAAGTGAAGGATCCGGACCTCGCGATGAGCGAAAGGCATTCCTATGCGACCGGTTATAAGCACCGCCAAATGTAAGGGTAATATTATCAGTAGTTCGAACACTCACATTACCAAGCAGGTTAATATTCCAATTAGATGTGTTTTTTGAATAATTTAATTTTTGAAGGTCGTCATTGCGCAGAAAGTTACCATTGATAAAGGTACCGGTTCCGCTACCTGATGGTCTTAACGGATTTTGCTCGAGGTTTGCCAGCACATCGTCTTTGGCATAATAATGTCCTACAGCAGAAATAGCACCATCCTCACGATAGGAGCCATCACCGGCAAGAAAGAATCCTAACAGAGCCGTACCATTTTTATTTTTTCCTTTGATTAATGGACCCATCACGTTAAATCCTAAACGGTTGTAGCCGAAGGCATCTAAAAACTGTGATGTCTCCATTTCGAGACCTGCTCCAAATTTACGGGAAGCTCCTTTGGTGGTAACGTTAATTACCCCGGAAGTAGCATCACCATACTGAGCCGGTGTACCACCCAAGATTACGTCAACCTGCTCGATGGCCGATTGTGGAACCGTAGAGTTACCAATAACCCTGATTCCATCGATGTACATGGCCGTGGCGTTTGAACGAGCACCACGAACACTACCACGCTCACCGTCTTTCGAAAACACACCACCCACCGTGGTGGCCACGGCATTGGCACTACGATTCGGCATTTTCGAAATCTCTTCCGAGGTTACCGAAGCACCACTGGAGGTTTCGTCCTTCGAGATTAACGGGACGGTGTAATCCACAATTTCTACCTCCTCCAGTGTTTCCGAAGTCGGCGTCATCTCGATGTCGTAAAAACGGGTTTTATCAGCCGAAATAGCCATCCCATTTACGATAACTGTTTTATATCCGATGTAAGTAGCTTTTAAACTGTATTTTCCCGGAGGAATAGGTTTAATTTGATAATTACCATCAAAGTCGGAGGTGGCACCCCCAATCATCGTTCCGTTGTTTTCCAATACAATATTGGCAAATGGAATAGGTTCTTTGGTTGTTTTATCAATCGCTTTTCCTTTTAGAGCACCCTGCTGAGCAAACAACATAATACTGGTGGAAAGAAACAAACCAAATGTAAGGAGTAAATTTCTGATCATATCCGCAATTTTATATCCATAATGATAGACTACTGTATTATTAATAAGAGTCGGTAAAATTAAAACTAATTAACAAATCAGCTATTAAATTAACCTATTTTTAACCATTAAAAATTAACTATATTTCTTATTTAAAATCTCAGAATAAATAAATGCTCTTTTCAAATTAAACGTTCTGTTATTAAGCCGCTTGCTCAAATTATAGACACCGTTACCCTTGGTATGGATTTCAATTTCATCCAATGCCGACTCGTCAGCTAACTCTTGTTCACTTTCGTTCTTCTCATAAATATCATCATCGGTAAACTGTTCAACTACTTCGACAGATGACTCTGTTTGCCTTAGCTTGGTTGCAACGTCAGCATCATTTTTTAAAGTAAAGTCCTCTTCCGGTTGCACGGCCACACCCTGCGTGTACTGTTCCAGTAACTCTTCAAAAATACTGCCTTTTTTAGCGGTGCTTTTAGGAGAAGAAGTTGCAGAAGATTGCGTCTTTTTTTTGTTTGAACGGTAGGCGGAATAACCTACCCAGGCAAGCCCTGCAAGCACTAAAAATATATCCTGAAACGATCCCTGATAAACCATAAACCTTTTACCGTTAAGAAACGTTAAAAGTATAAAAATAAATGAAAGCGGATGAAATATTAGAAACTTTTTTTACAATCGTTTGCACCGCTACTTTTCAGGCTCTTTCAACCGAACTAAAACAGCAACCTCGTAAATTAAAAGTGCCAGATAATAAACAAGAAACGTTAAGATAAACGAAACGGCATCGTCGGGATTAAGCCAGGCATAAACAAACAGCAACACGGCATACAACATCATCTTGCTGAAACTGACAAGCAGGTAGGTGTTCACGAATTTCACCATTCTCGCCTTTAAGGAACTTACCAACAAGTACAAAATTCCCAGGGTAAGCAGATACATTACCAACAAAATAACCGGCCAATGAATGGTAACCTTAAGCGCCGGCACCAGGTACTCCAACAACAAGGTTGCTGCCACGAGCAATAGTACAAAGGAGGTAAATTGTATCGCCAGCTTTTTAAAGGTCGTTTCCATTTTCTTTCTTTTTTGTGTTATCGTTTTTGTTGTATCTGAACAATTCACGCATGCCGTATAGTACCCCGCCAACCACGCCCAGTATGGTAAGTACCAGGGTGAACACCGGAAATTTCCATCCAGTATATTTATCGATCTCTTTACCACCAAAAGCTCCTGCCACAATGATGACACCCATCTGAATTGCCAATGATGAGTATTTGGCATAAAACTTTAACGGACTTTCTTTTTGCGCCGGCATGGGATGGCTTTTTGTTTCTATATGAAACAAATATACTGCTTTTAAGTTGAAGTGAAAGATTTTATATTGAATGAAAGGCTAATATCATTTAGTAACCCATTCCATTGGTAAGCGTAAGAAAGTGGGCAAAATAATTATTGCCCCGTTCTTCAGGGTGAGGAAACAATTAATTTTAATTTTATTGGTTTAGCCATTAATAGTAAGCTAGTTGAAATCGTAATTTTCTTTCATAAACTCCATGTATCCTTTTACATCCTTATCGCGATACATGATCGGATAGTTTTTGGTGGAGATAGGGAAAATTTTATAATCGTCTTTGTTAAGACCCGACAGTACATACTCATCGTTTTTAATGGCACGGTAATAATTGGCCGCATCGTTCTTGTTGGTGAAATTGCCAATGGTAATAAGTACCCGCTGATTGTCGAGTTGCAGACTTTTTATCCTCAACTTCCGCAATCTGAAATATTTTTTATCGAAGTCGGAGATACGAACTTTTAAGGGATTAATTTTTACTTTATCGCCATTTACTGCCACTATTACGAAAAACGGAATTTTTTTGGTAAGTTTATATTTGGTAATTTTTTTAGCCTTGTTGCTACCCTCACCCGGTGCGCCTCCATCGAAACCATATTCGGCTCTTAGCGTTTTTAAAATTTGCTTTGCCTGAGGTGCTACCCCGCTTTGCGGGTAGGCAGCCACCAATGCTTTCATTTCGGTGTACATCGAATCCACCGTGGTGGCTTTGCCCAAGGCGATGGCACGTAAGTACAAAAATCTGGGCATTAGCGATTTGTTATCGGGATATTCTTCTATTGCCTTATTGGCAAAGCTGAGCACCCTGAAATATTGTTCTCGCTCAAATGCTTTGTAGGTTCGGGCGTACAGTTTAACAATTTGACCTTTCTTAGCAGCGAGCTTCACAAAATAATCGGGGTCAACAATTACTTTCGCGTAATCGCTATCAGGATACTTTGTTAAAATCAGGTTTTTGTATTTCGCCACTTCCGAAACCTCTCCTTTACCCGAATAGAGCTGATAAAGTGCAAACCACGACTCCAACTCGTACTGGTTTTCGGGAAACCGATTAAACATTTCATTGTAAACGGTGATGGCACTCGCAGTATCGTGAAGCGACTCCTTGTAAAGCGTTCCCAGCTTGTGGTATGCTTCCAAAATCATCCTGTCAGAGGCCTGAAAATCATCCTCGGTTTTGGGTAACCCGTTTAAATAAAAAACCCTGTCCATGGGGGTGGCTGCCGAAGAAGCCTTGGCGTTGGCAGTATCTGATACGGTGCTGTCAGTTCGTACTGTTTCGCCCTGTAAATCATCATCAGTAAGCATCATCTGGCGCTTATCGCTGAGTCGCCAGTTATCGGTTAGCTGGCGTTTGCCCCACTTGCGAACAAACTCGCTGTACCCTTTACTTAATGCCTGCGGGTTATAAAAATACCATTTCCCGTTGCCGGCTCCCAACGATGGGGGACCTCCCGGGCCACCCCGTCCCCCTTGTCCGCCAAAGCCCGATGGCATTCCGTTTTTCATGGCAACCTGTTCGGCCTCTTTGGCATTCTTTTCTTCCTCTTCGCGTTTTATCCGTTCCTCTTCTGCTATTTTGTATTTTTCAATCGCCGCGTCAATAATGGCATTTCGCTCATCAGGATTCATTCTGGCCAATGTTTGCAAGCTATCCTGCTCTTTAATAGTTTGATGCTCGGTAACAATATTGGTAAGAATCTCTGCTCGCTCTTTAATTTGAAAGTAGTTGGGAAAATCAGCCGGTAATGCCATCATAGCTGTATCGTAATAGAGTTTGGCAAACTTGTATTCTGTCTCTTCAAAATAGAGGTCAGCAACTTTTAGCGAAGAAATGGTTTTCTGATAATTATTGTTAACGCTACTCGCTACCGATTTACGCAGGTAACTAATGGCCAGCGTATCATTGTTATCTTTCAAAGCTACATCGGCCAAGGCATAGTAAATTTGATCAAGAAATTCCTGGTTTTTAGACTCCTTGGTCATCTTCATCAACAAGCGCGTAATGGCTTTGCTATTTCCTGTTTTTGAATCATACGACTGTGCCAAATTAAGACGAGCATTGAACGCCAGTTCGTAATCGGGATTTCTCTTGATTAACTGACTATAGTAACGGGTAGCCCGTTCAAAATCCCCCTCTTTTTGATTAATTTGTCCCAGAATAAAAAGTACCCGATTGGTAAGAAATCTATCTTTATTAATCTCCAGCGCACGTTCCAAATAGGGATAGGCGGCGGCATAATTTTCGTGTGACAGATAAAAATCGGCTTCCACCAGTGGCAACTCGTTGTAAACCTTATTAGGAAAATCGTCTGCATCCATTTTTGAAGTAAGTAGGTTGAGCGTGGCTTCTGCTTTGGCAGGTCGATTCATTTGAATATACGTTTTAGCCAGCCACAACAACCCTTCAAACCGAATGGGTTTGTCTTTGTACTCGTTGTACACATAATCGAAAACCCGTCGAGCCGGAATGTAATCCTGTTTATAAAAGTGAGCAATACCCATCATCAGATAGCTTTGGGCTACCCATTTCACCTGCTCTTTTCCGCCAAAATACATAGAATGCTTTTGAATGGCGATGGAGGATTTTTCGATGGCACGATCCATTTTGGGGAAAAGGGATTTTGCATCGGCTTTGGTGCCATAGTTATAGACCCGCAAAATGGTTTTGTAATTGTCTTTTATCTTTTCATGTTGTAGCACTTTTCCCTCTTCGAGACTCATCAACCCGTTCCAATACACGTTGTAATGACACGTAACGTTATGATAGGCTCGCCGTGTCCAGGTATTCTTTTTAGTAGAGCAACTGTTAAGCGTGATGCCCGTTAACAACAATAATGATAAGGTAACTAGTAAGGTGTATGTTTTCCTGCCAATCAATGCTTTCTGACTTTTTTGATATAACTCGATTCGGGCGCTTTTATTATTCAACCTGCAAAATAGAGGGCAAATTTAATTATTTATCATTTGAAACAAGATATATTGTTCAAATTTCAAAACATTATAACATTCCATTATTCATCCAACTATTTTTATCATCGAATTTTACCAATTAATCGAGTTGAGATTTTTGCTTTGCAGAAAACTAAACTTAATAATTCGGATAATTTGTGCAATTAGATGAGGAGCTTTTGGTATTATTTTATTTGTGTGAGAGCTCACGGTTGCAAACCGTGAGCTAAATCAATGATATCTATGATATCCGGCTCCAGATGGCTTTGCGCTTTGAAATTTTTGCCAGGTAAGCTTTGAGTCTCTTGTTTTCGGGAAGCTCAAGCATTGAATCTTTGTCAAGAATTTTTTCAGCAACGGAGCGAGTTTTTCCCACCAGGAGACCATCTTTGGCAAGGTTGACAATTTTAAATTCTATCATCCCCGACTGGCGTGTTCCCTGCATATCACCGGGGCCGCGCAACTTAAGGTCTGCTTCGGCAATTTCAAAGCCATCGTTGGTTTTAACCATGATCTCCAACCGCTTTCTACCCTCGTTGGAAAGCTTGTGTCCCGACATTAAAATACAGTATGATTGTTCAGTGCCACGCCCTACCCTGCCTCGAAGCTGATGCAACTGTGAAAGCCCAAATCGTTCGGCATTTTCAATAATCATCACCGATGCGTTGGGTACATCAACCCCCACCTCAATCACAGTAGTTGATATCATAATATCAGTTTTACCCTCCACAAAACGTTTCATTTCGTACTCTTTATCCTCTGGCTTAAGCCGTCCATGCACTACGCTCACCTGATAATCGGGCAAGGGAAAATCACGTTGTATTTGTTCAAAGCCATCCATCAAATTTTTTAAATCGAGGGTTTCCGATTCGTTGATAAGCGGATAGACAACGTAAATTTGTCTGCCCTTCTTAATCTGATCACGCATAAAGCCAATAACCTTTAGCCGATTATTATCGAAAAATTGGAGGGTTTTAACCGGTTTTCTTCCGGGAGGCAGCTCATCGATGACAGAGACATCCAAATTACCATACACCGTCATGGCCAGGGTTCGCGGTATAGGAGTCGCCGTCATGACCAGCACATGCGGAGGGGAGGTATTTTTTTTCCATAGTCGGGCTCGCTGCGCTACCCCAAAGCGATGTTGCTCGTCGATAATAACCAACCCAAGATTTTTGAATACCACAGCATCTTCAATGAGTGCATGGGTGCCGAGAAGCAGCTGCATCTTGCCCTCCTGTAAGCGCTCGTGAATTACTTTCCGCTGTGCTTTCTTGGTTGAACCGGTTAACAAACCGATCTCCACATTCATATCGCGAAGCATGTTGGTAACGGAGTGAAAATGCTGAGTAGCTAAAATTTCGGTGGGTGCCATCATGGCTGCCTGATAACCGTTGTCGATGGCAATAAGCACCGACATAAGTGCTACCAGAGTTTTACCGCTTCCCACGTCACCTTGTAAAAGCCGATTC
This sequence comes from Bacteroidota bacterium, assembly GCA_003650425.1. GTDB lineage: Bacteria > Bacteroidota > Bacteroidia > Bacteroidales > F082 > B16-G9. The sequence goes on along the minus strand of QMPP01000013.1, from coordinate 20,651 downwards.
ATCTGCTTGCCCGATTTCATATCGAAACGTATCTCTTTAATTACTCGCTTTTGCGCGTTGGTTAATTCAAACGGGAGATGTTGGTGATAAAACTCATTAAAAAAACTGCCTATAATACCAAAGATGTGGCCTTTAACACTACGCTGAATATTAATCTTTTCAATTAACATTTGAAGTTGTACAAAAAGCAACTCCTCAAACTTTAGGCGGAGCTCTGCTTTCTTAATCATTTCAGGGGAATGAGGAAAATGAATATTCATCATAGCCTCCCGTGCCGACAGTAGTTTGTAATGTTTAATCAGGTAATCGGGAAGTGTTTCTGGAATTACTTCCAACAGTTGCGCCAGCAGTAATTTCATCAATCGAGCGATGGAGCGGGTTCCAAGCCCCATATTTTTCATTTTTTCGGAAGTGCGGTAAATACCTTCCAAGCGGTTTCCCTGTATCAATGGCTCCCCTTCCACAACCTCTTCCACCTCGGGATGGACAAAGTTAAACCGAGCTTTAAATACTGAAGGTTTCCCAAAAATAATATATTCTTTCCCGGATTCAAAACGATTTTTCACCCATTGCAACCCTCTAAACCACACCAGACCGATGGAACCTGTATCATCAGAAAAAGTGGCAGTAATATATTTTGTACGCTTATCCCCCACAGGTGTTACATTAGAAACTTTACCCTTTAACTGAAACCAGATGGTATCGGTTGTGATGTCTCTTACCTTATAAAACTTGCTCTTATCCACATACCTAAACGGAAAGTAGTTGAGCATGTCTTCGTAGGTAACAATATCCAGCTCCTTCTTTAGCAATTCAGCCCGCTTGGGGCCTACCCCTTTTAAATAGGTAATATTGGTTTCGAGTAGATTATTCATTTTGCACAAAGGTAAAAAACCGGGGCAAAAAAAAACTCTTCGTTAACGAAGAGTTTTTTATTTTTTATATGGAACGATTAATATTCCCAAAGAAACTGTTCAAAATCGAACATTTCATCTTTAATTCGTTTTGATTCGAGCAAGGCATCCACACCGGTAGCGTATTGCGAGATACGGCGGTCGAACACGTTTTGCTCTTTATAGATGTAGCTATCAAAAAGTCTTTTGATAAAAACTTCATCAAACGAAAGACGCATAGCCGAGTTAGCGGCATTAAAAACATAGGAGTTTGCTAACACCGGGCGAGCTTCGGCATAAGAGAACCAGAAGAGTGGTTCGGTACCTTCTTCACCATTACGTTCCTTGATAATTACCGGACACATATCTAAAATACGAACCATCATTTGCGAACGTTGTTTATCAAAATACCAGTCTTCTTTAATTCGCAAACGCATAATTTTGGTCGGATCAAAGTTGGTGTAAATAACTGTATCGTATTCATCATAAGGCGGATAAGAACGACGCATGGTTGTATAACTGGTGTCAATTTGTCTTCCTATTACCTCATTATAGGTGATGGGAATCAGCAGCTCATCGGTATTGTTGATGTCGTAAGCCGTAATTTCACCCTCTTTAACGGCATCCAAAACAGTAACGGTAAACGATTTCCAGTTTTGCTGGGTTTCGATAGGGTAATAGAGTTTTTGGTTGAATTTTTGACGGAAGTCAATTTCACGCCAAATTCTTTTCGACCACATCACATCAGCCTTACGAACCGTTGGTAAAGGTGCCGGTGTTAAATTTTCACCATCTTTGTTAACATACACCTGATCAAGCGGCTGGTTGTCCTCAATCTGCGCAAATAAACCGCTTCCCAATAGTATGGTAAAAGTAACAAGTGCAACAAAAAACTTTTTCATATCTTTCAAATAATTTATTATTTCAATTCAAGGTTGACGGGGTTCAAACTTCTTTTGCTTCCGTCAGGACCTTTAGCCTGGATGTTCTCAAAGAAAAACTTCTGTTTTCTTTTCCCGCTTCTAATCCTTTTGATAATATCTTTCGAGAAGGTATTTCCTTTGGCTTTAATGGTAAAAAAGTCGCCATTGATAAGCGTTGTAAAGGAGTAGGATGTAATCCTGAAGTAAAGGTCAAACTCAAATCCTCTCATTTCAGGAATAATGGCACCGGCAGCCAACAGCTGGTTTTTATCCATGGAACCGCCCGTCATACCGGCAATGGTGGCCGTTGGATCGGGAACACGTTTTACTCTAAAGTCAACCGAACCCAAATTGTATGGTTTACCGTCAATTTTAGCGGAAGCCGAAACGGAAACCTTCTTTAAACCTTTGGGTACTTCCACTATCCACTGATTTTTATTTTTAGGATCTTTATAAAGTTTTCCTTTTGATATAACCGGATTTACTTTATTCCTGGCCAGTCCCGGTGACGAAATAGAAACCGGGTTTTTAACGCCGATGTAAAACACATTCATTTTTAGGGGCGATACGGTTAACGATGGTGGCGCTACCATATAAGCACTATTAAATTCATATTGAACCTTTTGGTTTGTCTTGGGATCAATCATTTCGATAATTCCCGCATATTTTTTTTCACCTTCGGTGTTGGCAGGAAATTCGAGTTTTACCGTACCTTCGACACCTGAAATCTTTTTTGCCCGTTTTTTGTAATCCGGTTTCCACTTATCTACACCTGTAACATAATAAACGTCGGGTTTTGTTTTGGTATCGTAAGCGGCCACTAACACTTCTGCTTCATATTTCCTATTCTTAAGCACATAAGTGTTTTTGGGAATTACTTTAGCTTCAACATGGTCAAATTTATAATCGGTAGCGGATACTGAGGCAAAAAGATAATTGGCAGCATCAAACTCAGCGGATTGAACTTCGTTAATAATTTTATTAATCAACGTAATATCAGCTGCTAAAATGGTATGGTTAAAATTATGATATTCCCAATCTTCCTTCGTTCCTGTTGCATCATGATACACTTTACCCGGCTTAATAACTAACCCGATTTTTTTTGAATCAGGAGGTTCATTCATTTTTTGCAACACAAAATTTCGATATTCCGTTATCTTTTTACTCAACTTATAAGCTTCACCCTTTTGATTATTAGCAATCATAAAATGAGTGGTATTATCATATTTATCTTTTGTTGCAACTTTCTCAAGCATCAGAAACTTTTGCTGGACTCCATTAATAACAGTGTCCTTATAGTAGAGGTTTCTAATTTTGATAGAATCCTCTTTAGCATTTTTTTGAACTACTCCCATTTCAGATTTCTGAACCAGATCAAATTTTAAATTGTTAAGATATTGTAAAAGTTTTTGACTTTCCTGTTTAACCTGAACAGCCTCCTGATATTTAGATCCTACTTTTTCAGGATTTAAATTGTACTGCGTTTTAAACTTATCGTAAATGTAATCTACTTTTTTCTCAAGACTCATGTTAGTACTTTCCATACTCTCGTTCACAACAAGAAAAGCATTTAACACATCCTTTGATACATTTAATGCCAACAGGGCATAAAGTACCAAATACATCATGGAAATCATTTTTTGCCGAGGCGTTTCCTTATATCCAGCCATTTTTTAATTTTTTAATTTTAAAACTAATTACCTGTTAAATGTTAGTCATTAACATTCATGGCTGAAAGCATGTTACCATAAACCTTGTTAAGGTTTCGCATGCGTTTATTAAGTTCCTGTACCTGATTTGAAAATTCAACAGTAGTGGTGTTCGACTCGTCGAAGGTTTTAATTAATTCGTTGGCATTTTCAGCAACCTTGGCAACGGTTTCCGAATAGCTGGTGGCAGCAGTTAAATCCTGCGCCATTACCTCGTTCAGTTTGTTGGCTGTTTCGGAAGCTCCTTTTAAGCTGGTGGCAAATTCCTGAGTAGCAAAAACAGCCTCATTGGCCTGACCTATTTGATTAGCAGTTTCGGAGAGTTTGTTTAATCCTTCACCCAGCTTACTGAGCACCTCATCGTTAATGTTTCCTTTTTCAAACATTTCATCCAAGCGTTCGGTAGGAGATTTTCTTTGTTCTAAAACTTTATCATCAACATCGTCACGATACATGCCTGCCAATTCAGGATAAACCAAACTCCAGTCGGGCTCAACGTGTGCTGGCTCAAAAGCAGAGAAGAAAAAGATTACGGCCTCAGTTAATAAACCTACTGTTAACATTTCGTTTGCTCCCGGTAAGTGGATGATTTTAAAAAGTGCTCCTACCAATACAATAGACGCACCAAAACCATATATCTTAGCCATAATATTTCTGTAAACTCTTGTGTGTGTAAAATCAAATAAGCCCATGATTAATTTGTTATTTTATTTAAAAATTAATGATTAAAAATTCTTTGTTAATGATAAACGCGTGACGCCTTACTCGGGTTATCGCCTTTGTTTCTTCCCAAATAAGGTTGAATACATCTAAAGCCGATGTATGCTTTGGCAGTATCCTGATACTCGTAAGCACGAGTAGTAACCTGTAGGTAATATTTAATATCTTTCCACGAACCACCGCGAATTACTTTACGTTTCATGGCAGGAGGATCGTCTTCTTTGGCATTAAAGGTATAGTTAGGATTCATGTCCCAGGTAAAGTTATAGGATGAAGGATCATAAGCAGAGTTAGTCCATTCAGCCACGTTTCCGGCCATATCGTACAAACCCCAGTCGTTGGCAGGATAATGTGCCACGATAACCGTTCGTAAACCGCCATCGGCAATGTAGTTACCCCGGCGAGGTTTGAAGTTCGCGAGGAAACAACCTTTTTCGTTTACCGTATAAGGACCTCCCCATGGATAGGGATTAAGCTGATACCCTCCGCGGGCAGCCCATTCCCATTCAGCCTCGGAAGGAAGACGGAACTCTGACAATTCAACATTATCCTTTTTATGACCTATGTGTGAGTTGATCAGTTGCGTTCTCCAAACACAAAAGGCACGTGCCTGACGCCAGTTAACACCTACTACAGGATAGTTGTCGTAGGCAGGATGCCAAAAATATTTTTCGGTCATCGGGTCATTAAAGGAATAGGTATAATCGGAAATCCACGCCAATGTATCGGGATAAACACCAATCATTTCGTTACGAACATATACCGAGCGATCGCGCAGACCTTGCGGACGGTTAGCCAGTCCGGCGTTACGATAGTCGCCTGGTTCAGAAAAATCTTTTTTTGCTGCAGCATGCAAATCAACCCACTGATAGGTGTACATTAATTTACGGGTATCAATTTCACGACGGCGGAAAAAACGTTCGTTTTCGGGTAGATACATTTCATCCAGCGCATCTCTTACATCCTGATCTTCGCTGTTCCAGTCAATATCGGTTTTCCAGTTTAAGTAAGGAGGGTCGTACACTTCGCCTGTTTTTTCGTTCTCTTCGATAAGAAAATCTTCAGGATCTACATTACCCAGAATGGTTCTTGCAATGGAGTCGCGCACCCAGTTAACAAACTGACGGTATTCGTTATTTGTAATTTCTGTTTCATCCATAAAGAATCCTGAAACAGAAATAGTTTTTGGTTCTGCGAGGTAGCTTTTAGCAATATCTTCATCACCGGCACCCATTACGAAGCTTCCTTGTGGAACGAAGACCATCCCGTAAGGGTCAGCCTGATAAAATGGTTTGGAGGAAGTACGTGCGCCAACCAATTCACCATTACCGGAGTTATTACAACTTGCCAACAACCCGGCAACGAGAATGTAAAAAATCAACCTTTTCATATTTAACAATTTGATTTTATATGTCTTATCTTATTTTTCCTTTTTAACGAGCCCCAAAAATAAGAAAATCTGCAATGCAACTTAGTTTTGGTCATATTATTTTCAGTTACAAATACCTTGTATTTTTATAACTGGTTTTTGAATGATCGCCTTTTATTTTAAAACAGTAGCTTAAACCAATTTCGTGTGACCCGGGCATTCCATACTTCATGGTGCTCACATCATAAGAGTAGCTAATGTTGAAATCTCTAAACTTAACACCCACCATCACGCCCACCGATTCAAGAAACCGGTAGCTAATGCCGGCGTAAAATCTGTCTTTGTATTTAACGTCGGTTGAAATTATATATTGTGTGGAAGCTAAATTACTCTCTATCATGAAACCCGGGTCAATTTCGTAATCCTGATTGGTGAGAAAAACCCGATACATTCCCGTTAAAAACAGGGTGCGATCGGTTTTGTAACGCACCTCCTGATTATCGGAAGTGCTTAAATTTTTTCCGTGCGATTCAAGCAGATTAATAACCGACAAACCCACGTAATAATTCTCGGTTTTTACAAAAATTCCCAAATTCCCGTCAAAAATCATGGCGCCCAGTTCGGAAGAAAGCAGAATGGGGTCTCCTTGTTGTTCGGGTTTTAATTTCGAAAAATCGATGCTGTGGTTCATCAAGCTAACGCCGGCGCCAATACCAATATCGGCAAAAGAGAGCGAAGCATGAAATGAATAGGACAAATTGATACCGACCTGCTTTTCAAAACCCAGTTTATCCTGAATAATGGAGCCACCAAGCCCACCATGTAAAATTTTCATGGGTGAATTAATAGTTACCAGATAGGTTTCGGGAGCTACCTTATTACCTTCACTATCGGTAAAACCTGCCCACTGTTGACGCAACAAACCGTTTACACATATACCATCGCCCATACCCATAAAGCCCGGGTTGTTATAGGCCATGGTATTTTTGTATTGCGTAAAAGTAGGTACATCCTGCCCGTAAGCAGCTACCAAAATAACCAGCAGAAAAACGAAACTACTGCAAAATTTTTTAAAATTCAATCTCTTGTTTTTTTATTCTTTCTTTAATTAACGCAGGCTAAAGTAAAAAAATTATAGGTTGATAAACCTTTTTTAAAATTAATTTCGCTGTTATGACACCGTTAATGAAATGTTCGTTGCAAAGAAACGCTAATTTATTACATCTTACAGTAATTTATATCTTTCTATCATAACATATTCCGGTTCTTTTGGATGCAGGATGCTTTCATACAACACGATCTCTGTTACCGGCACTTCCTGAAAAAACACCTCTTTATATAGGTTTATTGATTTCTGAAAAAAAGCTTTATCCTGTACCTGTCTGATTCTTCCCAGGGTAAGATGGGGTACAAAATTCTGACGGTCGTTTAAAAAACCCAATGACTCCAGTCCCTGCCGTATTTCATTTCCCAACAGTATCAATTGCTCACTATTATCAATGTTTACCCTAATGATTCTGGGACGGTACGAGCTTCCGAAAATACCAATTCCTTTAAGATTAAAGCTAAACGAATGGGTAGTAGCAGTAATGGCATGGAGTGCTGACACTATTCTTTTTTCATCGGTTTCGGATGTTTCGCCCAAAAATTTCAAGGTAAGATGAAACAGACGTGTATCAACCCATTTTATTTTACCCTTGCTACATCGCAACTGCAAATTGCTATAAACTTTTAACAAAGCATTGTTTGGGGACACATTGATGGCAATAAAAAGTCGTTTCATAAAGGGGGGTTAAAAAAGGAAGGACAAATATGCATAAAAAGTTTAATCAATTAAGGCAATTTTTTTATTGCAGGAAAAAACAAATTGTTTTATCTTTGCCGCCGCTATTGTAAAAATAGCAGATGGGGGATTAGCTCAGTTGGCTAGAGCGTTTGACTGGCAGTCAAGAGGTCATCGGTTCGATTCCGATATTCTCCACCTAAAATCAGCCACTTACAGAGTTTTTTTGTAAGTGGCTTTTTTATTTGCCCAACAATTTGCCCAACAAAATATAAAGAAAATAAGGAGTCAAGAAATCTTTGTCTGACACATCCTTCAATCGGGAGTTGGCTAACAAATCTATTAAAGCATGACTTCATCTCATCAAGAAAAATAAAAAATGGAAAAATAAGAATTTATGCTTTTAATTCTCAATAACAGAACAAGTTCAAAGATATTCGATGCTGTTTTTGATGACTTAATATTTTACAAAAAAGTGCATATTAAAGAAGATGGTAGTATCCCAAAGAGCATTACACACTTTTTGGGATACTACCAAGTTATAAGGGTTGACTAATTAAGTATTATCACTTTTTTAATGAACCTTTTACTATCGTAGCTAATGTAAATAAAATAGGTGCCATTTGACAATGACGATAAATTAAGTTGAGTTGGAAGAGTTTGATTTCTTAAAAACATTAACTCTTTATTGGAAATGTTTTTTACTGTAATATTAACCGTAATCGGATCATTGGAAGATGTTATAAAGAAATTGCCAGTTGATGGATTGGGACTAATATTTATTGAATTATTATCCGTATTCGCCAACAGGTTTACTGATGAGAAGCCTCCACTGTTTAATAAAGAAAGAGGAAGCGATGCAAAAAAAACATCATCACTACCTTTTGAATATATCTCATTATTATTAACCACTATATCTCCCCTGTATCTACCAGTAAAATATGCATTATCACTGTCACTTACAAGCGACCTTATAAAATCACCGTACTCATTACCAATTTGTTTTTCCCCGATTAATTGTCGATTTTTGTTATAATTTAGCAATACAATATCATAAAAACCCATTGATATAATAGTGTCGACACTTGATGCAACGACACCTTGAAAGATACCACCAATAAGCAAATTGCCATTGCTTAACGAAGAGGCAGAAATACCTTGGTCGGAAAGTAATCCGCCAAATCTTTCCAACCAAACAATTTTACCCGATTTGTCAAATTCACAAAACAAAAAGTCGGATGCTCCTTGTGATACAAGTACCTTACTATTAATTTCCAATTTATCTTCAAACGAACCGGTTAATATAAGATTGTTATTGTTTGCTATTGTTAAAGAACTAACTTTGTCATCAGCCACACCTCCAATCTGTTTATACCATTGTGGATTATCCGTAGTGTCAATCTTTTCCAAAAAAATATCGAACTTACCTTTTGAAAGGAATTTTCTATCACCCAATATTAAATTCCCTTTAAAATTAATGCCCCAATAAATACTATTAACATTATCAACAGCAACCGAGTTTGCTTCCGCATACCCTTGAGCACTCACTGAGCGCAATAGTCGTAAATTGCCTTTAGTATTAATTTTTGCCAGGAATGCATAAGAACTCATTTTTGTAGATTTAAATGCTATACCTGAAGGTGCTGTGCCTAAATTACCGCATAAAATTAGGTTATTATTGTTATCAAAAGTCATATCATAAACAATATCATGCCCAATACTTCCATAGTTATTTGCCCATATTACTTCTCCCTTTTCATTTAGCTTAACAACAAATATATCATCACCACCATATGACACCAATGTTGTATCACCAAAAACAGCACTTCGCGAAAAAATACCAGACAGATAAATATTCCCCTTTTTATCAATCTTGACAATATTACCCATTTCAGTGAGTATCAGATTTTGGCGGAGATCGCTACCGAATTGTTTAACCCATAATAAATCACCATACTTATCAAGTTTGGCAAGAAAAATATCAGTATCACCATTTGATATAAGCTTAACATCATTAAAACTTGCAGTATCTTGAAAATAGCCTGTTATGTACACATTGCTGGCCGCATCAACACAAACTGATCTCCCACCGTCAGAACGGGAACCGCCGAAACTAAGAACACGTTCACCTTGCAATGCTTGTCCGTAAATACTCATCGGTATGTACAAAAACATATACAATAAGAGCATTACAAGAGAAAACCTTCTACCAAATATTAATATCTTCATAAATAAAAAAATTTCTTTCATTAATCATTTTGTTTAATTGCATTTTTTGCATCAGAGGTATTAACCGAGCTGACGGGAACCGTTATCTTTCCGATTTTGATAATGATTTTGTATTTCTCTGGAAGAGATTTTTTATCAAACATACAAATTAACGGGTTAGGATTATCAATTTTCGAGACAATATTATAAGTATCATCAAGAATAGCTATTTGGTCAATACCGTTAAAAAAGTCAACAGTATACCAAGGGTAGTTCGGATATTTGTTTATTAATACTTTACGTATATCTTGTAAGTTTATCACTAACATATTCTGTATATTAACCCCCTGTAACGATTTAACGGAACCTGCTACAAAACTATTTTTATCAATGGCGATATAATTTGCAGGTAACTTTTTATATTCCTTCATACTACAGTTTGAAGCCTCAGCCAGGAAATCGGAACCTTCGTCGGCCAAAAAACCATCGTCAAGCGTTATTTCATTGGCATAATAAGAAATGGTTGCTCCGTCTTCTACAATGGCATCGTATCCATTTCCTCCTAACGTAATTTTATAAGCACTAACATCAGGATAATTCCCAGCCGGTTTTTCGAAATTCACAAGATTTAACTCAACACCCGAAGCACACAAACTACGAATGCGAAAATCATAAATATAAACTGCTCCACAATCATTTACATTTTCACTATTTTTATTAGGACCGCCTACAATAACCGAATTAAAATCGGTCTCAAGTGAATATCCGAAAGCTGAATTGGAGTTCCAGTATCCCATAGAAATATCCGTTGGAGCCCAGTCATAATAAGGATACATAGTCGCCGTACCCCCGAGGTGGTCAAAATATGAACCATTATAATCATAAGGCTTACTGTAATAAGCATAAGAATAATCTCCCGGATCGTAAACAATATTAAAATTAGGAACTAACGCACAGCATTTAGCACCGGAAGCAATAAAATCATTAATTTGGTCATTTCCCGTTTCTGAAACTTCAATTACACTCCCCGAAAATTCATTCCAATCCCCACTACTATTTCTTTTATATAATTCACCTCTCATATTTGGAATTGGACCTGTAGGTTCCCAGCGATACATATAAAATAATTTGTTATCGTAAACATCAAATCCTTTACCGCCAAGAAAAGCATTTGAAGGAGCCGAAGGCTCAGTAAAAATATGTTCAAGTCCCCAATCGTTTGCTTGACCATGATTTCGATTGTAGATTCGTATTTCACCGTTATTTGTACTCGGTGCTCCTACTGCGAGTATATCATTATATAAATCAACGTTATAACCGAAAGATGAATTCTGTGTACCCGAAAGATTTTTGTTGAAGCCCCAACTATCTGTGATGCCTCCCTGATTTCTATAATATATTTTTACATTATCTGCTGAAGGGGAACTAACAACAGCCCAATCACCCCAAATAGTTACTTTTTTACCATAATCCCCATTACTTTGCATTGAGGTGATTTCGTTAACGCTACCCGACCATCCATTCATGGGTTGCTTAAATATATAGGCTTTATCTTGTGCACCAACAATAACAAATCGCCCATGAATATCTACCGAACGACCGAAATGAGTATGATAATTATCAGAAGGTTGCAAAGTAGCAACAACATTCCATATCCCGATATTGTTACGTTCTATGATATAAGCATTTCCTGTTCCATTATCATTTACTGCACCTACAACAGCATATTTGTCATCAATAGCCGAAGCATATCCGAAATTTTCATTTTTCTGCGGGTTACTATTATAAACAAATTGTCCATGTGGCCCATAAGTACCGTTTTGGTTAATGTAAACATAAGTGGGACTGCCCTGAACTGGATTCCCATTTTCGTCAATTCCGGTTAATTTAATGGCACCATATCGTACATCAAAGTTGTTGTTTGGTGTTATATGCAATGATATTATACCTGTACCACCCGAACTTATTGTTGTATTTGTTGTACCCGTAATCTCAAAGAAATTCGGATCTCCATAGGCAGCATAATTTTCAGCACTCCAAGTTAAAATGTTTGTACCCGGGTTTGTAAGGATTATTTGAGTATTATGCTCATTCGCATCAAAATCGGGAAATGTGTGCGCAGGTGCCGAAGGATTAGTAACTTTTAAATAAGGAGTTTCGTCCGAAACAACAATTTGCTTTTCAATATAATCGTAGTAAGGCAAAGTGTTTACACATGCGGGATCAAGCACCCCGTCTTGTTGATAATTATGCGTACCGTTCCATGCTTCAAGCCGCAATTTATAAGTACCTGCCTGTTGAAAATCGTATGTTACAGCGTGTACAAAATAAAACTCCTCATAGTTGAATGTTATATTTGACGATCCTTCCGACGGTGTAATTACTGTACCATCAGGTGCAAAAAGAGTCCATCGCAAATTGGTTGGATACCATTGACTTTCAGGTACACCGGGATTTCCAATGGGCCAGACGGAACTTTCAAAGGTTTGAGATGAATTGGCACCTAACATAATAGGTTCAAGTGGATAAAAATTGGCATCAATAAATTGCGGAGCATTTTCCACTACAATTTTCATTTCTCCATGTCCATGTCCACCATATTCAGACACAGCATCAAAACCAACTTTGTAAGTACCCTCTTCCGGAAAACTATATATCAATGGGGCAATGGTATTACCAGATTCCGAATTCTGTGAAAAGTAAAAGTTAGGGTCACCAATTTTATATATGTACCAAGTACCCTGATACTCTACATTACCTGCACCGGAAACATTTGCATTAAGAGTTACAGTTTGGCATCCAGGATAAGGAGGGGATGTTGGTGCAGAATAGCTTAACTGCACATCCAAATCCCAACCACGAACTTCAATCTCTCTAGCGGAAAAAACCGTTTCCGTTTCCCCTTGTTGATTTGTACCTGTTACATGAGCTGTAATAAGGTATTCCCCCCAACTAAAATATTGATGGTTAAATGTTACCCAATCCAAGCTTTCTTCATTTAAACTTTCCGAGGTGCCGTCACCATAATCTATTTCATAGGTATAAGGTCCGGTAAGATGTGAAACATTTATATCAATATTGTAATAAAACGAAACAGTTTGCCAGGGAATAATTGTAACATTGGGAGTAGTTGCCGGATCATAATAAAAATTATCGTGATAATAAGTACTAACACCTGCGTTATTGGTAACCCGTAGCATAAAATCGTAATTTTTATACATTTCCAAAGTTCTAACCGGATTTTTTTCGTTTGACGGTTCAATTCCTTCTCCAAATGTCCAGAATCTTGTATTAATAATACCTTCGGATTGATCGTAAAACTTTACTTCAATGTCATCACTTCTGTTTTGACTATTCTCAACCGAATAAATAAAATTAGCATTGGGTGGTGTAAGGTCTTCTACCAAAACATTCTTTGAAATCGATTGATTATTGTTTACCGTGTGAGTTACTGCCCATGTACCCGTATAAAGATATGTATGAAGTACATTTTTTCCTTCACTACTAATGCCATCACCAAAATCCCATGCGTAGGAAGTGATGTTCGGAATAGTTGATTTATCCTCGAAATAGACGGTTCTATCTTCACTACCCACTTGTGTTGCACTAAAATCAATGGGAGCGGGCTCAAAAGCAAAAAAGCGATGGTTCCGGTCGGTGCCTGTAAACGCAGCAGGATCAGGCAGCCACGTACCGTTGTCCTGACGTATCGGCACCTGAGAAGGATCTTTTAAAAGCGGATTGTTTGCCAAATCATTACCGTCTATTTCAAGTGTGTTTTCACCTTCAATGAGGGTTGCCGTAGTTATATAAAAATCCCACTCGGTTTTTTCGTTGTTATTACCGGTATTGTTTACAGAATGGTTATTCAGTTGCATGGTAACATCAGTCATCGGTTCGGATGTAGTAACCTTAACATAAAGATTGTCGTTAATTTTTATATCAGGGCAACTCGGGCAGGGTGGCGGCTCAAAACGATATGTACTCCCGTCCCAAAACCAACTACGTGAATATACCGGCTGACTGTCGGGCAACTTGCGTATTTCTACTTTTTTTACGAACGGACGAAAATTATCAATGATTATTTCAACAGGTTCTTGGTTATTATCAATTGAAGTAAACACATCGTCTCTTACGGTTGTAACTTTTGAATAAAGGTAATATTTGCCATCACCATATTTTGCTTCTTCGTTACAAGCAGCAAAGCCAAAATTTCCCCCCAATTGGTAATCTTTCATTATCCTCGTAAAAAAATCGGAGAAATAATAGTCATCGTACGGATGGTTGTTTGTGCTACTGTATGCAAACGGATCAATGCCGGTATTATTAAAATCACCATACGTATTTCCTACAAGATTTATTACGGTATTATGCAATGGATTAGAAACGTGGTTGTAAGCTGCTGTTACAGGATATATTTCGCTTGCCAATCGTGCACCATGTGAAAGGTGCGACTTAACATACTCACCCGTTATAAATTGATAATTAGAATTTTCATTTCCCCAGTGTGTGTTATCTTCATTGTCTTGATAACTTGATTTGATAAAAACATCTACATTATCAACGTCCATTACGGCATTGTTAAATCGACTATCGTTTTGCTCGGGGTTTTGCATTGTATAACGTACCTTAACCGATATTGCATGAGATCCTGATGAGGTTATTATTCTATCACTATTTATGTTATTGTCATTACTTATAGCTACGTCGTAAGTTGTGTTTACATGAGAGATAAATTGTAATGGATCGCGATCATTAAAATAATTTTTATGAGTTACTTTCGCAATTCCAATATCATTGAACATATATACATGTACATGAACAGGAAAAATTCCACCTGAGTTTCCAATAATACCAATAGGATCATCGGTACTAATGTATCTGTTTGTTGTAAAAGTCTGATTATTGTAAACGATTTGTGAATAACTTTCTTCTGCAATTGCAGTACCATCAGTCAAGTTTAATATTGCATATTCACCAGCTTGAGCACCGCCGATATCTATTAATACCATATCACCTTTTTGTTGTCCAGTAGTTCCAACAGGTTCATCAGTAAATATATGGCCAAACCCAAAATAATGATTTATTGAGTTTGTTATTGTACTTGTCATAATAATTTTATATCCATTTCCTTTTATTTTTTCAACCCCTCCCCATCCTAATGCTAATATGTGATCACCTACTTCTGGGCTATCAGCAAAATCAACACCCTTATGCCATTTCGAGTTGTTGCCTTTTCTTTTACCATAATCAGATGTAATTTGATTCGTTTGGAAATTCTTAACTGAACTATATTCTGGCGGATTAGTGCTCCAATCATCAACTTCTTGGTATTTAAGCTGATATATATTATTTTGACTTTTTGCCGGTATAAAAAATATTGAAAAAGTAATAGTTATACAGAGTATTGAAAAAAAATTAATTCTCATTTAATATCCTCCTGTTCAAATACTTTATTGTAATAATCAGTTCTATATTGGTTTGAACTTGATTCTCCTTCTTCAAAAACAAACCCATATTTAGTTATTTTTTTAAGAAAAGGTATTTGACGGATATCATAGGTTTTGCTATATTTTTTATTTTCATCAAAGTCATAAACAATATATTTTCTATATTTATTCTTTTTGCAATTAATTCTTATTAAATTACCGTAAGAATAAGGGAGTGCACTATAATAGTCTTTATCTATATTTTCATAGATAATGATTTTCTCACTTTTCAAATCAATAATAGCGTATCCCACACTATCAAGGGTGTTGCCTTCTTCATCATTACCCCCTCCAAAACCATAAGCAAAATATTTTCCGTCTTTGGTTATCGAAGGACTATAACATTCCGTACTAAAATCATTCAATTTATGTATGATTTGTCCTTCATTTGATAATATTAATATAGTTGTACTCATTCCTAAAAATGACCCACCTTGATACAATATAAATTTGTACAATACAATAATATAGGTTGTGTCGCTAAAAAAAACACCACTATAGCTTGTTGCAAATCCGTCACTAATTAATGCTGTGTCTGGTAAATCTTTTCGAAATCCAAATCTTGCCTCAGATAACTTAAAATCTTTTTTCGTGATGTTATTAATTTTATATTGTTTATAATCTTGTGAGTTTGTATTATCCAACAAAGTAAAATTAATATTATCATAAGGATTATGGGTGTGTACATCAAAGGTTATAACTGTATCTTTAGTTATAGGGTTAATAAAATCAATGGTTTTAATATATTTTTTTTTATTGTTAGGATTATAATTAAGAGATATCTTATTTTTACGGCTCTGAGCTGTAATGTTTTGTATAAAGACAAAATTATTTATTGATAAAACAATTGTAATGATTACAATTGTAAAATTATGCTGTGTCTTCATATTAATTTCCTTTCTTTTCATTGAAAAGCTTCATAATCCTCTCATTTTCTTTTTTCAATTCAATAACATATAGGGTAAGTTCCTCCGTTTTTTTTAGTAGCAACGCATTCATTTTAGCAAGGTCGAGACCATTTTCATTTACCTGGCTTTCGGTGGGCATACCGGGTAAATGGTGGTTTTTATTTACAAACTTCTCCAGTTTATCTAACGGCATCAAATGATAATCCTTTTTAAAAACCCCATCCCACCAAGCTACACTGTTGGTAACTTTAACAAGATGTGCGTATATTTCGCCGTTAACATATAAATTGGAAAAAGGCCCCGGATCGGGTGTGCCAAGATATACATTATTGTCTGCACGTACCGACATGACCTGAGTTGTTTAATTATGAAACTCAATACGCCCGTTTGTCCCTGTAGAATAAAATTTTAAGGAACCTGTTTCATCGGAATTACTGTTTAACAGAATATGCGCTCCGTCGTTATTATTGGTGTCGCCGTAAATTTTTAGCGATTGCCAATCGTCATGCCCGCCGTATATGTTTCCGCTTACTTTTATGTTTCCCGCCACATCAAGCGGCTGTGTGGGTGTTGATGTACCAATACCAACATTTCGATTGGATTCCACGTACAGGTTGTTTGCAAGTATTGTCCAGTCACCATCATTTATCAATGACGGGTCAACCCATGATGCATTGCCGTTGTTATCGCATTGCAATATATATCCGTTTACCTGCCCGTTTAACAGTTGAAATTCAGTAGTCTTTATTTTCCCGTTTACTTCCAACTTTTCGGTAGGCGAAAAAGTACCAATACCGATTTTGCCCTCAACAATAAGGTTGTTTTCCTGTACATTGGCTACATGATAACCTATTGAAACTTGTCCGTTAACTTCAAGTTTCGATAAGGGATTGTTCAACCCAATGCCAACGTTTCCTGCCGGCCTGTAAACATCATTGGTTTCAGTTTGATACCAAAGGTTTTGCGATGGTGCCCAAAAAGCAGTTCCTGTATGGTCGGCAGTCAGCACCCAACCGTCTCTAAGTTCCTGTTGGGGCATTTTAAAACCGGTTGTTAGCACAGTACCGTCCACCTGCAGTTTCGCCTGTGGTACTTCAACGCCAATACCTACATTTCCTTTGCCGAAAATATAATTTTTTTCGGAGCTGAATACCAATCCGGTGTTGCCGTTTGCACTGATACCATGATTCTTGTTACCAATAAAAATACTCGAAACGGCGGAACCGTTCCACACATGCGCTTGCAGATAAATTTCGGCATTCTCATTGTCATCAGCCTTGATGTGCAATTTGGCCAGCGGTTCGGTAACGTTACCAATACCAATGCGACCGGTTCGGTCTTTGTGTGCACTATTTGTTGTTGTTGACTCACTAACAAACAGCGTGGGTGCCGTACTGTTAAACCCTATCATCAGACTGTTGTAAGTCCCGTTGATAAGATAATCGGTAAAATTGTAGCCTGTACCGAGAATAATGGCAGAGGTTGCAGCAGATTTAATTCTTCTTCCGATTGCAAAACCGGCAGCGGCATAGGCTTCCGAATTAATACCGAAAGCTCCCGACGAAGCTCCCAAAGTTATGGATTCGTTACCCATGGCAAATGAGGCCTGTCCTGTGGCGGTATTGTGTTGTCCAACGGCACTTGCATTGGCAGAAAAATTTACATTGTTTTCATAGCACGAAACACATTGTTGTGCTTTGGTTAAGGTTGAAAAAACAAGCCCTGTAAGCATGAGGATAAAAAACGACTTTTTCATTGGTTTGAGTATTAATTCATTTTGATAAATTTTCCTGAAATTTTATGGCCGTTGCCCGTAATATGATAAACATACGTTCCCGCCGGCAACGGTTGTATGTTTATGTCCAACACATTTCCGTTTCCCGCGACTTTTCGACGGGTGTATGTTTTGCCTTCAAGGTTGAGAATTTGAAATTCAAAACTCTTTCCAACCGTTTCGGGCAGTTCGATATGCAATTTGTTTCGGGCGGGATTGGGCCAAAGTTTGGCATGGCCCGCCACATTTTCAATCGTTTTTACGGTGGTGGTGATGTCAAAGTCTTCTCTTCTTACTTTGATAATGTGTACATCCGACTCGGTGGTGTTTTCTTCGGTTCGTACGTTTCCATAGAGCAAACAACCGTTATCGGATGTGGCAACCATTCCCCATACATCGTAATTGGCATTCCAACCGAACTCTTTATACCCCAACAGGTTGAGCCCCGTATCAATGAGGTACAACTCAATACAGTTGGGTTCGGTGGGATAAAACTCCAAGTAATTGATAAATCCCCCGATATAAACGGTACTGTCGTTGGCATAAGCCATGCTTGTGCGCCATGCCGGATAATCGGAGGTGTCGGGTTTGTCGAGCACAACGCTTTTGTGATATCGTAAAGCAGTGTCAATGTTAAATACACATATGCGTTCTTCCAGATTAGAACTGTTTAAATCTGTATTTGCACAAGAATACATATAGGTAGTATCATTTAGCCAATGATCTGAAGTACCTTTGTTATCAAAATTTGCATAAAAATGCTTTACGTCAAGAATATTAAAAACAGAGTCGAAACGTACAGGCCCGTAATTATGAAAATTAATAAGTCCGGCAATACCGAGATAATCATTTGATTCCGGAATGCAGGTAATATTAATGATTCTTGCCCCAAATTCAAAATGATGTGTGCGGGTTAGTAAAGTATCGCCCTGTTGGTTGAGTTTAATAAGACACATATCAAAAAACTGTTCGAAAGATTTTCCCCCAGCAACAACAATATTGTTATCGTTGTCATCTAATGAATATTCAAGGGCTATCCCTGTATAAATACTGCTGCTATCAACAAGATGATACGTTTTTTCAAATAATACATTTAAGTTTGTGTCTAATTTGCACACCCAATAATATTCATAATTAAGCCCACTTGTCAGTCCATAGCTTCCGGTAATCAGGTAATTTGAATCTTGCAACAGGTTAATTGTTGCAAAATATCCGTTTGTATCCGGCCTGTTCAATCGTTTTGAAACATAACTGCCGTCGGGGTTAACTTTTAAAATCAAAGGGTCGTAATTAAAAGTACTCCTATTCCCTATTCTTCCCACAATCACCACATTACCTCCATTGTCTTCTATTGCATTCAATAGCAGTTCATCATCACTTGTTCCATAGGTAAATTCAAAGGAATTTTGTGCATGCAACGTGAGCAGCCCAAAGCAAAATAAAAGTACAATAAGTTTTTTCATGCTTCTAATCGGCAATATATTCTTTTTTAATAAAACCTATACCGGGATGATGAAGATGCATTATGCCGAAAGTAAGTTTATTATCATGTCTGATTCTTGCATTACCATATTGATCCCAATCTTGTTTTCCTATCAGTGTGCAGCTCATAAAAGATTTGTTGAGTTGGGGTTCAAGGATATCGTAAATCACCGTTTCTTCGCCATGGTAGTGGAAGTTCATTTCATCGGGATCGAGGCATTTGTCATCGGGCGTAAAATTGCCGTCGGGCCTGACAATATAAAAGATAAGGTATTCTCCATTGCCGTTTTGATTTTCATAGCCTTGTAATGGAATAGTATCAATATCGGAATAAGTATAACAACATCCGGCACAAGGCATAGATATCGGTTTGTTTGCCATGACAGCCTCTGCAATTTTATGTGCGGCATCGGTATTTTCATAGCTGCTTAAATCACAATCGCCGAGCATCTCGCCATAATACCAACTGCCGTCAAAAGGATCGTAATTTACGGTAATTTGAGTTTTCTCTCCTATTACAGTGTTAACATTTACTACTACATCCGTGGTACTTATACGCTTTATACCTAAGTTAACCAACAGTAGTTCTTTGTTTGAAAGTGTACTTTGCGTATATGCCGCTTTTACTTTGCTGTAGATTTGCTGCCCGGTAGCAGCAATATCATCCATATCTATCATGTTGCCGCTGTTTATTGACATATTTACCGAGTCGGTCTTTTCACCGGTTTTAGAATATTGCTCGTCGGGATAGGCATATTTCGCGTTAAACCACGCTTCAAGATACCAAACCGCTGAATCACTGCTTAATTGTTTACTGTTCGTATAATTGGTATCATCTGCGTATTTTTGTATAATACTGTCAAAATAAACAATTTTTTTATTGAATACACTGTCCTCGCTTGCTACAACAGTATCGCTTTTAAAAGTATGTTTATTTACTAAAACAGTTGGATTTTTATTACAACTGTTAACGGTAAAGAATAAAGCCGTCAATCCAAAAATGGTTAGTCCAAATGTAAAAATCTTAATATTTTTCATCATTATTAAATTTTATAAGTTAAATATTTAAAGTTATTAATTCTATTTTCCTCTAAAACGCTAAAATATGCTCCAGTATAGCCTCGGAATTAAGCGTTAAATTACAGTTATTTTCGATTTCGGTATCTGTTTAACTATCGGTACCTTGTTACAATTGTTTAAGGTAAGTACCAGCATGGTTGATGCAAGTACGAGAAATGATAAATAAACTAGTTTTTTCATGTTTAAAGTATTAATTGGTTAAAAAATGAATTGCTTGTTAAATTCGGTTAAACAAATAAGCTTGTTCAAAGCACTAACAAATTTTTCAATAAAAAAAGGTAGGGTTTTAAATTTAGAATTAATTTAAATAAGG
>QMPP01000012.1 GCA_003650425.1 Bacteroidota bacterium | reverse complement strand
GGTAAGTGGTTTATCGGCTGTGGCAATGGCAATTTCCAAAAAAAGATTGGCTTTTTCAAATTGATCCCAAAAGAAGTTGTAGGTTTGAGAAAACTCAAAATCTTTGATATTATATTTGTCCAGCACCATCGGCTTAAGGGTGTTGAGACCGGTGTATAGCCAGCATCTGCCCGAAGAGTGCTGGTTGCTAATGCCGTGCGTGGTAACTTTGGTATTAATGTAATGATTTACTTTGCCTTCGTTGGCACGACTTTTAACAAGACTTTTAATATCGTTGTGGGTAACAGCGTTGATAAGCGCGGTATTGGTTGAATTGTTATCGAACGAATTTTGAATTTGTTGAATGGTTTTTTTGTCGAGCTTGCCACTACTGTTTTGAGCGGTTACCATCGAAACGGTCAATGCCAGAATGATGGGTAAAATGTGTTTAAATTGTTTCATAGGTTTATTTTGTTTGGTTATTAATGCGACAATATTTCTTAAATCTAAAATCTTCAATCTGGCATCTTACTTCTCCACTTCTTTATCCTCCGGAAATCTTGCACTTGTATCCTATTCCTTCCAAAATGGATTTCACTTTGTCTTTAAACTCGCCTTGGATAATAATCTCGCCCGCTTTTACCGAGCCTCCTACGCCACATTTTGATTTAAGCATCTTTCCCAACGCTTTTAAATCGTCGGTAGAACCAATAAATCCGGTAACAAGTGTTACCTTCTTTCCTTTACGCTGTTTCTTGTCCAGCATAATAGTTAATTTTTGCTGCTGAGGTGGCAGGGTTTGAGCTTCCTGTTCCGGGGAGTCGTCGTGGTATTCGTAATCAGGATTGGTTGAAAACACCACCCTGTTATTTTTATTTCGTCCCATTTTGAGGTATTATTACTTTTAAGGATGACGGAATAACCTTGATAACCAACTTTTTATTAAGTTTAATGGGCTCTCCGTCAATATTGACAACTTTATTTTTTTTTCTTATTATTGTAACACCGGTGCTTGGAATGATGTCCATTAATGGCGACTTGTCGATAAGTTTCAAAAGCAACAGGTTGGCAACTACAGGGGTTTGAAAAACGTTGGGCTTTTGAGCGATACAGATGTCAATTTTACCATCGTTCAGCATTGCATTCGGGGCAATTTTTGCATTGTAACCAAATTGGTTTGAGTTGGCAAAAGAGATAAAGAAAGCGTGTCGTTTTATGTACAGTCCTTCATCGAACAAAAGGGTGTATTTTTTAGGTTTATAATTCAAAAATTCGTTAGCGGCAATTCTAAAGTAGGTTAAAAATCCACGTCTCGGGCTTTCTGCAAATTTTTTCGCCACCAACGCGTCAAAGCCAACGCCGGCAATACTGATAAAGGGTTTGCCGTTCGCCGTTGCCGTATCAATTTTTGTTACGACACCTTTGTTTAAGAGGTTGATGGCTCTAAGCGTTATGAGCGGAATATTTAAATGACGTGCCAACCCGTTTCCCGATCCACCCGGAATAATGCCCAAGGTGCTGTTGCTGTTAATCATCTGCGAAGCAACCTCGTTTACCGTGCCATCACCGCCAACTGCCACTATCACATCGTATCTATCCTGTACCGCCTCGCGGCTGATTTCGATGGCATGACCTGCATATTTTGTCAGCGTAATATTGATGTCGTATTTATTCCTGTCAACATTATCGTTAATTAGCTGGACATAATTTCTTCGTCGGCGGGAGCCTGAAATAGGATTTACAATAAATAAAATTCGTTTCTTTATGTTTTTATCGGACATCTAAAGTCTGTTTATTTGAATATTTGAACGTAAACCGTTCGGGTTACTTCATCTGCACTATTTCCCGTATCATCGTTGGCATTGTACTGTACTTCGTACTTACCTATAACCTGCGTGTTTATGTTGTCGGTTACCACGAGATTCCCGGAAATATCAACCGTGTCGCCGACAGCATTGATGTCTTTTACCATCGCGCCAGCATCTTCGTAAGGCTTATTTAACTCGGTGTACGCCGGATTAAAACCTTTTAACTCAATCCATGGTTTTGTTTTGTCGTTGTTCTCTTTTTTACATGAAACAATTGCAACCAACAATGAGAGCAACACAAAAACAAGTAATTTCGATTTCATGATGTTTTTTTTTTAGATTGCAAATCTACTTAAAAAGCGTTTGTAAGAAACAGCTTTTTTGCGATGATTAACGTTTTTCTTTTTCAGATAGTGATTCTACTAAAAGAAACTACTTTTGCAATTCAATACCCGAAGTTTATTTTATGAAGAAGCTTTTGTCCGTCGTACTTTTATTTTCTGTTTTTTGCACGTTTGGAACTTTTGCTCAACGAACGTACCCTGTCGATTATTTCAGACCACCCCTTGATATTCCAATGTATTTGTCAGGTACTTTTGGTGAGCTGCGCTCGAATCACTTTCATGCCGGCATCGACATTAAAACGCAGGGTGTGGAAGGTCTCAAAGTATATGCTGCTGCCGGCGGCTACGTATCACGCGTTAAGGTGGGACTGGGTGGATATGGTAACGCACTTTATATCACTCATCCAAACGGGTATGTAACAGTGTACGGACATTTGCAAAAGTTTAATAAAGTCATTACGGCCTACGTGCGCAAATATCAATACAAGCGCAAGAGTTTTGCCGTTGACCTGTATCCTGAAAAAGGAGTGTTAAAAGTGCATAAGGGCGATGTAATTGCTTTGTCGGGTAACACAGGTGGTTCCTTGGGGCCTCATCTTCATTTCGAAATTCGTGAGGCCGCCAACCAGCATCCACTAAACCCGTTGCTTTTTAAAAGCCTTAAAATTAGCGATAATAAAAGTCCTGTTATTGCCGAGTTGGCTGTATATCCCATGGGAGATTCTTCGTGTGTAAACAATTTAAATGATACTACCTTCTTTAAAATTACTGCATCTAAAAACGATTTTCTGCTTCAGGGAGATTCTATTATCAATGTCTCAGGAAAAGTATCCTTTGGCCTAAGAGCTTACGATCGGATGAACAAAACCCGGAATAAAAACGGGATTTTTCGCGAGCAGTTGATTATTGATTCTGTGCTTGTTTTTGATATCCGCTTGAATGAACTTTCCTTTTATACATCACGCTACATAAACAGCCTCATCGACTACCGCTATTTTCAAAAAAAGAAACGCAGGTTGATACGTACCGAGCTGGATACCAACAACCGTCTGGCCATTTATTCTACAATAAAAGAAAATGGCATTTTTACGTTTACCGATACTACAATGCATCACGTTAGATATGTTGTTGCAGATGCTTACGGAAACACGAGCCGGTTTGATTTTAAACTGAAAGGCTATCAACCCGATACCATCATCCGGAAAAAACATCGGTTTCCAAAAGGAGATAGTCTGGTTCAGATTAGCTTTTCAAAAAACACTGAAATCACGATTGACAGCTTAGGGGTCTCCATACCTGCAAATGCCTTGTACAGAAGTCAGATATTGAATTTTGGGCAATCGCCGGGGAACAGCAAAACCTTTTCAGATATATTTACCGTTGGAAATCGTTTTGTACCACTTCAAAAGTATTGCGCTATTTCGATGCCCTTAAATCAAACTATTCCTGACTCCCTGACTTCAAAACTTTATGTAGCAAAGTTAAATCAAGATGGATCGGCTGATTTTGCCGGTGGCAATTACAACGATGGCATAATGGTTTTTAAATCCCGATCTTTGGGAAAATATACTGTAATGGCCGACACCACCCCACCGGTTATCAGGCCGTTAAATGTTAGTGATGATAAAAAGGTAACCAACCAAAAGAGCTTGAAGTTTAAGATTACTGACAAACCAACCGGTATTAAAAAATATGCAGCCTTTTTAAACGATAAATGGATATTGATGGTCTACAACCCAAAAAAATCTCTTATTACTTATCACTTCGACTGGCTATTAAAAAAAGGCAACAACCACTTTAAGCTGTACGTTTTCGACCATTGCGACAACGAAGCAATATATGAAGTAAATATTATTTACTAACCGGGGTTATTTTACAATTAACTTTTTTCTGTAAAAAACTTGACAAATTAAAAAATATATAGTACTATTGTGCTATCATATTGATATCATTAATATTTAAAATTATGAAAGCAGAAAAAAAATTTAAACCCTATTCGGGTTATCCCATGGTAGTGGTAGTGTTGGCCATGATTCTATCTCCATTATTAGCCATATTTGATCAAGCCTTCATTTGGTTTCTCATCCTAACGGCAATAGGACTATTTCTGGCATTAGGATTATTAGTTGTCAATCCTAACGAGTCATCGGTGATGACCCTTTTTGGTGCTTACAAAGGAACCGTAAGAGACAACGGTTTTTGGTGGGTTAACCCTTTCTTTGTAAAAAAGAAACTTTCACTTAGAGCCAGAAATTTGGATAGCGAGCCCATCAAGGTAAACGACAAGCTTGGTAATCCTATCATGATTGGTGTGGTTTTGGTTTGGCGGGTTAAGGAAACCTACAAGGCAGCTTTTGAGGTGGATGATTATGCTCACTTTGTAGAAATTCAGAGCGAAGCAGCTGTAAGAAAGTTAGCCGGTCATTTTCCCTACGATAATTTTGAAGATGAATCAGCCGAGATTACTTTACGGGGTGGTGGTGAAGGGGTTAACCATATTTTAGAAAATGAAATTGCAGAGCGTCTTGCCATTGCAGGAATCGAAGTGATTGAAGCGCGTATTAATTACATTGCCTACGCACAGGAAATTGCCGGAGCCATGCTGAAACGTCAGCAGGCAACCGCCATTATTGCTGCCCGTACCCGTATTGTTGAAGGAGCCGTTGGTATGGTTGAAATGGCCTTGTCAGAACTTTCAAAAAAGAAGATTATTGAGTTAGATGAAGAGCGCAAAGCAGCCATGGTTAGCAACTTGATGATGGTACTCACCAGCGATAAAGATGTTTCACCCGTGGTGAATACCGGAAGTTTATATTGATGTGACCAAAAGCCTGGCCGAAAGATTGAAAATTATAGATTTAAGAAATATTGTTAAATAGATATTGATTTTACAAGGGGAAACTCCTGCCAGGTCTCAAGGGCTGGTAGACGACACCTTGTCGGTATGAGTAAAGTAATAAAAAAAGATGGAATTCACCTTAAGTTTAAACCGATATACATTAAGGAGCGGGTTATTAAGCGCGAGACCATTGAGCGTTTTAAAGTTCGGAAATATAAGCCTGTTTTGGATTACGGTGGATGGGGAATAAAACAGGGAAGTAAAGGAAGAGCTATTAACATTAGTGGCAACATTGGACTTCAACTTTGGTTAAAAAACGAAAAAAAACTGCTGATAGGAACCCAGCGGCCCGAAGCCATTCAACGAGCCATGAATAAAATGATGAACAGCTATGAGTGAAGCAAAAAAGAAAAAAGCATTTGTCTTGAGAGTAAACCCCGGTATGATGGAGGCCATCGAGCAATGGGCACAGGATGAGTTTCGCAGTGTGAACGGGCAAATAGAATGGATACTCAACGAAGCACTTAGAAAAAGCGGCAGAAAGAAAAAATAGTTGTCTGTTTCGATGGAAAATTTACTTTTGTCATCCAATAAGTCTTCCTTTAATCATTTTGAAGTTTTTTATTGTTGACCATTTAAATAATTACGAAATACATTATATATCAGAAAACAAATTCTAATATTTCCCTCTTGGGAGGGAAAACAAAGGAGGATCAATTAAAAAGATATTTGTTTTCTGATTGACACGGAATTATTGTAAAAATAGTATTTCAACTTTAAACAATTTCTTTAATAAAACGTGCAATGAAAAAATCAATTTTTATTTTACTTAGCTCTATTTTTCTTTTAACAGCCTGTAACGAAGTGCATTTAACAATGAAAGATTCAGGAAAAACCATCAAGGCTTCACCGGGAACACTAATCAGCATAGCGCTTGTTTCCAACCGAAGTACCGGAAACAGCTGGCGAAATATAGGTTACGATCATGCTGTTATTAAGTCTGCCGGTGATCCTGAATACAAGAAAAATGAAAAAGGATTGGTGGGGGCTCCGGGAGAAGTTGTTTTTACCTTTAAAGCACTTAATAACGGCCAAACTAATTTGGTAATGGAATACGGCTCATCGCATAATACTAATAAAGAGACGCTAAAAAAGTTCAGGGTTAAAATTGTTGTTGAATAACCTTTTTGTGATAAAACAAAATATGAACTATAGGAAAAAAATCTATTTCCCGTCAGCAGTTTGTCCCTTAAGTTTGTCTTCTTTAAAGTAGGCAGTAACTGCTATTGCAAAAATGACCACAAGCGTGTAGTAAACAAAATTGGGTATCGGAACCGGATCCCCTTTAGCGTAAGAATGCAACCCTGATAAATAGAAGTTAACCCCAAAATAGGTCATCAAAATAGAGAAATAGCCTATTAGTGAACCAAGGTTGAAGGCAAACTTTGATTTTAATCCCGGAATAAATCGCATGTGCGTGATAAAGGCATAAACTAAAACCGAAACCAGCGCCCAGGCTTCTTTAGGATCCCATCCCCAGTATCGGCCCCAGCTTTCGTTAGCCCATACACCACCCAAAAAGGTGCCGATGGTTAACATGTACAGGCCAACAATCATTGATCGCTCGTTGATGGCAGTTAGTTCATTAATTCGGATATTCAAATAGCCGGCATTCTTTTCATTTTTGAAAAGCATCAGCACAAGGTTTAAAAATCCAAGCAACATCGAAAGGGCTAAAAATCCATAACTCGCAGTAATAACCGACACATGAATGGTAAGCCAATACGATTTTAATACCGGTACCAAATTGGTAATTTCAGGCTCCATCCAGGTAAGATGAGCTACCATCAAGATGACCGAAGTAAGTACGGTTGTGGCTGCTACTGTCATTGCAGACTTCCGCGAAAAGAGAAGCCCTGCCAGCATGGTAATCCACCCAATATAAACCATCGACTCATACCCGTCGCTCCAGGGCGCATGCCCCGAAATATACCATCGCATAGCCAATCCGACTGTTTGAGCAATAAATCCAAGCGCAATCAGAAAAGTAAAAACATTTACAATTTTCGATAGCTTTTTGGAATTTTTAAAGATGTTGATAAAAATTAAAATAAGCATGATAACGCCCAACAGTCCGTAAACTTTGCTCAAGTTATCAAATATCATCCACTTGTTGTACAAAATCTCGACGTGTATTTTGCTTTTTGACGGAAGTATATCACCTCCAAATTTCTGTTGATAAAGCTCAATTCCTTTTCTTAACTCGGCAGCCTGTTTGTAGTCACCCTGCTTAATAGTATTAAAATAGGTCGGGAGTATTTGTGCCACCATGACCGAATCTTTAGCGGGTAATCCCGTAATGGATGAGGCAGTGGAAAACCACGGTTTATAGGCATCGGCAGGGTTGGGGAGAAGCCGGAGCATGTCGCCCGTGTATATCATGTAACATATATTAAGCTTTTCATCAACTTTCATGATGTCCTTGTCGAACAAACCGCGATGAATTGGCTTTTTGTTGTATGCTTCCTGCACATAGCTCCCCAACTTGTACTTACCGGTTTTCATATCAATAAAATCAAGGTAGGATGCATAATCGCCATCAACACCGAGGATATGCTGTAATTCGGTATTCCGGGCTATACCAAACCTGATTTTAATCATTGGAACCTGTTGCCACGATATAGGATCGGAAACCATGCCCAATAAAACCTGATCCGGTGTCAGCCCTTCAAAGTTGGCTTTTTTGGTTATTTTTCGTAAGATTTCACTACTTAATGTGTTAACCGGTTTTATACGGCCATCCTGCGATAAAACTACCAGCTCGCCAAAAGCCTTGGCCTCCTGTTTGTCAACCGGTTTTAACTCGTTTACCGAAAGATGCTTACCATGTTGGGCCACGGCAAGCTGCGAGGTAAGCAGCAAGGGTAGCAATAAAATAACCGCTCCTGCTTTTATCTTCTTAGCATTTTTGTTTATTATCTTTCCCAAACCTGCAAATCGTGTATGGTTGCTAAAGATGGCGAAAAACATGCCAAGACTCATCAACAGATAACCGAGGTACGATACCTTGGTTCCCCACTCATCGTGGTTAACCGAGAGAATGGTACCTTTTTCGTCGGGATCGTAAGAGGACTGAAAAAAGCGGAAACCCCGATGGTTTAACACATGGTTCATATAAATACGAAAGGGCTTTACGAGGTTCTGTTCTTTATCAATCAAAGTAACTTCACTGGCGTAGGAAGAGGGGCTGTTGGAACCGGGATAGCGTTCAAGCTGAAATTCATTTAATTTGATAGAAAAAGGTAACGCTATCTTTTTTGATCCATAGGATAGATTAACTTTAACACCCCCAATTTCAACCGTTTCATGAGTACCTTTATACCCTTTTCCTCCTCTTAAAACAACCTCTTTTTGAGTACCGTTAACATCAACAGTTAATACCAGAGCATCCATAAGCGTGGCTTTTTTAGGGTCGTAAGGAATGTAAGTGATTTTTCCACTGGGATAAAAATCGGTCAACACCAAATTCAAAGCGCCAATTTGATAAAGGTACTTTTTCTCGAACAAATGCCACTGATTGGGTGCCAGCATCGTATAGCCGGCGGTTCCCATCGACATACGCGATACAGAATCAACCGATTTGAACAACAAAGAGTCGTTTTGATAATGGATAACAAAAGCTCCTTTATCATTTTTGTTCCATGTCAACAAATACCCACCAATACGTTGTTCCATACCAGACGTCATGTAATAACTTTGTCGGCCCATCCCTGCTGATGCCGCCAAAATAGCATAGGGTACGCCATTTTTAGCAGTAGTAACACTCTCGGTAGCATTTGGAATATACTCTTTGGTATTAATCAAAACTTTAGTGTCACCAATGGTAATCTTATCGCTGTAATCGTTTGGTGACAATACCGACAAAAGCACTTTCTTTTCGCTTGTTACCGTTTTATTGCCGTCAGTAACATTAGCAATCACGTATGTTTTGTCAGAGAGCATCTGATTCGACGATTCTCCCTGGCGGATGTGCATGCTTCCTTCAAAACTGATGAACCGTGTTATGGCAGCACCTGTCAGAATAATTAAAAAGGCCAGGTGAAAAGTAAACACGGGCCACTTTTTCAAGCGGTACATTTTATAGCGGAAGATATTACCTACTAGATTAACAGCAAGGAGAAAGAGCAGTATATCAAACCATACAGCGTTATACACAACGGCTTTAGCGGCAATGGTACCAAAATCATTTTCAATAAAGGTTGCTGCTCCAATAGAAAAGGCAAATATTAAAATCAATATTCCCATGCTTTGCATGGAAAATAGCAAGTTGTAAAATTTCTTCATAATCACTCTTTTGTCTTTATTAATACATCGAGAGCACCAACCCCGAACTTTGAAATGGCTGCCATCCGGTTTTCAATTCCTTCGTAGCTTTCAAGCTCTTTTATGATGGCATTTTTTAACACTCCGTTGCCTACTCCATGAATAAAAGTAACTTTTTCGTACTCGTTAATCATGGCACTATTGAGCGCTTTTTTAAAATAATTAATTTGGAGGTTCAGCATATCGTGACTCGACAGGCCTAAAATATTGTCAACCAACTCACCAATATGAAGGTCAACTACTGCTTCATTTATGGCAGTTTTATGCTTGTCAATCAGCGGTTTTTCAACCACCGTTTTCGAGTTAGTTTGTTTACCCGTAAATCCCTGCTTTTGTGCAAGCAGACTATCGGAAACCTGTTCCAACGCATTTTCGGGACTTAGTTTAACAATTAGTGCTTTGCCACTTAGCAAACTTGTTGAAGTATAGCTGCCCTCTTTATAAAAACGTCCTGCCTTAACGTTTATCCTGCTGTGCAACGGCATAAACAGTTTGGAAGGTTTATCGGTATGAAATA
Source organism: Bacteroidota bacterium (assembly GCA_003650425.1). Taxonomy (GTDB): domain Bacteria; phylum Bacteroidota; class Bacteroidia; order Bacteroidales; family F082; genus B16-G9. The sequence goes on along the minus strand of QMPP01000012.1, from coordinate 19,785 downwards.
GAATTTGCACATAGCCTGTGTTCCAGCTCTCCAGATCATCGCGTTCGATGGTCTCAATGTCAATTTTCGAGTCGGGTGGTATCGACCCGTAATCGATTCCAATTAGTTCATCGTTTTGTTCCATAAAGAGGCTGTACAAAATATCGTATTTGGTATTGTTGATTAAAAAGATATCCAACTCGCCGGTAAGTAACCATTGCCGGTCGCGCGGCTCGTAAGCAAAGTAGATTCCTTTTTCTTCTTTTACCTCAAAATAGGGGCTTATCTCGCTAACACGCTCCGGTTCGTTGTCTTCAGGTTGAGGCACGGGTGCAGTAGCCGAAGTATGGGTATGAAACTGATTGGTTATATTTTCGGCCTCTTTGGCCCTGTAATCCAGTATTAAATCGCTCTCCATTACCGGCATCTCGAACCCCCCCTCTACTTCAACCTTCACCATGCGGTTATCAATTATTGCTGTAACAATACCACCGCCATTCTCGTTCAAAAAATTGACTTTATCACCAACTTTATATTTCATTTTTTCCTAATTTTTATAAAAGGCGAAAATAGCAATAAAAACAACCGTTCTTTTTTTACAATTAAAAATAATTCTAAATAAAACTTAAATGATATTTTTAAAATATGCTAAAAAACCAACACTATTCCTACCATGTTTTACCTTTTTAACGGAGCTTACTCTCTAAAAACACATAAAAACATGAGTTTCCGCAATAAGGACAGGCAATGGGAGACTTTTAGTGTCAAAAATATGTGGCTAAGTTAATTGTTAATAACTTTTTTGATAAAACCATAGGCAGAAAGGATAAAAAGTAAAACACAAAACAATTACAACCTTGACTAAATGGCCTAAAGATATAGTAGATGATTTGGAAAAACTACTTAACCCACATTGCAGCTATTAGTTTGTAACTATCTGACTTTATGAAGAGTCATTTTTAAAAATTTCAGTAGGTAGGACTACAGATTTTTTCCTGTAGAATGGAACGGGTTTGTATTTCATCATTTTGTAGATGTCTTTTGCTTTTTGGTTTGGTTCGGTACATTGACGTATTGATATAATTTCGTTGTCAATATTTTCCATGGTGGTGGTTACACATTTCTGTGTATTCATCGTTCGTACTATCTCGCGCCATTGCGAATTGTATCCCTGTTGTTTTAATTGATAACGAATAGTTGAGACTAACCAGTAAGCTAATAAGCCAAGGTTCAGATGAGCCATTGATGCATCATCGGTTTTATGAAAAACGGGTCGTAAATCCAAGTCTGTTTTTAGCACTCTGAAGGTATATTCTATCTCTCGGATGGTGTTGTATATTGACCAAAAAACTTTCTCGTCTTCTACATTTAACGTGGTTCTTAAAAAATATATTCCTGCTTTTTTACCATGGTCTTCTCCTTTTTTGTGTGCATACTTTATCGAAGTTGTTATTCCTTTTCCATTGTCAATAACGCTGATGTCATAGTATTTATGCACCGAGGGATATTTTTGTTTTAGACGACCCAGACGTTCATAAACCCTTTCGAGTTTTTTTGTTCCCCCTTTTTTTTGTATCCCCTCTTGTATGCTTTGAAGCCCTTCTTCAAAACGCTGCGATAGCAAGCCGTTCATGCTGTTTTCCTTAAGTGCCTTGGCTTTGCTTTTTACCCATAAATAGTTGTCGGTATCATTTACATCACCGGTTTTAACTTTCATTAATTCTATGGGCTGTTTTTTTTTGTCTCTTGTTACTACAGGTTCACTACTGGTATCGGCATGATATTGTTTGAGACCGGAGCGGCTCACGCAAAGATAATTGTAATGCTTTGCCTTGAGCATTTTCAGGTTATCATTTGTAGCTATTCCCGCGTCCATCACCACTATCGGTTTACGGTTGGTAAACGAAGTTTTTCGACTTATTGCATTTACTATTGTTTCAAGGGTTTTACTGTCGGTCATGTTACCTTGAAAAAGATTGGAGTATTTTAAAAATCCTTCCCTGTTTATTACTGCTGCCAAAACAATTAGCTTAGCATCACTACGTTTTTCTTTACTGCGCCCGTATTTAGCTATTTGACTCTGTTGCATTCTCCCCTCAAAATAGGTGTTCGTTAGATCGTAAAGGATGATTTTGTCATCTAAATCAAACAGTTCGTTGGTTTTTCGAGACAGGTAGTTTTCCATCGCGTCCTTTACCGAGTACAGCTCACGTGATATTTTATAGAGTTTGTCCTTGGTAATATCCTCGTACCTGTAGCCTGTTATTTCACTTACAGCCGAGTTCTCCCTGATAAAGGATACTGTTTTGAGTTCTGACGCGGGATATACTGCCCGGCTTATCACGTGTGTAGTTGCCAACGATATCTTTTCCTGATCCCAGCCTCGAGTACGTAGAAAATCTGCAATGGCTAACTGATCGAAAGCCTGTTTGCATAACCATTCTGCACCAATTTCACGGGCATCTTTATTTTTTATAGATGATACTTTTACCGTTTGCCAGTCGCTTCTCTCGCCTACATCATAACGCCTCTTCTTTTTAATCTCGTTGTAATAGTATTTGGCAAGGACATCAACCTTTTCATCAATAGTATCAAAGTCTAAGGTAGTCTGACCTTTTAACTTTTCCTCAATTTGTTTTCCAAGTAGTTTTATTTGTTCTTCTGTTTCAAGTTTTTCTTCAAGTTTACCCAAGCCAACTATGATGTGATGCCGAATCTTCCCCTCTAAACGATAGCTTTCGCATAGTTGATACACGGTGTAATGCCGGCCTGTCTTCTTATTGTATTTTGGAAGTGGCTTGATAAACATGATGCAATATTAACTCTTAACAGCCTGTTTGTCAAATATCCAGGTAGGTCTACAACCCGCATTTCCAAAAGGCCTAAAAATTAGCACCCTCTTATCGTGTAACTTACAAATCCCACCCCGTGAAATTGTTAATAAAAACAGGGGTTATTAACAGGTATTTTTTGAAAACCTGAAAAAAGTGCGCAATGTGGGTTAAAGTAGTTATTTTTGGTTGTTGGTTTCATAGGTACAAACATTGAAACATGGTAAAGCAAAAAGGCTTCTAATCAGTATTGAAAAGAAGCCTCTTTTTATTCTAAAGCCTTAACGGTTAATACTCTTCTTAATAATCTTCAGCATTAAAGCTTTCAACCAAATATGGGTGATTTTTGGCAATTAACGGACGTTTCGACAAAGAGATGGCAAATATAAGAGTGAATAAGCCGGCATAACCGATAAATGTTCCAATCTCAATAAATCCGAAAGAGGCATGATGGATGGTACCGGGCATTACAGCATTAAAATTCTCAATATACTGTCCCACGATTAGTACGATAACTGTAAATAACAAGGCATTGGCATTTTTCGCAATACGGTTCCACATAAGGAATAAGAATGGGAATGCCCAGTTAATAAATATCTCGGCCAGGAACAGACCCTGAAAACCATTTTCACGGCGAATATGATAATAAACGGTTTCTTCCGGGAGATTACCGTACCAGATTAACAAATACTGAATAAACCACATGTATCCCCACATAATACTAAGCATAAAAATGTACTTTGAAAAATTATGCAAGTGGGCTTTGGTTAATTTAGGAAAGTATCCTAATTTGTAAAGAATGATAACCATTCCGGTAAGAATGGCCGACCCATGATAAAAGGCTGAAATAAATACTTTAATCGAAAACAAGGTACTAAACCAATGTGGCTCCAGCGACATCACCCAGTCGATGCTAACAAAAACAATTGAGATACCTAATACGAAAATAAATACTTTAGAGAGAAACTCTATTTTATTAAACGAATCGAATCCCCCGATTTCATCTTCTTTTAGCGATAATTTCCGAATACGGCAAGCCAGTACAAGCCAAAGTACGAAAAACAACACGGTTCGAGTAATGATAAAGGGTATATTTAAATAGGGAGATTTATGCACCAGCACGGCATCATGAACAGCTTCAGGTTCTGCCCAATGAAAAAGATGAGGTATGGCAAAAAATAAGGGTATCCATAAAATAAAGATTACCATAAGGTTAACTACCAATGCTTGTGGAATCCGGATAAAGGCGGCTGACCAGCCTGATTGAGTAATAGACTGTAAAGCCATCCAAAACAGTCCTCCTAAAACTATTGACAAGAACATGAAATTGTTAAGCAACAGATTAGCCCAGGTTCGGGTAGTATCACCCGTAATAAAACCTGCTGCAACAGTAACAATACCAACAGCAATCAGGACAAACATGATGCTTTTAAATGATTTACTAACTTTAATTTTATTATCCATGAGAATAAATTTTAATGGCAGTGGTATTATTATTTAACAATTGAACGTAGATAATCTACTATTTTCCAACGATTTTCAGGAGTAACCTGTGTACCGTGAGGACCCATTAAACCTGAGGCTGAACCTTCGGTAATAACAAAGAAGATGGAACCGTCAGGCATCTCCTGAACATGGCTTCCTGTTAAATCGCTTGGCTTGGCAGGAAACAACTTTTCCTTATACAGGTGGCCATTACCTTTTGCATCGAAGCCATGGCAATCGGAACAAAATATTTCAAACTGTCGTTTTCCTTCAGCAATATTTTCTTTAGTGGCTTTCAGCGGGTTATCCAGCTCTTTGCCTGCCTTAACCTGGTCAGTCATACGCTCAACTACTCCTTTTGGATGATACGGATAATAGGAACTCTTACGTGCTACTGCCCCTTCGGGAGCGGGCTGGTTTACTTGCCCGTTGGGCAATATAGTACTGGCATCATAAGCTTTATCATATTTTGAGAAATACATATCATAATCAGCCATATACGCGTACCCCGGATTATTTTTATCACGGTTACATGATGATATGGCCACCATCAGTAGCGAAAGAATAAAAAATATTGTTTTGTTTTTCATGTTAGAAGTTTTTCTCGTTAAACATTGCTTCTGTTAACCTCAACAGCGCCATTTTGCTTTAACAGCTCATTAATTTTTTGTATCTCTTTTTCATCCATATCACGACCTTGTTCAATAACGATTACAAACTTATCGTCCATACTTCTATGGTCAGGTAACGGGTTATTTTTTCCTGGCCACATTTTTTCACGAATCAGCAGGGTTGCCAAAGTTAAAACAACACCAAACAAGATGGTTAATACAAACATGATAATTACAAAAGAGAGTGATAAATGAGGTTTTCCACCGAATGTTAATGGATAGTCGGTTACCGATGTCCAGTAAAGGAACGCAAAAACCGAGCTTGTACCCAGTACACCATAAATAAAGGTGGCATAAGGTATCCGGGTTTTAAGTTTTAAAAGTTCCCAAACATGTTCTAAAGGAAAAGGAGAAAAAACATCCTTAATCTTCACATCATGTTTTACTAGTACTTTCACAGCATCTGTAACCACATCAGGGTCATCAAAAACGCCGAGAATTTGATTTTTATTATTCATGATTCTCTGAATTTTTTGTTACAATACTGGTTTCTTTATTAATACCTTTCAGTTCGCTAATAGCCATCATTGGAAGGAAGCGGAGGAATAGCAGGATTCCTAAGATGAAGAAGCCTATAGTTCCGATATAAATGGCAATTTCGGTGGCTGTAGGCGAATACCCGTGCCAGGTAGAAGGAAGCCATGTTTTGGATAGTGATGTTACCACGATGACGAATCGCTCATACCACATGCCTACATTAATAAAAATACTGATAATAAACACAATGGTTATGTTTTGCCTGATTTTCTTAAACCAGAAGAGTTGAGGCATCAGCGCATTAAACGTTATCATGGCCCAATAGGCGTAAGCATATTCACCAACAGCTCTGTTTTTAAAGAAAACGAACATCTCGTAAGGTGAATCGGAGTACCATGCTACAAAAATTTCTGAGATATAAGCCACGCCCATGATGAGAGATACAAAGGTTAATATCCTTGTAATGGCATCGAGGTGTTTTTTTGTAACATATTCTTCATATTTATAAACTTTCCGAACGATAATCATTAAGGTTAATACCATGGCAAATCCTGAGAAGATAGCACCTACAACAAAGAAAGGAGGAAAGATGGTGGAGTGCCATCCAGGTACTACGCCGGCTGCAAAGTCGGTAGCCACGATGGAGTGAACCGAAATTACCAGAGGGGCTGTTAAACCACCCATCAGTAATGCGGCTGACTCAAAACGCAACCATCCTCTGGCAGAACCTACCCAACCAAAACTCAGTACGTTATAAATTGACTTTTTAATTTTAGATGTAGTACGTTCGCGAATGGTGGCGAAGTCGGGCATCATGCCAACATACCAAAAAAGGAAAGAGGCTGTAAGATAAGTACTGATAGCAACAACATCCCAAAATAGGGGAGAGTTAAAGTTATCCCACAACGGACCTCTGGTATTTGGATAAGGAAATATGAAAAATCCATTCCAAATTCGTCCCATGTGAATTAGCGGGAACATACCTGCTGCCATTACGGCAAAAATAGTCATGGCTTCGGCTGCACGGTTAATAGAGGTTCTCCACTTTTGGTGCAGTACCAGCAAAAAGATTGAGAAAGCTGTACCGGCATGTCCAATACCAATCCACCATACAAAGTTGATGATAGCCCATCCCCATGAAACACTATTGTTTAGTCCCCAGGTTCCAATTCCAACGGAAATGGTATTATAAAAACCCCATATTCCCCAGGCCAACATGGCACTGGCAAAAAAGGCAGTTATCCACCACCAGGAAGGCGTCCTTTTAGCTAGAAGGGGATTGGTGATATCACGTGTGATATCGTGATAGCTTTTGTTCCCTTCAATTAATACGCCTCTTGCTTTAATATTATACATAATACCAGTTTTTTTTATTAAGCGTTTTTATTTCTTACTTTAGTTAAATAGCTGGTCGTAGGTAAGGTGTGCAACGACTCCAAAAGGTGATATTTTCTTTCGGTTTCATTCGATTTACTTACTTCACTCTCTTTATCCATCAGGTTTCCGAACTGGATGGCATCGGTTGGACAACTTTGCTGACAGGCGGTTAATATTTCGCCGTCGCGCAGCTCACGATTTTCTGATTTAGCTTCCAGTTTTTTCTCCTGGATACGTTGTACACAGAAAGTACACTTTTCAACAACCCCGCGTTGACGTACTGTTACGTCAGGGTTAAGAACAAGTTTACCCAACTCGCTATTCATGTTGTAATCGAAGCTGTTGTTGTTAGCAAACTCGTACCAGTTAAACCTACGTACTTTATAAGGACAGTTGTTCATACAATAACGAGTGCCGATACAGCGGTTGTAGGCCATCTGGTTTAAACCCTCATCGCTGTGGGTTGTAGCGGCAACCGGACAAACATTCTCGCAAGGAGCATCATCACATTGCTGACACATAACTGGCATATAAAGCACTTCAGGATCATCTTCCATCTCCGAATAATACCTGTCCAAACGCATCCAATGCATTATCCTGCCGCGTTTTACTTGTTCTTTTCCAACGACTGCTACATTGTTTTCGGCCTGACATGATATAACGCAATTGCTACATCCGGTGCAACTGTTTAAATCGATTGACAAACCCCACTGAAATGCATCAAATTTGGGCGTAGGGTAGAGGCTGAAATTAGCGTTCTCAATAAACTCTTCATGCTTTTCGTTTCCGGAAGCAGGATTTTTAATAAATTTACCTAAAACAGTTTCCCTAACAATAGGACGGCCTTCCATTACATGATGGGTTTGAGTTAAGGCTAAGGAGTATGTTTTTGAAGTTTTCTCTAATGTAACGGTTGTACCTAAAAGTTTTTTTGAGTCATCTTTGGTATTTAACAAGGTATAAACATTTTTCCCAACGCCATCGCCAACCTTACCGGCATTACTTCGTCCGTATCCAATGGCAATCCCAATGGTACCTTCAGTCTGACCGGGTTGAATTAAAACAGGGAGTTCAATTTTTTTGTTAATGGTTACAACATCTTCCTGCTTTAAACCATGCTTATTAGCAAACGAAGGGGAAATGGTAACGTAGTTATCCCAAGTTGCCGTGGTAATGGGATCGGGCATTTCCTGTAACCAGGGATTGTTACTATATCTTCCGGTACCCATCGAGATTTTTTCATACAAGGCCAATTCAAGCCCTTTGATTCCTGGTTTTGACGCTTTTAGAGGGACAGGATTAAATGGGGGGGGATCAGCTGAATTTTGTTCCGTGTTGTAAACCCCATCTTGTTTGCACTTGAACCAAAATTTATCGAAGCTGCTAAACTGGCTTTGTTGAGGGTAATAAGTAGTTTTCCAGTTATTCTCTAAATAATCGGAATAGGTTTCATCGTTGCCCATCCATGTTAAAAGACTATTCTGAAACTGGCGAGTATCAAAAATACGTTGAATGGTGGGCTGGGTAAAACTATACATGCCACTTACCGGCTCAGCATCATCCCACGATTCAAGATAGTTGTTGTCGGGACAAACATAATCGCAAAGTGCTGCTGTTTCGTCCATGGTAGTGGCAAACGAAATTTTTAGTGGAAGGTTTTTAATTGCTTTCACAAATTTGTTTTTATGAGCACAGTCGTAAGCAGGGTTAACATTGTAAAAGATAACGCCACCGGATTTGCCCGAGCGTAAGGACTTTATGGCATTCATCATATCGCTTTCATTCCCTTGCTTCAGGTTAACTGTCGTGTTAAGGTCGATGGTGCGTCCATAGTTACCCAACAGGTTGTTAATGGCATTTACCAACAGCTGAATCTGCAAATCGTTGGTGCCTGAAACTATTAGCGATTTCCCTTTTGCATTGAGCAAGTCTTTAGCAACCGTTTTTACTTTTGTAGCAACAGCAGGGCCTGCTACAATGGCATTTCCTGTTTTTTTTGCTATTTCATTGTACAATTTAAGTAAAATGGCAGCTTCTTCCGAAGGTTTAATTTGATAGCGATAATCGGCATTGGCACCCGATAGCGACAGACTGGTTTCAAACTGGTAATGACGCGACATTTTTGTTTGACCATCCTTTAGTTTACGTCCTTTTGCATACTGCTTTGAAAAAGTAACCGGCATTAGCCAGGTTCCAAGGAAGTCAGCATTAAAGGCTACAGTAACTTCAGCATTTTCAAAATGATAGGAGGGGATTACTGCTTTACCAAAATTAGTTTCATTGGCTTTTCTCATTCCCGACATGGGTAGAGTATCGACCTGAATCCATTTTATATTAGGGTATAAATCGGTAAATTCAGCAATTAGTTTTCGGGTTGAGGGACTGATAATGGTAGAGGTCATTAATATTACCTTTTTGCCATCTGTTTTAAAAGCCTCAAGTTTTTCTTTTATCTCCTTATCAACGGTTTTCCAATCGCTGTTATCACCCCCTTTCAGTGGGTTTTTTAAGCGTGCGTCATCGTAAAGATTCAGCACCGAAGCTTGTACCCTGGCGGTAGTGCCTCGTTGTGAAACAGGTGATAACTCGTTTCCTTCAATTTTTATAGGACGGCTTTCACGTGTTTTTACAAGGATACTGCAATATTCATCACCATCGTAAAAAGTAGAAGCATAATAATTTGGAACCCCCGGGGTTAATTCCTGGGGTCGGTTCAAAAGCGGTATGGCTTTGCGAACAGGCATTTGGCAACTTGAAACTAGTGCTACTGCACTTACCGAGAACCCCATCATTTTAAGAAAGTCGCGACGGCTTGATTTTCCTTTTATTTCGGACTCATCAAGACCATCGATGGAAAATTCGGGCACTATTTCGTTATCCGAAGCGGTGTTTTTCTTCATTTTCTTATAATTTTCCAGACTTTGCCAGTATTTTTTCTCCATAATATTTTGGAATGGAATTAGGTTATAAAATATATTCTATTAGTAATGACACTTTGCACAATCTTCGCCACCAATCATTTTAACGTTCACCTGATCAATTTTACCTGCTTTCAAATCTTCATGCAGTTTTTTGTAGGCGCCGTAAAAATTATTTTCGGTGAATTGTACTTTGTGGGTACGGTGGCAGTCAAGACACCATCCCATACTTAAGGTATTAACTTGTGCTATTTGATCCATTTGTTCAACATCGCCATGACATTCGGTACATTCAAGTTTTCCAACCTTAACATGTTGTTCATGGTTAAAGTAAACAAAGTCGGGAAGGTTATCTACTTTAACCCATTCAATAGGTTTGTTATTTTTTAAAGCAGCATAGATTTTATCAATCTCTTTTTTACCGGTGCGTTTGCCCTCTTTAACCTGTGAGTGGCAGTTCATACAAACAGAGGCTGGAGGAATGCCCGCATGCATACTTGTTTCGGCAGTAAAGTGGCAATATTCACAGTCTATTTGATTTTGTCCGGCATGCACTTTATGCGAAAACCAAATAGGCTGGTCAGGCTGGTAGTTTTGCTGACGTCCAAAATCGGTGGACACATCCCACGACCATTCGCCAATTATCCAGAGTGATGACAATAGCAATATGTAATGAATCCACTTTGCTTTTAAAATATGTGTAAAGATTAAATCGATTAAGATGATGACAACAAGGATACCGGAAATAATAGCAAAAATGGCAAGCTTGTGGCTGCTTTCTCTTTTTTCAGTAATAAAACGTTCAGCCTCGCTAATTTGCTGGGTGGTTGAGACTTCGGATTTCTTAGCCGTTGTCTTTGCCGGTTCAGCACCTGTAGGCAACTTACCTCCCGCTGCAATGTACTTTAAAATACCCTTAACCTGATCATCAGATAATTTATGAGACGGCATTGGAATTTTATAGTTCTCGTTAAAAACTTTAACGGCTGTTTCGTCACCGGAGGCCACTAAAGCCTGCGAGTTTTGAATAAACTTAATCAGCCAGGCTTCGTCTCTGCGTTCTGTTATTCCCTTTAAGTCGGGGCCAACCAGTTTTCCTCCACCAATGGTATGACAAGCCTTACATTGCGCAAAGTTATTTGCGTCATCTGCTGTTTGACCAAAGGATGGAGTTGAGAAAAGTAAGGTTAAAAGAAAAAACAGACCTGAGATGTACCCGCTGTTTTTAAACAGGGGTTTAACGTGCGTTTTTGTAATGTTCATTTTGTAAAAATTATCAAAAATATTCGGCTTTGTTTTATTAACATTCTGAATGTTAAAAATACTTAAAAAAGTGACTCAAAAATATTCAATTTTTTTAAATATTTTAACAATTAGGTAACATTATACTTAAATACTTTATAAAGTGGTGAAATACAATATGATAAAAATCATATTAAACTATATAATTATGAAGATTAAGGTGTTTTTTTTTATTTTATCAACAGAATTACAGTCGGATTTTAATATATCCAGGGTATTTTTTTACGCTTTTTCCTGAAACATACCATGGTTTTATTCGAAGAACGGCATCAAGGTCGGAGAGCTTAAAGCCATCATTTTTTTCGATAATTAACGATAGCAATTGAGGCAACGATTTATTGTGAATAATTTCCTTCAGGTTGATATCGGCTAAAACATCAAAAGTTGACGATTGGTTTTGCAGGACTTCCACCGGCTTATTCACAATGCCTTGTGTATATAAATCGTTTTTAAGATATAACTCCCAATCAAGGCCGCTTATAGCAGCCTTTTTTGAATTTTTGTTAAACGCTTTTATTTTTATTTGTAATTTAGAAGGGATATCTTTTGAAAAGGCTTGCTTTGCCAGCGTGAGATAATCGTTTAAAGGAAGGTCGTTTATAGCATGGACGTGGCTTACATCAATGCCGGCGATGTTGATTACCTGGATGTTTTGTGCTTTAAAGTCGCACTTGGAAAAAGTGGTTAATTCAACGCCTTGCCGGTAAATGCTGCAAGAGTTTATAAGCAAAGCAAGAAAGACTAAGACACCTAAAAGTAATATTGATTTTTTAATCATATAAAGGGTTGCTACGGTTACAAATTTGAAAAAGCCTTCATCAACTCTTCCTTACGCCGCTTGGAAACGGGAATGGTAGTTCCATCCATGAGTTCTACGTAGCCACCATCATTTTTACTAAACTTAACAATGTATTCCAAATTAATAATATGCGAATGGTGCACTCGGATGAAATGATGCTTCTTTAAATCCTGTTCAAACTTTTTAAGGTTGCTGGAAACTGTTATTTGCGAGCCATTATATAAAATAAAATGGGTGTAACTTGAGTCGGCTTCACACCTTACTATATTACTAACAGGAACAACAAAGATACTATCGTTGGTTTTTAAAACAATTTTCTTGGGAGCCGTTTCATGAAGGTTATTTAGTAGTACTTCCAGCGACTCCTTGTTGTTGGAACCATCAGAATCTTTGTCTCGTAATTTATGAAGAGAGTCTACCAACTCCTCTTCCGAAAAGGGTTTTAATAGATAATCGAAGGCACTAAATTTAATGGCTTCAATAGCATAATTTTCAAAGGCTGTTAAAAAAATGATTTTAAAATTAATGGGATAAATTGATCGTAAAATATCAAAGGCTGTTCCATCAGTGAGCTGGATATCCATGAGAACCAAATCAGGTTCTTTCGATAAAATAAGCTCTTTTCCTTCATCTACACTATCGGCCCATCCTTCCACAATCACATCGCTACAATTTCGCTCAATAATGCCAATAATTGCATTTCTGGTTCTGAATTCATCTTCTATTACAACTACGTTCATAATAGTTCGATAGTTTAGTGTTATATTTATCTATTTAGGTTTAGCCCACACCAAAAAAAGGTTTTTTGGTTCAACAAAGGTACACCAATTTTAAATAAACTATATTAAAAAGGATTTTTTCTAGTAATCTAAAGGAAACGTAAATGTAACGCGGGTTCCCGGACATGGCTGCTTATTTTTATCAATTTCTTCGATATGGTACGATATTTTTTGATTAAACTGACTCTTGATTAGCTGAATTCGCTCCTTTATTATGTCGGTAGAAAACGATTTTCGGCCGGATTTGTCTTTGCTTTTAATCGATTTGTATCCAACCCCGTTATCCTCAATTTCAACAATCAGGTTTTCGCTGGTAACTTTAAAACAAACAGATAATTTTCCCTGTTCCTTACAGGGCATAATCCCGTGAACGATAGCATTCTCCAGCGCAGGTTGAATCATTAAAGGAGGGATGAATGTATTGTATTTATCAATGGAATTATCTACTTCAATTTTATAGTCAAGCTTGTCGCCAAACCTCAGCTTTTCAGTAGCGAGAAAGTATTCGGTAACTTCAACCTCTTGCTCAATAGTAATATAACTTTCATTCGAGTAAGTTAGCAAAAGTCGCATCAAGCGTGCTAACAGGGTTAAAAACTTAGAAGCTCCCTTTACATCTCCTTCAATTAAAAAGCTTTGTATCGACATGAGTGAATTAAAAATAAAATGAGGCGACATTTGTGTACGCAACAACCTTGTTTTAGCCTTTTTTAGCTCAATTTCTGTTTGAGTTTTTTTGCGGTGAGCTTGTTGGTAAGATATGATGATAATACTTATGAGTAGTATTATTAAGGTAACAATCAGAATATCCTGACGCGTTTGTCGTAAATCGCCAATTTCTTTATCTTTTTTAAGAAGGTTGATTTCGAAGTTTTTATGGTCAATGGTCATTTTTTGTTCCAGTATTTTAACCTTTTCCAGCTTTTTCATGTTTAGCAACTCTTCATTCAAGTGCTGATACCTTTTATAATAGATTAACGCGCTGTCGGAATTATGCATCTTTTCGTAAGTTAGCGAATAGGCCTTTAGAATATTTTTTTGAAGCTTGTTAAGTTGAAGATTATTGGAAATATTAAATGCGCGATTGAGATAGTTAATCGCATTTTCCAAATGGTTATTTTCAATTTCTAAATTAGCCTTGTAAAACAGCACCGAGGCAATACCATTTTTATTATTATTTTTGGTAAAAATGGCGTACGCAGCACTAAAACAGCTGTCGGCTTTTCGATATTCCTTTTGACGAAAATGCAACAGCCCGATGTTACTGCATACTTTTCCTTTCCCGTTTTGATAACCTGCAATCTGGTAATTGGTAAGCGCGAGCCGGTAATAACTTATGGCTGAGTCAGATTTATGAAAGTGGTTTTCGTAAATAATGCCAATATTGTTATAGGTACCGGCGATGCTTAAAAAGTTTTTCTTTTTTTTATCAACTTTTAAACTTAACGATTGTTTGAAATATTCGAGTGCTTTATCATACATATTCAGCTCTTCGTAAACAATTCCAATGTTGTTGTACACCTTTTCAATACCCTCTTTATCATCGGTTTGCTCATAAAACTTTAAGGCTTCTTTATAGTGCTCCAAGGCCTTAATAAAATTACCTTTCGTGTCTTCAATAATACCAATGTTATTGTGCATTTTTGCTTGCGATTCAATGCTGCCCGTATTTTTTGCCAACGAGAGTGCTTTGTAGAAGTAGCGTTCTGCCTCCGCAAAATGTTGGTTTTTAACAGCTTGCTTCCCAATAAAGTTTAGGGTGTCTATTTTTTCGATGGCTGTAAGATGCTTAAAATTAATATTTAAGGTATCCGTTTCTTTTGTGAAGGCAAAAGTGTGGAATAAAAAAAAGACTAAAGTCAACAAAAGCGATCGAATGTAACGGGGCAAAACCATTGATTTGCATTTTTAATTGAAAGCACATTATTAAAGTGCCAAAATACAAATTTTACCTGAACGCCGGCTTTAGGCATTGCTAAGAAATAACTTCGCTTGCTTTGGTCAACTTATTTTATTGCAAAGCCTGTGCGTTATCGTTGATTAAACCCGGTTAAAAAATATTTTTCAATTTAATATACTTGTACCTTTGCCTTTTCGTTAAACTATCATCATGAACAAACGATTCATATCTGTAGGGATAATCGCTATGCTGCTAATGGCTTTTACCATAAAGGCTCAAAAGCTTATGCCTGTACGGCTTGAGGTTGCCGGCGATTTAGATGTGGAATCGTATCATGTTGAACTTGTTGGAGAAGACGGGGTGCTGGTATTTTACGAGTCAAACGAAATTAACGAAAAGGGAAAGCGCGTTTGGTATTTTGGTCTTCTAAATAAATTGCTAAAGCAAGAATGGTTAAAATCGGTGCCGTTACAGAGTAAGTTGGAATATAGCACTTCAACGAAGGCAAACGGAAAGGTCTATTTTTTATTTAAAAACCGCGACAAGGTTTCAAAGGAGTACGATATTTACGAAATAGTAATTTTTAATATCAATGAGCAACATTTTACCAGTATTTCAGGGTCGATACCTTACAAATCAAAGATTTCAGGTTTTAGCATACTCGATAATACCGCTTGTTTCGGACTTCAGATGGAAAGACAAAAAGCTGATTTAGCTTTTGTTGATTTGACTACCGGCGAAATTGTACCCGTTCATTTAAATAAGGAGGAGGAGGTATTGATAGAAACTATTCATGCCGATAAAAAAACTAAAAGATTTTACATGGTGGCCAAATATTTTAACCCGGTTACCTTTTTTACCGACTACATTTACATTTATAATAGCAGCGGTAAAAAAATTAGTACGCTTAAAGTTGATTATCCCGATAATTTACGAATCCCACGCAATTTTAAATTTGCCTCCATTACCCTTGATCAATTGTCGATAATGGGTACGTACGATTTGCTGGCCGGTCGAAAGCCATCATGGAAAGACCTTGGAAGTGAAACCGATTATGAAAGTCAGGCACTTTCAGCTGGATTTTTCTTTCTTCATTTCAACAAGGGCGAACAAAATAAATTTGCTTTTTACGATTTCATGAAATTTGATAATACCTACTATTCAATACACGGTAAAGAGATAAGAACTTCAAAGAGTAATGATTATGACTTTAAAAAGGTAAATGTTTTTTACAAAATCAGCAACCCACTAATTATCCATTACGACGACAAAACTGTTTTTTCGGTCGAGCTCTACAAACCCTATTTTAAAACCGAATCGAGGATGGATTACGATTTTTACGGACGTCCTTACCCAATGACCTATCAGGTGTTTGACGGGTACGAGTACTACGATGTTATTTTTTCGGGTTTCGACTCTAACGGTAACATGGTTTGGAACAACGATTTTCCTATTAACGATTTAAAAACCTATTCCTTAAAAAATCATGTTATCGCGGTGGCTGCCAACAACCTGTTGACTTTTGCTTATGTAAACAAAGGAAAAATCATCAGCCAGACTTTTAAAGGTGCTACCGATATTGGCGACAGGGAAGAGATGCCTCTGGAAACAAAGTTTAAAAAAGATCGCGTGGTTCAGGACGAGAATAACCGTTTAAAATATTGGTATGAAGATTACTACCTGGTTTATGGTTATCAGAAACTGAGAAACCGTTCGCTACAGGATAAGTCATTACGCACCGTGTTTTACATTAACAAAATAGCATTTAAATAGTTTTATTCATGGGAGCGATAGCATTAGCATCAAGATATTTAAAGTATAGGCTTTCCGCCAAAACACGATTCAAAACACATTCGCCTTTTGTTTACGATTTAATTAATCAGGTCTTCCGGAATAATAGGTATTATAGCGATTTTTTATTGCTTGATGCTTATGTTGAGGAGCTGAAACAAAAAGACTCTGTCATCGAAACAACCGATTTTGGGGCGGGTTCCGGCGAAAGCGATTATCAGGTTTACTTAAAGTCTTTGGGTAAAATTGTTAAAGAGCGTTCGCATACCAAAACCCGTCTGCACCTGCTGTACAACCTGATGAAATATTTTAAACCTGAAACCATGTTGGAGTTTGGAACGGCAGCCGGTGTTAGCAGCATGTATTTAAAACGAGGGCTGCCCGAAAGCAGCATGGTAACCATGGAGGGATGCCCCGGTTTGTGTGCTGTGGCTCGTGAAAACTTTAAACGAATAGAGCTTGATAATATTGAGGTTTCAAATGGTAATTTCGATGTTATTCTTCCGGAAGTACTTCAACGTTTTAAAAAGCTCGATTTTGTATTTTTTGATGGAAATCACCGCGAAGAGCCTACTTTAAACTACTTTAGTCAATGCGTGGAAAAGGCACACGAAAACACCCTGTTTATCTTTGATGATATTCACTGGTCGAAGGGGATGGAAGCTGCCTGGAACGCTATCAAATTAGACAAAAGGGTGCGATTGACCATCGACATTTTTTGGTTTGGATTGGTATTTTTCAAAAAAGGGGTTGCTAAGCAAGATTTTATTGTAAAATATTAAAAGGTATGTTTACCTTTGAGCACACAAAAATGCGTATGAAACAACAAGAAATAATTAACCTTAAAGATATATCTCGCTTTTACGAAGTGGGTACCGAAACCGTGAGGGCGTTAAACGGCATTGATTTGTCGATTAATAAAAACGAGTTTGTAGCCATGATGGGGCCTTCCGGTTCAGGCAAATCAACCCTGATGAACATTTTAGGGTGTTTAGACACACCAACCAGGGGTAGCTACTTTTTAAACGATCTGGATGTTAGTAAAATGACCGATAGCGAGCTGGCAGATGTGCGTAACCGCGAAATCGGATTTATTTTTCAAACCTTTAATCTGCTTCCCCGCTCTACAGCACTTGAAAACGTGGTGTTGCCCTTAATTTATGCTGGCTACGCGAAACATCAGCGTGTTGAGATGGCTAAAGAGGCATTAGAACATGTACAGCTTGGCGACAGAATGAACCACCGCCCTAATGAACTCTCGGGAGGTCAGCGGCAGCGGGTTGCTATTGCCCGTGCACTCGTAAACAATCCCTCCATCGTGCTGGCAGACGAACCTACCGGAAACCTCGACTCAAAAACATCCATAGAAATATTGGGGTTGCTCGAAGAGATTCACAGCGAAGGGAACACCATTATTTTGGTAACGCACGAACCTGATATTGCATTACATGCCCATCGAATTGTACGACTCATGGACGGCGAAATAGAACACGATGAGTTGAATAACAACATACTTAAGGTCAGCGACGTTACCATGGTTGATGCATAGATGCCGGTATCTTTTTAATTTATGATAATTTGATTGATGAGCAACGATTGGAAAATATATACAAAAACAGGCGACAAAGGAACTACTGCCCTCATTGGTGGCACACGCGTTCCAAAATATCATCCCCGCATTGAAGTCTATGGAACAGTTGACGAGCTAAATGCTTTCGTGGGTTTGTTACGAGATCAGGATATTGATAAGCACAGCAAGCAACTATTAATTGAGATACAAAACAGGCTTTTTATACTGGAGTCGTTGGTGGCATACGACACCGCTACAAAGGCTGCTAACCTACCTACACTCTCGGATACTGATGTTGAGTTGTTGGAAAAAGAGATGGACAGCATGAACGAGAAGCTTCCTGAGCTAACATCATTTATAGTACCCGGTGGCCATCCTGTTGTTTCGTATGCCCATATTTGCCGAACCATTACCCGGCGCGCCGAACGATTACTGATTAAGTTATCGGACGAAAATAGTGTTGATGAGATCAACCTAAAATACCTAAATCGTCTTTCTGACTATTTTTTTGTGCTTGGACGAAAGCTTGCTATTGACATGCATGCTGACGAAGTAACATGGAAGCCCCGTAAGTAAAGGGATTTAATAATTTATTTCTTTTTCTTGCATTAGTGATAAAAAAAATTATTTTTGCAAAAAATTAAAACCAAAAAAGGAAGAACTATGTATTGGACATTAGAGCTTGCTTCAAAACTTGAAGATGCGCCCTGGCCGGCAAATAAAGATGAATTGATTGAATGGAGTATCCGGACAGGAACCCCCGCGGAGGTAATTGAAAACCTTCGAGAGATTGAAGATGAAGGAGAGGTGTACGATCGCATCGAGGATATCTGGCCGGATTATCCTACTAAGGAGGACTTCTTCTTTAATGAAGATGAATATTAATAAAAAACAGAAACCGCCTGATACGCGGTTTTTTTTATGCCCGGACTTTTTCAATCCCGCTCTGAAAGGTTATTCTGTGAGCATATTTATCCTCGGCACAAACAAGAATGAAACAAGGGGAGGAGTTAATAATACAGCATAGCTATTTGAGATTTTAGAAGTATTGCAGAAAGGAGGATTTAAGGAATCGTTTAAAATACCTTCTGTCCCGTCCTTCAGGTCGGGGTAACATGGATACTGCTAATTTTCCCCGTCCTGAAGAACGGGGCAACAATCAATTTAAATTGCCAGTTACTCATCTTCGGCGCAGACGTGGATGAGATATCATAGTTAATTCTGCATGCACCCAAAACTAAAAAACCCTGCCACGAGAAGCGTGACAGGGTTGGGGTTGGGTTTTCATAATCGGACTATTCGTCCAATTTCTTTTTATTTAGGTTATAAATCTTTTTGCCACCGTAAGCAGCTCCCAATCCTAAAAGGATAAAGAGACCGCCACCTATGGGAGCACCGCCACCAATGGGCTGCCCCTGTGGTGTGCCGTCAGGGTCACTAGGTCCCATAACCTGTGCAGTTGATAATAACGGTAGAACCGTGAGGAAGCTTATTACAATAAATGTTCTGATTATATTTTTCATTTTATTAGTATTTTAAATGTTATTTAATAAAAACTTTTGTTGTATAAACTTCGC
The DNA here is from genome assembly GCA_003650425.1 of Bacteroidota bacterium. Taxonomy (GTDB): domain Bacteria; phylum Bacteroidota; class Bacteroidia; order Bacteroidales; family F082; genus B16-G9. The sequence continues at coordinate 329 of QMPP01000012.1, read as the reverse complement.
CGTTACTGATTACGCGTACTACCACGTAAGCATCGGAGGTATTAACAGGTACACTTATCAAGTCGCCAGGAGGTATCGTTTTGTCAATGATTTTTCTTCCAAGTATATCAAATACTGTTAGCTGCTTGGTTTGGTTAACAAGTTCGCCATTGCTGGCAATAAACAAGGTACTGTTGAAAGCATAGGTGCGCATATTTGAAGCAGCATCTTCTTCATTAACACCTGTAACAGAACGATTAAAATGTAGTCTGAACCGGTCTGGATCCTGATAAGTAACAGCATCAAAAGTATAAACAGGGTTAAGGTTTAAATCTTGAATCTTGTTCAAT
>QMPP01000011.1 GCA_003650425.1 Bacteroidota bacterium | reverse complement strand
TTGACATTGCAGTTGAGAAGCTGATTAAATGTCGAAAAATAATTGAAACTGAACATTAACTTGCCATTATGAGTAAAATACAAATACAAGAAGTTAGGTCTAAATCCGATTTGAATAAATTTATTGCTTTTCCAAATAAACTGTATAAAGGAAATAAATACAGAGTACCACAGTTGGATATCTATGAAAAGAAAAGTTTAGACCGAAAAAAAAATCCGGCTTTTGAATTTTGTGAAGCAAAATACTGGCTGGCTTATAAAAATAACAAAATAGCGGGCAGGATAGCAGCCATCATCAACCATAAATCCAACGAAATTTGGAACGAAAAACACATGCGTTTCGGATGGATTGATTTTATTGATGATATTGAAGTCTCGAAAGCACTTATCGAAACCGTTGAAGGTTGGGCAAAAGAAAAAGGATTAACAGCTGTCCACGGCCCTTTGGGATTTTCCGATATGGATTTGGAGGGCATGCTGGTAGAAGGTTTTGATGAAATGGCAACACAGGCAACAATTTATAATTATCCTTATTATCCGGTACATCTTGAAAAGCTGGGCTATAAAAAAGATACCGACTGGATTCAGTTTGAAATTAAAGTACCCGATAAAGTACCCGATAAACTAAAAAGAATTTCATCACTTGTACTGGAAAAATATGATCTGAAAATACTGGAAACAAAAAAGCCAAAAGACGTACTCCCTTATGCCAAAAGCATGTTTTATACTTTAAACGAGGCTTTTAAATCTTTATATGGTTTTGTCCCTTTAACCGATAAGCAAATAGAAAAATACACCAAAGATTATTTCTCTGCCATAGATGTAAAATTTGTTTGTTTTGTACTGGATAAAAATAATGAAGTAGCTGGTTTCGGTATATCAATATATTCATTATCAGAAGCATTACAAAAAGCAAAAGGAAAACTATTTCCTTTCGGTTTTATCCATATTTTAAAAGCATTCCGGAAAAATAACAAAATAGATATGCTCCTACAGGCGGTTAAACCCGAATATCAAAACAAGGGTGTTGCTGCCATTTTTTACAGCAAAATGATGCAGGCATATATTGATAATGGAGTTGAAATTGCCATTTCAAGTCATGCTTTGGAAGATAACAAAAGTGCATTTTTAATGTTCAATGATTATGAAACCCGACAACATTTAAAAAGGAGATGCTACATAAAAACTGAATTATGAAAAAGATTTTAATAACAGGTGCCAGCGGTTTTATAGGAAGTTTTTTTGTGGAGGAAGCATTAAAACGTAATTTCGAGGTATATGCCGGAGTAAGAAAATCGAGTAGCAGAAAATACCTTTCAAATAGTGCCATCCATTTTCTTGAATTGGATTTTAACGACAAAAAAGGATTAAAAAATATACTGAAAAACAGTATCCGCTTCGATTATGTTATTCATGCAGCCGGAGTTATAAAAACTTGTCATAAAGATGATTTCAAAACAATTAATTACCAATACACCAAAAATTTTATTGAAGCTTTACAAGAAACGGATAAGGTTCCGGATAAATTTTTATTTATAAGCAGTCTTGCCGCTTTTGGCTCGGGTAACGAAAACACCTTACAACCTATAAGTATTACCGACACACCGCATCCTGTCACATTGTATGGTAAAAGTAAATTAATGGCAGAGCAATATATTCAATCATTATCCGACTTTCCTTACCTGATACTCAGGCCCACCGGTGTTTATGGTCCTCGTGAAAAAGATTATTATCTTGCTTACAAATCGATTAAACTGCACATTGAATCTTACATTGGCACAAAAGAACAGCATCTCACTTTTCTGTATGTCACCGACTTTGCCAAACTTGTTTTTAATGCTTTGGAATCAGAAATAATCGGTAAAGCCTATTTTGTAACTGACCTAAAACAATATACTGCACAAGAGTTTAATACCATCATAAAAAAAACACTAAATAAAAAGGCGATTGCTATTGTTTTTCCAAAAGCAATTGTAAAGCCCATAGTAATAATAAACGAAAAAATATCTTGTTTGTTTGGCAAACCGGTTACCTTAAACAGTGATAAATACAATGAACTTATTTGTAAAAACTGGTTGTGCGAAAGCGCAGAAATTATTAAAGATTTTGATTTTCAACCCGAATATGATTTGAAGAAAGGCGTTCGAAAAGCGATTGAATGGTTTAAAAATGAAAAATTATTGTAAAAATGAAAAAAGCAATCATCCTCTTGATTGTTTCGTTTGGTTTTCTGTCTTTTAGCATAAAAGGGGATTCGGGTTACCCCGTTCCGCCAAAAACTAAAAAGTTACTGTTTTACATCCAGCGAAACCATAATGAGAATACCATTGTTTACGATGCTAATTTTGATAAATTGGGAAACCTTGACAAAAGCAATCCTATTCATGTTTATTGGATTCGCTATCAGGAATATGGACAAACGATGCCTTTACGAACTATCGAAAAGTTATTTGCTTATGGCGTAAAGTTTTCCAAAATAGAAGGGAAACAAAACGAGTATAAAGTTGAATTGGTAGCTACTGATAAAAGAGATTTTTTACTAAAACAAGAAGCTCCCTTTAGAGCAGCCATTTACACAACAATTAACGGAAAACCTGCCAAATTAGGACACCTCTATATTTTTGCTGATAATTCGGGGTTTTGGCCTAAAGTAAAATATATTGAACTTTTCGGAAAAGATATAACGACGGGAAAAAGTGTTTATGAAAAAATGATAACGGATCAGTAACAGACCTATTAATATGGAATTTAAGCGATTTACAAAGAAAAATATAATAATTAACACCCTGATTGCTATTGTTTACCTTATTTGGACACATTTGGCAGGGGGGATACGCCCCGAGCATTATTTTCTGGTTTTCCTTTGGTTTGTTATGTATTTCGCACACGAAAAAACCCGTCGGTTTATCCTTGGCTTTTCCATTTTTATCATTTACTGGATTATTTATGATTCAATGCGAATACTTCCTAATTATGAAGTTTCAACAGTTCATATCAAACAGCCTTACGAGCTGGAAAAAATCCTTTTTGGCATCACTTTTCACCACCACCTGCTTACACCAAACGAATATTTTGACATGGTGCATACAAAATTTCTCGATATCATGTCCGGCTTATTCTACATCAACTGGGTTCCCATACCCCTTGCTTTTGCCGTCTATCTATATTTTAAAGACAAAACATTGTTTATTAAATTTTCAATGGTGTTCCTGCTTGTAAATGTTTTTGGTTTTATTATCTACTACCTTTATCCGGCGGCTCCTCCCTGGTATGTAAAGCTATATGGTTTCGATTTACATTTGGGTGTTCCCGGAAATACGGCAGGACTTGGACGTTTCGACAAACTTACAGGTATCCCGATTTTCGCAGGGCTATACGAAAAAAATGCCAACGTGTTAGCTGCCATGCCATCGTTGCATGCCTCCTACCCTGTAATCGTACTGTTTTATGCTATTAAAAAGAAATTGGGTTGGATTAATATATTATTCGTACTGTTTATGCTGGGCATCTGGTTTTCTGCCGTATATTCAGGACATCATTATATTATTGATGTAGTGATGGGTGTAATGCTTGCTTTAGTGGTATTGCTTTCGTTTGAAAAAATAACAACCATTAAATATATCGATAAATTAATTCAAAAAAAAGTAAAGAATATTTAAACCACCAAAAAAATGGCAAATCTTCATCAAGATAAAATCTTTAACAAAATAATATACAAAGATGTTGCTGTAAAAGATAAGGAGTTTATCAAATGTAAATTTACACATTGTGATTTTTCTAATATTACATTTGAAGATTGTGAATTTGAAGATTGTTTTTTTGAAAATTGCAACCTATCCACGTTAAAAGTTAAATATTCACGGTTTTCAAATGTGACATTTAAGTCCTGTAAAATGATAGGAATTGCCTGGGATGAAGCCTCTATGCCTTTCTCAATATCTTGCGAAGATTCCAATATAAGCTATTCAAGTTTTTATGGTATGAAATTGAAAAAAATGAAAATCCACAAATGTATTGCTCACGATGTAAACTTCTCGGAAGCTGACATGCAACTTAGTAAGTTTAATTATACAGATTTGCAAGACAGTATTTTCCAAAACACTAATTTAATGAAAGCCAACTTTGAGAATGCGTTTAACTATAATGGAATAGATCTATTAAATGGAAAAATCAAAAAGGCCGTATTTTCAATGCCTGAAGCGTTAGTATTACTTAGTAATTTTGATATAATATTAAAATAAGTTTATTCTAAGATGGGGATTTGTATTCAATATATTTCTAACCCTTCAGAAATACCAATTAAAAAAATAATGAGTCAGTTTCAGAACAACTGACCTATTTGGATTTAAGATGATACCAATTTATAGTTTAAGGTTAGATTTGAGTCAGGGAATTTAGGATGAATAAATTTATTGATAACATCTAATATGATACTACTAAGGTTCTATACCCGTTGTGCATTTAGAGAATAGAAGAAAAAAGTTGTTCATTGAATAATAAATATTCGTATATTTACTTAGTTTTCAATCAATTAAATGCATAAACAACTTTATATGAAGTTACGAAATAATTCTTCATCATTTACAGGAATTGAAAATAAATTCAACCCCTTTTAAGCAGGTCAGACAACCTAAGCTGGATAATATCGGCAAGTATGGCCGCACTTCAATGATTATCGGCACCCAGGTACTTGTCTCCGGATGGCACGGTTTGATTGGTGAAGGAACCATTGCAGATGCCATTCTTGACCGGATAGTTTATTCCTCGCACCGCATACAATTAAAAGGAGAATCTCTCAGGAAAAACAAGTTCGCCATAACAGGATTGTCCTGATAAATTAATGTGAATTTTTTAAACAAATTAATGTAAATGAAACTTATAAGTTAATGTGTAAATTTGGCCTTGAAATTACATCTGTTTCCACTGGCACAACATGCCCGGAATATCCACATTAATACTACTGAGTAGTAATAATTTTTTAAAATAAAGAATTCGCCTTAAGGAGAGAGGTTTTCTCTCATCCCCCGAAATAGAAATTCATAGCAATAAAAATCTGAAAGATGTCTATCCATTTATTTCTAATTCAACCCTGTATAATATTCATGTGATAATTTCAGGAAGAGTGGAAATAAACAACAAAAATATTTTTAACGTACTTTCGTTTACCTTTGAGTGTATTAACTTTATTACGGAATTAGGTTACTAAATAATCAATTAAATTTAATATATTCATCATCCCAAATTTTATACGTAAATGTTTTTAATTCCTCATCATATTTTTTTAATGCTTCATAGTATTCTTTATCATTCATAATTTCAGCAGCTTCCTTATTTTCCGGCTTAGCATTACTTGGAAGAATTGATTTTTTAAAATTTTCATAATGGTCTCTGATAGAGCAAGGCATTAACCAATTGTCAGGTTTTTTCTTTGTAAATCCATAATCTTTCTGCCATTTTCTGCCATTTTTCATAAAATCAGAAAACAATGCATCCGCAATGGTTTTATCGTTTTTATACAAATCATAAACATTATCAACATAATAGGGCACAAATACACAAGGCATAATATTACCATTCCAGTCAACGTAAATATAACCGCCAGGTAATCTACCATAAGCAATACATCCATCTGATAACACACCGCTGTTCCAAAAATCAGCTATTAGATATTTTTTTTCTAATAAAACAAATTCCCATTTTCTGTATAGTTTTACTCTGTTTTCGGGTTTTACCATTAAGTCAAAGGTTTCTTTACCTCTTCAAATAGGCATAAGTTGGAATTGCCACATGTATGTAGCTCCAAGTTTATCAAAGTATAAATCATAAAATTCATCGGTAAGTAATATGTCAACGTTTTTGCTCGTTGCTGTAACAGATATGCCAAAAGGAACTCCTACTTCTTTTAAGTTATCAAATGCTTGTAAGATTTTTTTATACACTCCTTTGCCTCTTCTTTCGTCAGTTTCTTTTTCATAACCCTCAACAGAAATTGCAGGGGTTACATTTCCTAACTCTGCAAGTTTTTTTGCAACATCTTTGGTTATTAATGTCCCGTTAGTGTAAACGAGAAAAAACGTGTCATTATATTTTTCAAAAATATCAAGAAATGTCTTACCGTTACTTCTATACATAAATGGTTCTCCTCCACTTACAGTAACAAAACGGCTTCCGAAAATATCGTGATTTTCTTTAACAATTCTATCAACAATATCATAAGGCAACGTTGGTGTTGTTTTTGCATTAGATGACGCATAGCATCCTACACATTTTAAATTACATCGTTGTGTTGGCGATAAAACAATAAAAGAAGGAGGGCGTTCTCCATATTTTTTTTCAAAAACATCAGCAGCATTAGCAGGTTTTTCATTTTCATCCTTATAAAAAGTATTTATAACTAAAACTTCAATAAGTTTTTTTATAACCTGTTTTGATATATAACCCTTGTCAACATTTCTAACAACGCATTGTAACATAGCTGATATAAATTCATATTTCTTTAATTGTATTTTTTTTAAATTTTCAGTATTTTTTGTTACGGTTTTTTTATAAATATATTTTTCCAACTGTTTTGTTAGGATTTTTCTAATTTGCTTCTGATTGACAATTTCATTTAAAGCATTTACTACTATTTTGTTGTTTTTCATGATAAAAATTTATTTGTTCTATTTAAGAATTAATCAATAACAAAATCTCAAAATAATTAAATTGATAACATCTTTAAGCGGGAAATTTTCAGAATCAAGAACATAGTTTATACTAACACCATCCATAATTGATGAAAACAATTTAGTTTCTACAACAGGATTTTCAACTCCTTGTGCAATAAAATAATTTTCCAGTTTTTTTAAGAGAGGGGAATATAAATTTAAAATTTCGTCTTTTACTATTTTGAGTACAGATGGCTGAATAATTATTGCAATGTAAAGTCTCCAAAAATTTAAGTTGTTTTTAATAATATTAAAGTTTTCTTTAATATAATGAACAAATTCATCTTTTGTAAGTATATCATTTTTGTTATCTCCCAAAGATGTTATTATTTCGGTTATTCCCTTTGATACAATTTTTCTTAGCAAATCATCTTTGCTTTCAAAATAATTATAAAGCAATCCACTTGAAATGTTTGTTTTTTGTGCAATTGAATTAATTGTAGTATTGTGAAATCCGTTTTCTGCAAAAAGTTCAAGAGCAGCTTTTAATATTAAGTCCCTTTTATTTTTTCTTATTTCTTCGTATTGTTCTTTGCTTCGTGGACACATAACAATATTTTTGATTGAATAATCATTCAAAAGTAATAATAAATTTGTTTTTTCCAACATTTTTTTGTGTTAAAATTGTTTTAGCCCCCTAAAAACCTAGACTCGATTAGTGAGATTAAAACACTAATTTTGTAGTTATGAGTAGTATTAAAAGGACATGGAGTATTGAGGAAAAAATAGCTGACGGACTTGTTCCGCATTACGGCAGGAAAGAAGCCGGAGAGCTAAAAAAAATCCAAAAAGAAAACGAGCGGTTAAAAAAGTTACTGGCGGAGAAAGACCTTGAGATTTCAATTCAGGGCGAGTTGTTAAAAAAAAGATAGCACAATGGAAGAGCGCAAAGAAATAGTTAACCGTTATATTCAAAAAGGGCTGAAAGCAACGAAAGCAGCACAAATAGCCGATTTCAACCGTAGCGGTTATTACTACAGACCTAATGGTGGAAAGCCAGGTAAGAAGCCTACCGGTACCACCTTAAGAAAAGATGGGACTACTGTTAAGAACAGTACTGTCGTCCGTGACAAAAAAACTATCATCAGCCCTGATTTTATTGATTATGGCTATGAAAAGGTTACAGTAGAACTTCATAAAAAAGGGTATAACATTAACCGGAAAAAAGTTTACAGGTTAATGAAAGAAAATCATTTGCTCAACCCCAAATGGGTAATTCCGAAACAATTGAAGAACTATGTTAAGTATTATCAAACTTCTCGGTTTTTGGGAGTTCCGAGTATGTTATTTTTCTTGGAATAGATTTTTTTTGCAACTTTATTTTCTCTATTTCAGACTCTTTCTGTTCTATATCATCCTTTAGCTCCTCTTTTTTAGAGAGGTATTTTTCCATTGCTTTTTCTTCTATAGATTCAGATTGTAATGTGAGAGTTGCAAACTTTGCTTTTATCCTATTTAGTTTTGATGTCATTTTCTTTCTTGCATTTTCAAGTGTTTTATATTCTGGATTTACAAGGTATTTCATAATCACCCACGCAGTTAACTTTAAACAACTTCAATCTGAAACTTGAATAATCTTTTTCAGGATGTTGAAAAACTGGCATCGCTCCATTGAAATAATACACTATGCCATTTTTCTTTTGAAAGCCAATATAATTATTGATTAACTCCTATGTCCTCTGGGAAAAATGGAAATCTTGTTTGTGGCATTTTGGTATCATCTTTAAATCCGAGTGCAAAATAACAAAAAACTATTATACAACTACTATTCAATTGTTTAATAAAAATAATGATGCCCTTGGGTTAGTTGTTCTGATTTTAGAATCTGCAATTTTCATACTTTTACATCTAAAATAAAAATTATGTCGATACAAAATTTTACAGCATACAATCCAACACGCCTTCATTTTGGAAGAGGTGTTGTAGAAGCACTGGGTCAAACCGTTAAACAATACAGCAACAAAGTTTTACTGATTTACGGAAAAGAGTCGGTTAAAAAATATGGTTACTACGATGACGTAGTCAAACAGCTTGGCAATGCCGGAATAGAGTGGATTGAGTACGCGGGTATCAAACCAAACCCGATTATTGAAGATGTCCGTAAAGCAGTTGCCTTTGGAAATGAAAATAAAGTTGGTGCTGTTTTAGCCCTGGGTGGTGGTAGCGTTATTGATTCAGCAAAAATCATAGCGGCATCTATTGCCACCGGCCTGGAACCATGGGATATTGTTTCTTGGAAAAACCACCCGAAAAAAAGCCTTCCCTTAATTTGTGTTCTTACACTGGCAGCCACGGGTACCGAGATGAATGCCGCGGCAGTAGTCCAGAACGAAAAAACCAAAGAAAAGCTTGGTTACGTCAACCCGGTAATGTTTCCCAAAGAGTCGTTTCTTGATCCGCAATACACCACCACGGTTCCGTCTGATTATACCTCCTACGGTATTGTTGATTTAATAGCACACGCGCTGGAAGCTTTTTATGGAGCAGGAGAACCATCCGTTATCGATAAAATTACCTTGGCAATTATTAAAGATGCCATGGAAACGGCTTCCCGGCTGATGGCCGATTTATCTAACTACGATTTACGAGCCGGCATCATGCTGGATGCGACGCTGGCACTAAACGGCCTCACTTCTTATGGTAAAGCCGGGGGCGACTGGGGTGTTCATGGAATAGGACATGAAATTTCGTTGCTTTTTGACACGCCCCATGGCGCAACGTTAAGTATCGCCTATCCTGCCTGGCTGAAACTTCAAAAAGAGCGCATTCCGGAAAGAATTCTCACCATGGGAAGAGGATTGTTTAACGCGACCACGGTGGATGAGTCTATTAGCAAGTTGGAAGAATTTTTTGTTTCAATTCATGCGCCGGTAACATTAACGGATATTGGTTTAACAGATAAAACACAGGAACTACTTGCCCAGCTAACACGAAACAAAGTTTCCGGCATGCATCATACCCTGACGGAAAAGGATTATAAAGTGCTAACAAAACTAATGCAATAACTTTTAGTAAATAAAGTCATCCTCGTTACAAACGAGGACGGCAGCAGAACAGAAAACAGGATACTTTATTTGCATAACGCCAGACAGGTATGGAATCATATCTATTTCATTATCCCCTACGGGGAATGAGTTTGACTTTGCCTGAGTATCCCCCTACGGGGAATAAATACAGTTTTGTAAAATAGATATTGTGCTGACTAAACTCCTTTGTAGTTAACTTCATCCATAACCGACTGGATAGTATACTCCATGGCATCAAGGTTAAGCGCTACCAGATTTCCATAGCCGGCCTTGCGTGTAAAATATACGCCGTTATCAATATCGATAAACCAATAGCTTGAGTGGTTGTTAACCACCATATCGATAAACTCGAGATTGACCGGCAGATGCCCATGAATAATTCTTCGGTGGTTAATTTTCTCGGGGTCAATTTCATAATCACGAGCCCAAATCATAGCTCGTTTATCTTCAAACGGGTCATCCAGCTTAAAATTTAACCCTGCATGTACCACGATAAATTTTTCGAGTTCGATATAGTATTGTAAACCCTTCATCCACTCGATATACTTTTTAGGAATATCTCTGGGGCGCTCGGCGTTAAAACTCTCCATGGTTTGCTTTCCTCCATATCGTTCCCAGTCCTTTCGAGTCTTTCCTTTTGAACGAATCCCCAGAAAGCTTTTCTTTGTCATGTCCTCCTCCCAGGCTTTAATACAATAATCTTCGTGGTTACCAATAAGAGGCGTGATGTTATACTCTCTTTTCTGAAGATCCATAATCGTATCGATTACACCCTTGCTGTCGGGGCCGCGATCGATATAATCACCCACGAAAATAAGATGATCGTTTTTATTGGGTTTTATTTGAATATCCAACAATGTTTGCAAAGTGTTGGCGCAGCCGTGAATATCAGGAATTACCCAGGTTTTAGACATAGTAGTTGGTTTTTAATTAATGATTGTTTTGTGGCGGGCTTTTGCCCGCCACAAAACAAAGTTTATTTTGCTTTAGCTTGGTTGGCTACTTTTTCCATTAACTTTTTAACCTCTTCAGGGTCTCCTAAAAAGCGGTCGCTAACAAGGTTCATGTTATCATCAAATTCAAAAAGATAGGGTATTCCGGTTGGAATATTAAACTTAAGAATTGCCTCCTTGCTCATGTTTTTAAGGTGCATCACCAGGGCACGCAGGCTATTCCCGTGGGCAGCAACAATTATTTCTTCCTGCTCTCTAAGGGTCGGCATAATCTCATTCTCCCAATAAGGAACCATTCGTTCAATCACCTCTTTCAGCGATTCGGTCATAGGAACCTCTTTGACAGTAAGCTCAGCATATTTGGGGTCAAATTTCGGGTTTCTTTCATCATCGGCTTCCAACGGTTGTGGTGGCACATCAAAACTACGGCGCCACAGCAAAACCTGCTCAGCTCCGAATTTCTCGGCTGTTTCCGACTTGTTTAAGCCCTGAAGATTTCCGTAGTGCTTTTCGTTCAGCCGCCACGACTTAACCTCAGGTATCCACATCTGATCCATCTCCTCGAGGATAAGCCATAACGTTTTAATGGCTCGCTTCAAGTAAGAAGTGTAAGCAACCTTAAACTTAAATCCCTCCTCTTTTAATACTTTACCGGCTTTAACTGCCTCGGCAACACCTTGTTCCGACAACGGAACATCAGTCCATCCGGTAAACCGGTTTTCTTTATTCCACACACTTTCGCCGTGGCGAATCAACAATAGCTTTTTCATTTTATCATATTTTAATAAATCGTTTGAAGTTTACAAAAGTAACGAATAACTTTTTAACAGGCTGACTGATTCGGGTTAACTTTTTATCATTGTAACAGGTAAGTGCCAATATCTTCCTGTGAAATGGCTTAACGTTTAATAAACGGGTGTGAAAGATTTTTGTACTTAATCAACTCTACATTTACAGCCCCTACTATTATGGCCGATGTGGCGAAAACAGGCAGGTGGTTTTTATCGTCGGTAACCCAAACAAACATGGGGTATTTATCTGCAAACACTTCGCCGGTGGCCATCATGGGTGCTAATTTAAGGGCAGGTATTTTTCCTTGTTTACTAACAAGCGTATCGCGACCCAGGTATTTTATGGCCGAACGATAAACCGAATCGTCAAGGTAAAAGTTTATCAAATAGATGCTGTCGGCGTTAAAATCCTCAACTTGCAGAGTTCTCATATAATAGACGGCTGAAAGAATATCGAAAGTTTTGGGTGGAATGGTTAACTCCTTGCGGCTTGTTTTTGCCGACAACCCTTTCTGATTAAATTCAACAGAATCGTACCGGCTATAACTGCCTTCATGGGTATCTCTAATAAAGATATCAGGCAACAGCGTTTGTCTGTCAAAGTAACTTTCGTAGGTATCGCGGACTTTAAAAAAGAGATCGAACAGCCTTTTCGAAAAACCGGTTCCGGTAACATGAAAAAGGGTATCGTTTTTTACTATCTTATCGGCTACTGTTTGATGAAGGGTGAGAATCGCCTCACCCGCCGTTGCATCAATAATAGCCGAGCTGTAGTAAATCCGGTAGGTAAGCTCTTCACCCGATTTAAAGGCTTTGTTTGACCGAGTCTGGGCAAAACCCCGGGTAACGACTCCAAAAACAACACCAATCAACAATACCCAATAGCGAGTCATTTGGATGAATTTAAAATGGTATAAACTTCGCTGTCAAACTGTTGCAGAAGTGTTTTATCCCACAACAATATTGACAATCCGTTTGGGAACCACGATAACTTTTCTAATGGTTTTTCCCTCAATCCATTTTTGAGTCTCGGGGGCTTCAAGAGCAGCTTTTTTAATATCATCTTTGCTTAAATCAACGGGCAGCTCAAGTTTAAACCTTGTTTTACCGTTAAACGAAACCGGATAGGTAAAAGTATTTTCCCGAAGGTATTTCTCCTCCCATTTGGGAAAATCAGCATCGTTAACTGTTCCTTCATTCCCCAACGTATGCCACAACTCTTCGGCGATGTGTGGAGCGTATGGTGAAAGCAATACCGACAACGGTTCCAAAATTTCCTTTTTATGACAGTTTAAATCGGAAAGCTCGTTGATACAAATCATAAAGGCACTAACACCTGTGTTAAACGAAAACTGCTCAATATCGTGCTGTATTTTTTTAATGGTTTTGTGTAACACCTTTAGCTCGGCAGCCGAAGCTTTTTCGTTGGTAACAATAAACTTGTCATCCTCATTAAAAAAGAGCCGCCAAAGTTTTTTCAAAAAGCGGTAAACCCCTTCAATACCCTTTGTATCCCAGGGCTTGTCTTGCTCAAGGGGCCCTAAAAACATTTCATACAACCGCAATGTGTCAGCTCCGTATCGCTCAATTAAATCGTCAGGGTTTTGAACATTGTATTTTGATTTCGACATTTTCTCCACCTCATGACCGCAATAGTATTTGCCATCTTCTAAAATAAATTGGGCATTGGCATACTCGGGACGCCATTTTTTAAAAGCTTCTATATCCAACACATCGCCATCAACCAGGTCGATATCAACATGTAGTTTTTGAGTTTCATATTGATTTTTCAATCCAAACGAAACATAGTTATCGGTTCCCTGAACACGATAAACAAAACTTGACCGTCCCTGAATTTTACCCTGATTGATTAATTTTTTGTACGGTTCATCTTTTACCGCGAGTCCAAGGTCGAAAAGAAACTTATTCCAAAATCTGGAGTAAATCAGATGACCGGTTCCGTGTTCATCGCCTCCAAGATAGAGGTCAACATCCTGCCAATACTCGCCAGCCTCTCTGGAGAAATATTCTTTATCATTATGAGGATCCATATACCTCAAATAGTAGCCGCTTGAGCCGGCAAACCCGGGCATGGTATTAGTTTCGAGAGGGTATCCCTCTTTGGTTTTCCAATTTTTAGCACGTGCCAGCGGTGGCTCACCATCTTCGGTTGGAAGGAATTTATCAACATCGGGCAACTTTAACGGAAGTTCGCTCTCATCCAGCGGGTAAGGAATTCCGTTTTTATAATAAATGGGAAACGGCTCACCCCAGTACCGCTGACGGCTGAAGATGGCATCGCGAAGACGGTAATTGATGGTTCCTTTACCAATACCCATCTCTTCAATGCGTTTAATTACTTCGGCAATGGCATCTTTTGTTTTCATCCCGGTAATAAAACCCGAATTAATGCTGATACCATCTTTTGAATCGTACGACTCCTCCCATGTAGAAGGGTCGGTGGGTTCTTCGCCCTCTTTACTTACCACCTGAATAACAGGCAGGTTAAAATGACGGGCAAAGGCAAAGTCACGACTATCATGAGCAGGAACCGCCATAATAGCCCCGGTACCATAACCACTCAACACGTAATCGGCAACCCATATAGGAACCTCTTTGCCTGTAAGCGGATTGATGCCGTATGCTCCGGTAAATTCACCGGTAACTTTTTTCACTTCTGTCATTCGCTCACGCTCCGAACGGTTTTTAGCCCAGGCAACATAATTTTCAATTTTCTCTTTCTGTTCGGGCGTGGTAATTTTTTCGATAAGCTCATGCTCAGGAGCCATCACCATAAAAGTAGCACCCCAAAGGGTATCGGGACGAGTGGTAAATACCTCTACCGTATCTTCAAAGCCTTTAATATTAAATATTACCGATGCCCCTTCGCTTCTTCCAATCCAGTTACGTTGAATCTCTTTTATGGAGTCGGACCACTCCAGCTTTTCCAACCCATCGAGCAGGCGCTGAGCATAAGCCGAAATTCTGAGCAGCCACTGCTTCATCATTTTTCGTTCCACGGGATGGCTGCCACGTTCCGAAAGGCCTTCTTTTACCTCGTCATTAGCAAGAACAGTACCCAGAGCCGGACACCAGTTTACCATGGTTTCGGAGATATAAGCCAGGCGATAATTCATCAAAATTTCCTGCTGTTCTTCTTCGCTCATCGCTTTCCACTCACCGGAAGTAAAAACCTCTTCCTGCGAAGTGGCAGCATTGATGGCAGCATTTCCGTTTTTTTCAAATTCGGCAACAAGCTCAGTTATGGGTTCCGCCTTGCTGCTGTTTTTATTAAACCACGATTTAAAAAGCTGAATAAAGGTCCATTGTGTCCACTTAAAATAGTTGGGATCATTGGTACGAACTTCTCTGTCCCAATCAAACGAAAAGCCAATTTTATCAAGCTGCTCGCGATATCGTTTTATATTTTTCTCGGTTGTAATGGCAGGATGCGTTCCGGTTTGAATAGCATATTGTTCGGCCGGCAACCCATACGCATCATAGCCCATGGGATGTAACACGTTAAATCCCTGAAGCCTTTTATACCTTGCATATATATCAGATGCAATATACCCCAGCGGATGGCCAACGTGCAATCCCGACCCCGAAGGATAGGGAAACATGTCCAACACATAAAACTTGGGTTTATTATAATCGATATCTACGTGGTAAACCTTGTTGTCGCTCCAGTACTTTTGCCACCTGGTTTCTATTTTTCCAAAATCGTATCCCATTTTTCTTCTCTTTACAACCGTTAATAATCAAACACTTTTCAGCCTGCGAAAATAGGAAAAGAATGACTATGAGAAGGAAGAAAACATCAATAGAGTACAAATTTGATGGCTTAAAGTAATAAAATCATCCTATTTACTCATCGGGTTTTGCCAGCAGCCTTTCAATCACCTTTGGAAAATGTTCATGCTCCTGTAGGTGGATTTTTTTTGCAAGCGACTCGGGTGTTTCGTCGTTGGTTAAACCGAAAGAAGATTGAAAAATAATTTGTCCCTCGTCATACCTGACGTTTACATAATGGATGGTTATCCCTGATTTGGTCTCTTTGTTTTTAATAACTGCCTCATGTACATGATGCCCGTACATACCTTTGCCACCATACTTGGGAAGTAACGCCGGATGCAGGTTAATAATTTTGTCAGGAAATGCGGTTATTAATTGTTCAGGGAGAAGCCAAAGAAATCCGGCCAAAACAATCAAATCAACATGCAGCTCTTTCAATAGATTAACTATTTTCGAAGAGTGATAAAACTCATCTCTTGAAAATATCAATGTTTTTAATCCCAATTTTTCAGCTCTCATTAACACACCGGCTTTAGGGTTGTTAGTCAGCACCATTGAAACTGTCACATCCGGTCTATCTTTAAAATACTCCGCAATACGTTGAACATTAGTACCATTTCCCGAAGCAAAAAGCGCAATTTTTTTCATTTTCCATTCAATAACATAGTTTAACAAAAGTAATCTTATCCGGTGAATTAGAAAATTGATGTCAGAAATATTTTTTTTGTTTTCTTACTCCTTAATTATATAATAGCAGAATGAATTCAAATTTTTCATTTTTTTTTGTTTTTTAAACCATTAATACATTACTTTGCAGCAGTTTTAATCATATAAAAATAAACAATATGTCAGACGTACATTCAAAAGTTGTAAGCATTATCGTTGATAAGCTTGGCGTAGAAGAAAGTGAAGTAACTAAAGAAGCAAGCTTCACCAACGATTTAGGCGCTGATTCGCTTGATACTGTTGAATTAATCATGGAATTTGAAAAAGAATTTAATCTTTCTATTCCTGATGAAGAAGCAGAGAAAATAGAGACTGTAGGTGATGCTATTACATACATCGAAAGTCATTTGTAGATAATCAATTATTATTCTATGGAATTAAAAAGGGTAGTTGTTACCGGTATCGGTGCAATTACCCCTATAGGTAATACTGCTCCCGAGTATTGGGAGGGTTTGCTTAAAGGGGCTAATGGTTGTGCCACTATCACGCATTTCGACACATCAAAATTCAAAACTAAAATTGCCTGTGAGGTAAAAGGTTTTGATGAGAAGGATTATTTTGACCGTAAAGAGGCACGTAAATTTGACCGTTATGCCAAGTATGGCATGGTGGCTGCCTCCGAAGCCGTTCAGGACTCCGGCATTGATGATGCTGAAATTGATCATGACAGAGTCGGTGTAATATGGGCTGCCGGTATTGGCGGGCTCGATACATTTCAAAAAGAAATTTCGGCTTTTGCCACCGGAAATGGCACACCCCGTTTCAATCCTTTTTTTATTCCAAAAATGATTGCTGATATTGCAGCAGGGCAGATATCCATTAAATTTGGTTTTAGAGGTCCTAATTTTGCTACCGTATCAGCTTGTGCCTCTTCAGCCAACGCTCTATCGGATGCCTATAACTACATTCGCCTTGGTAAAGCCTGTGCCTTTGTAGTAGGAGGTTCCGAAGCGGCAGTCACTCCGGTTGGGGTGGGAGGTTTTAACGCCATGCATGCTATTTCGACCCGTAACGATGATCCTGCCACCGCATCACGTCCTTTTGATGTTGACAGAGATGGATTCGTAATTGGCGAAGGAGGTGCAGGCCTTATCTTTGAAGAACTTGAACATGCTCTTGCCAGAGGAGCTAAAATTTATGGTGAAGTAGCAGGAGCAGGCCTGTCGGGAGATGCTTATCACATGACAGCCCCTCATCCTGAAGGGTATGGTGCTTACCTTTGCATGAAGGAAGCCATTAAAGATGCCGGATTACAGCTGGAAGACATCGACCACATTAATACCCATGGTACTTCCACCCCTGTTGGCGATATAGTAGAGCCGCTAGCCATTAATAAACTTTTTGGCGAGCACGCCTACAAAATCAACATCAACTCTACCAAATCGATGACAGGCCACCTGTTAGGTGGTACCGGTGCTGCTGAAGCCATTGCAGCCCTATTAGCTGTTAAAAATGATCTTGTTCCGCCAACCATCAATCAATTTAATCTCGACCCAAAAATTGATAGTAAACTTAACTTTACTTTTGGTAATAAAGCAGTTAAACGAACTGTTAACGCTGCTTTGAGTAATACTTTTGGCTTTGGAGGACACAATGCTTCCATTATCTTTAAAAAATTTAGACAGTAAACACCCTTTGTTTTGTTACTGAAAAATTTTGTTAAGGTACATCTGTCCAAAGATAAAAAATTACGAATTTCTATAAAGAATATTTTTGGGTTTTATCCCGGAAATATTTTTTTATACAAGCTGGCACTACGTCATCGGTCAGCCTCGCTGAATAAAATTAATGGCGTTAATATTAACAACGAAAGGCTGGAATATCTCGGCGATGCCATTTTAGGAGCGGTGGTAGCTGAATTTCTTTTTAAGCGGTTTCCTTACGAGGCTGAAGGTTTTTTAACCGAGATGCGTTCAAAAATTGTCAGCCGGTCGTCGCTCAACAAGCTTTCTTATAAACTGGGACTTTCAAAGCTAATCCTTTCATCCGACCAAAAAAAAGGAACTGGAAAATCAGCCGCCGGTGATGCCTTTGAAGCCTTTGTAGGTGCACTCTATCTCGATAAAGGATACAAATTTACCAGGAAAATAATTATCAACCGGATAGTACTTCTCAATTTTGATGTTGAAAATTTAATGAATGCCGACATCAATTACAAGAGTAAAATGATTGAGTGGTCGCAAAAAGAAAAACACGATTTGCATTTTGAACTGGTTGAAGAAATTAAATCGAAACACAACCAACAATATATTGTGCAAGTTATTGTTGATGGCAGTAAAGTGGCTTTAGGCAGAGACCTTTCAAAGAAAGGTGCCGAAAAGCTGGCCGCCGAAAAAGCCTGGATAAAATTGGGCTTATCAATTCCCACTAATTAAGCTGCTTTTCATTGCTTTTTGTTTTACTTTTGAAAAAAGAAAAACAACACCATCGTGGTAAAAAAATTAACCGTTGATATTGATTATAATGATACGTTTCTATTACTGGGAATTGTATCAACATTTGTTGATTATCAGCTTGTTCATCATATCAATAAAACAATAGGGTTTAATTTTGCAAAGCACAAAGATTTTGCTTTTCATAGTAACGAGAAAGAACCCATCACCTATTCGTGGTTTTATTGCAAAAGTGATGAAATGAAAATTAAATCCTTTCTTATTGCCAACCATCACTCAAAACAGAAACTCCTGCCCGATTATCGGCAAATCGACTACTTATTAATTATTGAAAAATCGGGAAACATGGAAGAGATTGATGCCATGGTTGCTATATTACGAAAAGTTAAAGGTGTTACCGGAGTGTTCAAATTGAATCTGTCGAAGATTAAAGAGATTGAGTTGCTGTTGGAAAAAAATGAGATGCACGAACTATCAATTATTAATGAAATTAAAGTTACAAACAGATTAGCTAAAACCGAACCGACGCAAGGTTAATAATTATCGTTATCTTTGCAGACGGAATGCATTATCAACAATCATTAACCGTTAGTTATGTACGAATGGCAAAATGAATATAAGAAACCTGTAAAATTTTCTACACTTCGGAAATATGTTGAGCTCTATTCTGAGACGGATTTATTTGCTAAACTTAGCAAAGTTGGGTTAAAGTTAAGTGCTGAAGTGTTATTTTATGTCATGTTACTCTATTATCTGCTTTCAGATAAAAGCGTACCCTTGCGAAACAAGCTGATAATAACTGCAGCCTTAGGCTATTTTATTTTACCCACAGATTTAATTGCCGATTTTATTCCTGTGTTAGGCTTTTCAGACGATGCTGCTTTTTTAAGTTATGCCATCTCCACTGTTTCGTCGGCTATTACCCCCGAAATTAAAAAGCGGGCAAAGGAGAAAATTGATGAGTTGTTCGAGCCTGATGTTGTTGCCGAACCATCAAAACCGAAAAGTATTAGTAAGTAAGTTGGCTCTTAACCCGGTTTTTTATTAAATATGTTCATGGTTCTGGAAAGACCGATAGTAGTAAAACTTTTCACCATCTCGATAGCCGTATTAATTTTAAAAGAAAGCTCTTTTTCCTCTTCTTTTGGCCATTCCCCTAAAACATAGTCAACTTGATAACCTCGTCTAAAATCGCTTCCAACACCAAACCGCAAGCGAGCAAATTGGTTAGTCCCTAGTGTTTGAATAATATGGCTTAACCCGTTATGACCGGCATCACTTCCCTTGGGTCGCAATCGTAATGTCCCAAAAGGCAGGGCAATATCATCGAGTACAACAATTAAGTTTTCTATGGGAATCTTTTCTTTATCCAACCAATATTTTACTGCCTTACCGCTAAGGTTCATATAGGTTGTTGGTTTTATAATAACCAGGGTACGCGACTTGTATTTAACCCGGCATACTGAAGCAAGGCGATCAACCTTAAACTTACCATCAAGGTTGTCAGCAAGGGTATTCGCAATTTTAAATCCTATATTATGACGGGTGTTTTCATACTCGGTACCAATATTCCCAAGTCCGGCTACTAAATATTTCATTATTCAAAAGAACAAAAAAAAGGGCAAAACAAAAATGTTCTGCCCTTTTATATCATAGAAAAAATGGTTATTCTTCAGTCTCTTCTTCTTTTTCTTTTTCTGTTTCTTCTTCTTCTTCAACCACATCATCCAATTGAGAAACACGAGCCATTTTAACCTGAACCACAACGGCATCAGATTTTTCAATAATTTGTAAGCCGTCCAAACTTAGGTCTCTAACTTTAATGGAGTTTCCAAGATCAAGCTTTGAAACATCCAGTTCAATAAACTCGGGAATATTATCGATATTACCTTTAACACGTAGTTTACGGTATTTAACCTGCAGTTTACCTCCTTTGATAATACCAGGAGCTACGCCCACGAATGTAACAGGGATACCAACAACAACATCTTTTCCTTTTGTAATTTCCAGAAAATCGATATGAAGTGTTTTGTCAGTAACAGGATGATACTGGATATCCTGTAGAATGGTTTGATACTCTTTTCCATCAATGGTGATGTTAAGAATAAAAACTTCCGGAGTAAAAATAATCTTATCTACTACAAGTTCAGGAAGTGTAAAGTGAATTTGTGATTCACCTCCATAAATTACACAAGGAATGTTTCCCTCTCTTCTGCTTTTTTTAGCATCTTTTTTCCCTACGTGCACTCTTGGTGCACCGCTCAATGATACTGATTTCATAAAATTTAATTTAAAATGTTTATTAGAATTATTTATTAAACAACGAGCTAATCGACTCGAGGTTTTGAACTCTCTTAATTACTTCTGCAAATAAATCTGCAGTTGAAAGAATATTAATTTTTGAACAATCTTGCTTAAGCTGAATGGTATCGGTAACCACAACTTCTTCAAAAGGCGACTTGGAAATCTGGTTATAAGCATCACCCGAAAAGATAGGGTGCGTACAGAAAGCCCGAATACTTTTTGCCCCGTTGGCCATAATCAGTTCGGCAGCTTTTGTTATGGTTCCTGCCGTATCAATAATGTCGTCGAGTAAAATTACATTTTTTCCTTCTACATCACCAATTAGCTGCATCTGTTCAATTACGTTGGGTCTGCTTCGTTGCTTATAACAAATTGCGAAACCCGTTTCGAGTGATTTAGCATACGAAGCAGCCCTGCGAGTACCTCCCGTATCCGGTGAAGCTATCATTAAATCGGAAAGACCTAAGTCCTTTATGTAAGGGATGAAAATATTTGAGGCGAACATGTGGTCAACAGGAATATCAAAAAAACCCTGAATTTGATCGGCATGCAAATCTAATGTTATTATTCTGGTTACCCCGGTCGTTACTAACAAGTTGGCAATTAATTTAGAAGCTATCGAAACACGTGGTTTGTCTTTTCTGTCCTGACGAGCGTACCCAAAATAAGGTAACACGGCAATTATTTTCCGTGCAGAAGCTCTTCGGGCTGCATCCACCATCATTAGCAACTCCATGATGTTATCGGTAGGAGGGGTTGTAGACTGAATAATAAAAACATCGCGGCCACGAATATTTTCCTCGAAAGAGGTTTGAAACTCACCATCCGAAAATTCGGTAACAATCGACTTTCCTAATTCAATGCCAAAACTATTAGCAATTTTTTCTGCTAAATAGCGGCTGGAACGGCCTGAAAAGATACTTACCAACGACTTTGACATCTTCCGGAGTTTTATATGTTCAAAAAAATCGCTGCAAAATTAAGCATTATTTCCATGTTTCCAACATAAATATAAGGTAATATTCTGATAGTGTTGTTTATCCGTTGGTCAAAAAATTAAACCGGAAGGTTAGTTTTGAAGAACGCCTTAAAACAAAAAGCCGCTGATTAGCGGCTTTTTTGTTTTTGCTCCCCCACGAGGACTTGAACCTCGGACCCTCTGATTAACAGTCAGATGCTCTAACCAACTGAGCTATGGAGGAGTGTGTCTCAATTATTGAGGGTGCAAAGATACACTATTTTTATTTTTTGCAAATTTTTTTTGAAGTTTATTTATTTTATTTCACTATTGGAATTAACTGGCTATTTAACTACTTTAGTGCCAAAATTATCATCATGAAAAAATATGCAAATAACAATTGGAGATTACTTCTGGTTAGTGGGTTCATTGCTATATTTTATGGTATTCTGGCTCTATTTGCAACCCAGGGTCTAATCCTAACCATTGTAACTTATTTGGGTGCACTAATTCTAATTGCATCGCTGGTTATGCTTTATGGTGTTTACACGAGTTATAAAAACCATCAGTTTATTGCCTTCGATTTTATTCAGGGATTGGTTATGTTTATTTTTGGAATTCTGCTCACCTTTTTTTCGCAAAACTCACTTCAAATTTTTGTTATAATAATCGGAGTGTGGGCAATATTGATGGGGGTCATCCAGCTTTACATGGCCTTTAAAATACCCAAAGAGTACAATGGCAAAACATCTTTTATTATTAACGGGTTGGTTACGTTGATTTTTGGCATCGCCTTGATGTTTAACCCTTTTGAAATGGCCAGTTACATGGTAGTCTTAACGGGTGTATTAGCACTATTGGTCGGTGTCGTCCTTTTGTTTTTAGCTTTCAAGCTTAAAAGCTTTAGGGTTACTGTTGAGATTGACGATTAATCTTCAAACTTAATGTCTTTAACACGTAGTTGTAAATTGGTAGCTCCCTGCCACGAGTTTTCGACAATGTGATAACATATTTTAAAGGGATCCCCTTTTTTAATTCTTTCGATATGATGCCCCTGGTTAAAGGCAATAGCCGGAATAGGGTTTCCCGATCGGTTTCGATGCACTACCGAAAATTTAAGATGTTCACTCCCATTTTTACCAACCAGACGGGCATATCCGGTATCTATCAAATCGGAAGATTGAAAAAGTGGCAACATGTTACCTGGCCCAAATGGGGCGAACTGCCTCAATATATTATAAAACCTGGTGTTAATATCACTAATAAACAATTCGGCATCCAGTTCAATTTCAGGCATCATCATATCGTTGGTAAGATGTTGTTGAGCGTATTTTTCAAAACAGGAAACAAAGGCTTTTAGGTTTTCGGGTTTAAATGCCAGTCCCGCGGCAAAAGTATGACCTCCAAAATGCTCTAAAAGATGAGAGCAGGAGTCGATGGCATCATAAATATCAAACTTTTTGATTGAGCGGGCTGATCCGGATATTAACCCGTCTGAGTAGGTAAGTACTATGGTTGGGCGATAAAAATTTTCAATTAATCGCGAGGCGACAATACCAACAACTCCTTTATGCCATTCAGGATTATAAACAACGGTTGTTTTCCGCTCCTTCATATCATCGTTGGCAACAATCATATCAATGGCTTCCCTGGTGATGTCACGGTCGAGATCACGCCGATGAAGGTTCAAATTATTAATTTGTTTACCCAGTTTGTCAGCATACTCCCGATCTTTGCTAATCATGAGTTTTACCGAATCGGTAGCGCTTTCCAAGCGTCCTGCCGCATTAATACGGGGTCCTAGTAAAAAAACAGAATCAGTAATGGTAATTTCTTTATCGAAATAAAATTTTTTACTTTTTCCTTTTCTCAATCCGGCTGATTGCAGCAGCGTGAGTATACCCGGGCGTGGTTTTTTGTTCAGCTGCTGTAGTCCAAAATAGGCCAATACCCGGTTTTCACCGGTAATGGGTACAATATCAGCAGCAATACTAATGGCCACCAAATCCAGCGATTCGAACACAAGGTTCTCATCCACCTTCATTTTTTGAGCAATAGCCTGCGTAAGCTTAAACCCAACACCGGCACCAGATAGCTCCTGATAGGGATAATCACAATCATCGCGTTTAGAATCGAGTACCGCCACTGCTTTCGGTAATTCATCCCCAGGCCGATGATGATCACCAATAATAATATCCAGACCTTTTTCGTTGGCGTAGTTAACCTTGTCAACAGCCTTAATTCCACAATCAAGGGTAATCATTAATGTGGCACCCCGTTCGATGGCTGTGTCTATTCCTTTGAAAGAAATTCCATACCCCTCTTTATAACGATCGGGAATATAAAACTCAACTTTCTTATGAACATGTTTTAAAAAATTATACACGATGGAAACGGCTGTTGTTCCGTCCACATCATAATCGCCATAAACCACGATTTTTTCACCCTTGAAAATAGCTGTTTGAATTCGTTTGACCGCCTTATCCATATCTTTCATTAGAAAGGGGTCGTGTAAATCGGATAATTTTGGTCTGAAAAAACTTTTTGCCTGATTATAGTCAGTAATCCCCCGTTGGGCCAGCAAAGCAGCTAGTCGGCGATTAATGTTAAGCTCTTTTGAGAGTCGCTCAACAACCTCACTTTCAGGTACTTTTTTAAATACCCAACGATTTTCCATATTGATATTCTTTAGCGAGTAAAGGTAATAATTCCGGCCTTATTAGCAATGGCAGAAACAAATCACTTTGTGTAATAAATATCTTTACAGCCTAATGGTTTACTAATGAGCGATAAGAACCTACTCTTTTAAGATTACATCTTCAATCTTTTCCATGGTATCGGGATTTACAACCGATAATTTCACTTTTGTACCTTCAATGGTAAAAAGCATTAAGGCGTATTGAGTGGAAAACTTTTCTACCGAAGAAGACCAAAGCAGTTTTTCCTGACCATAGTAGGGTGCTCCTGACGAGCCATTGGTAATCTGCCAAAACGGTCTGTCGAGATGCAACTTTTTATGATTCCAATTTTCAGGATATCGCGGTGTTTCGTCGGTTAGTTTCATCCTGCAATAATTATGTTCGTCGCCCGTAAGCAGTGCCACCACTTTAGGATTTTTATTTATAATGATATTCAAGAATTCATCTCTCCGCTCAATGATACCCTTTTTAACCGGGTTATCCGCTATGTAAGGTCTTATCCGGTTATTACCACCATACCACATATCATCTCCCGAATGCCCTCCGTTAGGAAAAGCCGGCGTATGGATGGTTACAAAAATGTTATCAATGGCGTTGTCCTGATTTAATTTTGCCAGTGTTTTGTCCAGCCAGGCCAACTGGTTATCCATAATATACCCATGCACATTGCCCCCGATTTCGGGGATATTGTAAGTACTTGGCGTGTATAAATAGTTAGAGTTCATAACTACCATTGCTGTATTGTCGTACACATAATAGTAAGAGGTTTCGCTGTAGGGCGGAAAATCCCTGTTGTTTTTATCCGGGTCATACTTGCTTCCGTCTTCACTAACGGGACCGTTTTCGAAGTTTACAAACTCATCGGCAAAAATTCGTTCACCCGAATTAGTGTTATAAGGAAACTGATCAACCGATAGCCCATATTTACTTCCATCGTTGAAAGAAGAAACGGTTACCTCGTGATTTCCCGGCGCTACATTAAAAGGTATATAATGCCAAAATGGTTCCAGACAACGTTTCCAGTTTTTGTATTCCAGTCGTGTTTCGCCAATACTTGACGAGTACCCGTTAATCATATCGCCGGTAAATTGGAAAAAAGCAGCATTATTTGCAAGGGCAAGGGCGGCCATTTTTTTCATAATATACGCGTTGGTGCCGTGAATATTTCTTTCCCCACCACCATTACCTTGTCTTGAATCGCTGGTAAAAGCAAAAACAAATGGTTTCCGACTTCCCCTTTCAGGATTCGTTTTAAAGGAGTAGCTCTCTTCATTGTCGCCAAACTTAACGCTATAATCGTATTTAGTGTCGGGCTTTAAATGGTGAACTCTAATCTCGTGATGTACATCTCCCATCATGTTCATCATTTTTGCCGGAGCTGTAAAAACCATGTCATTAACTACTACTGACGGGCTGCATGGTTTGTTGGTGTTAAACCAAATTACCGCTTCACTCTCCGTAACTTTATTTACAAAAGGCCCTTCGGTAATGGACAAGGCTACTTCAAAAGGCCCTTTTCCCTTAATGTTAATCTTTCCATCATAAATTATCTCACCTCTATTATTTACGATACGATACCCCAGTTTTGAATTTCCGGTGGTTTCGTACTTTGCTATATCATACTTCCCCCCCATGGCCAACAGATTTATCTCGGTTTTGCCCTCGACAATTTTAGCCGTCCTCTTAAAAAAAACAGGTTGCGGAAACCTTGAAGCATTATCAGCGTACATACCGTAATACATGGTTCCCCAAAAATCCTTTTTACCAAAATCAAACGAAATCCCTTCTTCCGTCCCCGTGGGATTAATCAGTATACTATCGGACGAGTAAAAGGGTGTGTCCATCTCTAAAAAGGCTTTTGCCCCGGTTTTTGGTGAAACATAAACCAGATTACCTTTGCCATCGTGTTCAATATTAGATAATACTTTAGGGATTATTACCCTATTTTCGCTTTGGCCAAAAGCAGAGAAAATCAGGCTAAAAGACAAAATGATGAGTGTAATTTTTTTCATAATATTTGTTGTTTAATTGACGTACAAATGTAATTTATCTGGCAGTAACGGGGATTAAAAAATTATGAAATATGATTATTTATTTTTCAGGTGGCAACACTTTTAAAAAAAGGTTTAAATTTGCCATTTATCTTTTTGCCCAAAAGATAGTACAAAACGACTATAACAAGTTATAAGACAATTATATTAATGAAAAATTTTATTCCACTAAGTTTGAAAACAGTTTTTTGGATTGGTTTGATTGCCATCCTTTTTTCCTCTTGTGTTCCACAGAAAAAGATGCTTTATATGCAGGTTAAAAATGAAGCCGATACGCTCAGCTCATTTTACAACGACAAAAACATTGAGTACCGGATACAGCCGGGCGACAACCTGTATGTAAAGGTTGTGAGTTTAGACGAACAAACTACCATATTATTAAACCCAAGCGGAGCATCAGGCAGCTATTTAAATAGTGATGCATCTATTTATCTAAACAGTTATACTGTTAATGAAAAGGGATATTTGGATTTTCCTCTTACCGGCGAAATATTAGTGAAAAACCTTACCGTTGATGAAATTAAAGGCAAACTTAAAGAAAATCTCAGAATCTATTTAAAGGAATTTGTTGTTATTGTTAAGATGGTTAACTTTAACCTTACTTTGTTAGGGGAAGTTCAAAGACCGGGACAATACAAGGTATACCAAAACAGTATCAACCTATTTGAAGCGGTTTCAATGGCCAGTGATTTAACCGACTTTGCCAATCGTGAAAAGGTAGCGGTGATTCGGCAAACCAAAACGGGTTCCAGGGTAATATACCTCGATATGACCAAACGTAACATTCTTGAATCGGATTACTTTTACTTAAAACCTAACGACATCATTTATGTTACCCCTGTCAAGGGTAAGCAATTTACGTTTGCTCAATTCCCTTATGCCGTTGTGTTTGGGTTTATTTCTTCAACAATACTATTACTTAATTATTTTAAATAATACAAAAATCATCTCGCAAAGTGGAAAACAATATAAATAACTTACAATATCAGCAACAGCAACCAGAGGAATCTGTTGACATTAAATCAATGTTTTTCAAATTTGTACGATTTTGGTACTTATTTGCTATTGCTGTATTCGTGGCTGTTGTGGTAGCTTTTCTGTTTAACAAATATACTGCTCCGGTTTTTGAAGTTAAATCCTCGGTGTTGGTTAAGGATGATAAATCGGCTCTCGATCCATCTTCATTAATTGGTATCGGACTAAGTAACAACCAGCAAAATGTTGAAAATGAGATTGGAAAACTAACCTCGTTTTCATTATCTTACCGTTCCATTAAAAAACTTGATTTTGAAGTATCCTATTTTATGGAAGAGGGACTAATGAAAACTGAACTCTATCACGATGCACCATTTAAGGTGGTTTTTGATACTGCCGTTCCTCAGGCCGTAGCCCTTAATTATACCATGAAAATATTAAATAGCAATGAGTATATTATTGAGGCGCAAGGTGAACTGATAAAGAAATACATCTTTTCAAAATCAAAATTTCTGAAAGATACTGTTTTAAATAAAATTGAAATCAGGGAAACCCATCAGTTTGGCGAACTGGTTGACAATGGTTATAATACCTTCAAGGTAATATTGAATGATAAGTTTGATATGGAAGAGGATCTTGATAACACCTACGGCTTTACTTTTAACGACTATTTTAGTTTAACCAAACTTTTTAGAGGCTTTAAAATTGAACCGATTAACAGGGAAGCTTCTATTTTAGAGATTACCTTTTCGGGAAAAAACGTTAAAAAAGATGTTAACTTTTTAAACACGCTAATCAGGGAGTACCTTTCACAAAGTCTTGAAAAGAAAAACCAGATTGCCGATAACACCATTCGGTTTATCGATAGCCAACTTGGTGTGATTTCCGATTCGTTGAACTCAGCTCAGATGGCACTTCAAAAATTCAGATCAGCCAACGAGGTTATGGATATTAGCTTTCAGTCGCAACAGCTTTTCGAATACCTAAACGACTTACAAAAACAGCATGCCGAATTACTGGTAAAAGCCAATTACTATCAGAACCTTAAAAACTACATCATTAAAAACAAAAACAACATGGATCAGCTTGTAGCACCTTCTGCTATGGGCATCGACGACCCTGTTTTAAATCAGTTGGTAGGTCAGCTTATTAATTTGTATAATGAAAAGTCGATGCAGCTCTTGGCATCAACCGAAAGGAGTCCCGCGGTAATCAGCTTTAACAGTCAAATTACCAGTACTAAAAACGCCATTCTCGAAAACATTAACAATATTATAAAAAACTCGAACCAATCGTTACGAGAAGTAAATAAACGAATTACCAAATTATCGGGTAAGGCAAGTAGCTTACCGGTTACCGAAAGAGAATTGTTTAACTACAAACGAAAATTTGAATTAAGCAACAACGTTTACACTTTTCTTTTGGAAAAACGATCGGAAGCTCAAATCACAAAGGCATCCAATATGCCTGATAACGAGGTTATCGATGTGGCGCGTGAAGAGTTAAGCGAGCAAACCTTCCCCAAAAAAGGATTAAACTATCTTATCGCCTTAATTTTAGGTCTTGCATTCCCTGTGATATATGTTCTGGGAAAAGATTACATGAACGATAAAATTATTGATAAAAAAGATATCGAATCGGTTACCAATTTCCCCATTATTGGGCAGTTGCTTCATTCTGACAAGGAAACCCAGTTGGTGGTTGCCGAATCGCCAAAATCGAGTATTGCCGAGTCGTATCGTTCCTTGCGAACCAACATTCAGTTTTTGGTTAAAGGACAGGAAAAAACCACCATCATGGTAACGGCCGACATGGTGAGTGCGGGTAAAACCTTTGTTTCGATGAACCTGGCTAGTGTTTATGCACAGTACGGCAAAAAAACTGTATTGCTGGGGTTTGACCTTCGTAAACCAAAAATCTATCAAGACTTTAAAATTTCAAACAACGTTGGTTTAACATCGTACCTTATTAATAAAGCAACCATTGATGAAATTATTCAGCCTTCGATTCGAATACCAAACCTTGACATTATCCTTGCTGGCCCGGTTCCTCCTAACCCTGCTGAGTTAATAGCCTCCGAAAAAACCACTGAGCTGTTTCATGAGCTGCGCGAAAGGTACGATTACATTATTATTGATACGCCGCCGGTTGGGCTGGTTACCGATGCATACCTGTTGATGGAACATTGCGATGTTAACATTTACCTCGTGCGTCAAAACCTTACCAACAAAAAAGTATTTGCCTCCATTGTTCAAAGCATGGAAGAACGCGGTATGAAAATGTATATCGTGGTCAACGACATCAACCTTAAAGGGGGCTATGGTTATGGCTATGGTTACGGATATGGCTATGGTTACGGGTATGGTTACGGGTATGGTTACGGGTATGGATATGGATACGGCTATTATACCGATGATAAGCCTACCAAAAAGAAATCATTCTTTAAACGGTTGTTTAATAAGATTTAGCAGCTTTAATACAACCCCCTTATCATGAAAAAGTTTGCCTTAATTGGAGCTGCCGGCTATATTGCTCCTCGCCACATGAGAGCGATAAAAGATACCGGAAACGATTTATCGGTTGCTCTTGACCCTTTTGACAGCGTTGGAATTATTGACAGTTTTTTTCCGCAGGCAGATTTTTTTACCGAGCCGGAACGTTTCGACCGTCATCTTGATAAATTACGAAGAAAGGGCGACGACTCCAAAATTGATTTTGTCAGCATCTGCTCGCCAAATTACCTTCACGATTCACACATTAGAATGGCGTTAAGAAATGATGCCAATGCCATTTGCGAAAAACCATTGGTGCTTAACCCATGGAATATTGACGGCCTTGAAGAGATTGAAAAAGAAACCGGCAGAAAGATTTTTAACATTCTTCAGTTAAGGCATCACCCGTCGATTGTTGCTTTAAAAGAGAAGTTCGACAAACTCCCGGACGATAAAATCCATGATATCGAATTA
>QMPP01000010.1 GCA_003650425.1 Bacteroidota bacterium | reverse complement strand
TGGTAAGTCCGTTCCAAACCGGAACACCGGCAAACTCGGCCAGCTCTTCAACAATTTTCTGTCCGAAACCACGATATTCAATGCCATCGTACATGCGACCCAGTACGCGGGCAGTATCTTTCATCGATTCCTTTTTACCTATCTGAGTACCTGAAGGGCCGAGGTAAGTAACATTAGCACCCTGATCATGGGCAGCCACCTCAAAAGCACAGCGTGTACGGGTTGATGATTTTTCAAAAATCAGTGCAATATTTTTATTTTTCAAGGTCTGTTGCTCGGTTCCGGCGTATTTTGCCTTTTTTAGATCGGCAGAAAGATCCAGTAAAAATTTAATCTCTTTTGGGGTAAAGTCCAATAACTTTACAAAGTTTCGGTTTCTAAGGTTGAATGCCATATTTTCAATTATTATAAAAGGTTAATAATTAGATGTTTTTATCTTTCCTTTCGGAGGCAGCAAAAGTACTTATTTTAAGTATATGAAGAAGTGTATTATCCTGAAATAGGTTGACCTTTTTTATAATTTTTTATTGAAGTTGTTTAAAGTTAACTACGTGGATGATTTATATTCTAAATCGGGATTCAAATGTACCTCACCGGGCTTTCTAAGTTCTAAACTCAAATGGGCTCTGAGGTTGTTATAAATGTAAACAGCCTGATTTACCATTTTGTTGGCTAATGAAGTGTCTTTGATTGTTCGTTTTAATCCATATTCATATTTAAGTGTCCTGTTAATTCGTTCAGCTACTGCATTCTCACATGGATCGTATTGCTCGGTCATATTCATTACCATCCCATTTGATTCTGCAAACTGGGTGTAGCGGGTGTTACAATATTGAAACCCTCTGCCTGAATGATGAATTAGCTTCTTATCTGGGTATTTCCTGTGGCTAATAGCCATTTTAAGTGCTTCAACACAAAGCGATGTCTTCATGTGATTGGATAGCTTAAAACCCATAATCTGCTTAGAATATGCATCGGTAACTATAGCTAAATAGTTATGTCCATTTTCTGTTTTAATGTAGGTTATATCACTTACCCAAAGTTGCTCAGGCCTGATAGGGACGCTATCTTTCACTATGTTTGTTTTTATATTTATGAAATTGATGTTTTGAATTAGTAGTAATATGGAAACTCTTCAACTTAGGAACCAGTAAGTTATTATGTCTTAAAAAGTCAAAAAACTTATCACGACCCATCTTTATTCCGTAGTCTGTAAACTTACCGCGCAACTCATGATAGAGCTTGATTCCCCCGGTTCTTTGCCCCACTTTTTGCCGATAGTCTTAACCATAATTTTTAATATGTTTTCGTCTGTCACCTTGCTACTGTACGATTCAAGTCTTTTATAGTATGCTTGTTTACTTATCCCAAAACATTGATAAACCCATTTTACTTTAAAAGGTTTGCTTTCTTTTTCGTTATTTCTCCGAGCTTGTACATTGTGAGCTTGTTGGAGTGGGAGTCGAAGCATGGTTAAATCTGAGATGAAAACTTTTGTTAGAATTATTTCATTCTTTTTATTGGGGACGACTTAACCATTGTTTTAGACTCAAGACTCATAAGCTGGCAACATAAAAACAAAAAACCCCGAATGAAAATTCATTCGGGGCTTGATTATGTTGAGATTTATTTCTCTATTTTACGGCATCCACGATAGCTTTAAAAGCTTCAGGATGGTTCATGGCGAGGTCGGCCAATACTTTACGGCTCATCTGGATATCCTTTTTATGGAGCTTGCCCATAAATTCTGAGTAGGACATACCATGAAGTCTGGCACCTGCATTAATTCTTTGGATCCATAACGATCTAAAGTTACGTTTTTTTGTTCGTCTGTCGCGGTAGGCATATTGCAAGCCCTTTTCCAGCGAATTTTTCGCTACCGTCCAAACATTTTTTCTGCGTCCGAATTGACCCTTGGTCATTTTCATGAGCTTTTTTCTCTTAGCTCTCGACGCTACTGCGTTTACTGATCTTGGCATTTTTTTTAATTTTTATCATTACAGCGTTCCTGAATCTCATCAGGAATCTTTGGTTGGCTGTAACAAAGTTTAACAATGTTTAATTAGCGAATCATGCTTCTGATGGTTTTCTCATCTGCTTTGTCAATAATGGTAAAGTAAGTCAGGTTGCGTTTCCGCTTGGTTGACTTCTTGGTCAAAATGTGACTTTTGTAAGCATGCTTCCTCTTAATTTTACCAGAGCCGGTTTTAACAAACCTTTTTTTGGCGCTGGCTTTCGTTTTCATTTTTGGCATCGCTTAAATGAATTTTAATTGATTTATAAATAGTTTACTAAAAACTCTACTTTTTAGGCGCAACAATCATAATCATGCGCTTTCCTTCCAGTTTAGGTAACCGTTCTACTTTTCCGTACTCCTCCAGTGCTTCGGCAAAACGAAGCAGTATCAACTCTCCCTTATCTTTATAAATAATAGAACGTCCTTTAAAAAACACATCCACCTTTACTTTTGCCCCTTCCTGAAGGAATTTGATGGCGTGTTTTAATTTGAAATCAAAGTCATGGTCATCGGTGTTCGGACCAAGTCTGATCTCTTTTACAACAATTTTTGCCGATTTGGCTTTAATCTCCTTCTGTTTCTTTTTCTGTTCGTAAAGAAACTTTTTGTAATCCATGATTTTACAAACCGGTGGATTGGCTGTTGGAGAAATCTCTACTAAATCAAGCTCCAGCTCTCGTGCTTTTTGTAAAGCGTCACGGAGTTGATAAATATCACTTTCCACATTGCCGCCAACCAGTCGTACGACCGGCGCTTTAATGCGTTCGTTAATTTTGTGCGGGTCTTCCTTTTTTTGATATGGCCTGCGTGGACCCCGTCTGCCTCTATATTGTGCTATTGTTAAGCCCTCCTATTAATTAGTTAATACTTTATTTATTGAATATTCATTAATTGTTCACATTCGTTGTTTACCATGTTGGCAAAGTCTTCAATGGAATAGGTTCCCAAATCTTCACCGCCATGTTTGCGTACCGAAACTGTTCCCTCACTCTCTTCTTTTTCGCCAACAATCAGCATGTAAGGTATTTTCTTCATTTCTGCATCCCTAATCTTTCTGCCGGTCTTTTCACTTCGGCCGTCAATGAGGGCGCGAATTTCGGAATTTTTTAGCAAAGTTAAAACTTTTTCGGCGTATTCCTGATATTTTTCACTGATTGGCAAGATAATAGCCTGGTCGGGAGTGAGCCACAACGGGAAATTTCCGGCGCAGTGCTCAATAAGTACAGCGACAAAACGCTCCATCGAACCAAAAGGTGCGCGATGAATCATAACCGGACGATGTTTCTCGTTATCAGCGCCAATGTATGTCAGATCAAATCTTTCAGGCAGATTGTAGTCAACCTGAATGGTGCCCAGCTGCCACTTTCTGCCAATGGCATCACGCACTATAAAGTCCATCTTGGGGCCGTAAAAGGCGGCCTCTCCATATTCAACTTTGGCTTCCAGCCCGCGTTCTTTGGCAACCTCCATAATGGCTCTTTCCGCTTTTTCCCAGTTTTCATTGCTACCAATATATTTTTCAGGAGTATTGGGGTCGCGAAGCGAAATTTGAGTGATAAAATTATCAAAGCTCAACGCTTTAAAAATTCTCATGATGATGTCGATAACACCGTTGAATTCGCTTTTTATCTGGTCAGGGGTACAAAAGATGTGAGCATCATCCTGCGTGAAGCCTCTAACCCTGGTTAATCCGTGTAACTCACCGCTTTGCTCATAACGGTAAACCGTGCCGAATTCAGCATATCTGACAGGCAGGTCTCGATAGGAATGAGGGGTAACTTTATAAATTTCGCAGTGATGCGGACAGTTCATCGGTTTAAGGAAAAACTCTTCGCCTTCCTGAGGAGTGGTGATGGGTCTGAACGACTCTTCACCATATTTTTGGTAATGCCCCGAAGTTTTATACAGGTTTACATTGCCAATGTGGGGAGTTATCACCGGTTCGTAGCCGGCAGCACGTTGTACCTTCTTTAAATACTGTTCGAGCAGTTCTCGCAATTGTGCGCCCTTGGGGAGCCACAAAGGTAACCCTTGTCCAACAGCATCGGAAAAGGCAAACAGTTCCATCTGTTTCCCTAAAACTCTATGGTCACGTTTTTTAGCCTCTTCAAGCAACTCGATATATTCAGTTAGCTCTTTTTTCTTAGGGAAAGTAATACCGTAAATTCGCGTAAGCTGTTTTCTGGTTTCATCACCCCGCCAGTAAGCACCTGCAATTTTTAACAGCTTAATGGCTTTGATGGAAGAGGTGTCAGGTAAGTGAGGCCCACGGCACAGGTCGGTAAAGTTACCGGTTTCGTAAAAAGTAATCTGGCCGTCTTCTAAATCGTTAATCAGCTCGAGCTTATACTCGTCACCTTTTTGGGTAAAATAGTCAAGTGCTTCTTTTTTAGAAACCTCTTTTCTGATAAAGGCCTGCTTTTGCCTGGCCAGCTCCTGCATTTTTTGTTCAATTTTTGGAAAATCTTTTTCCGAGATGGAGTAGTCACCAAAATCTACATCATAATAAAAACCATTTTCGATGTCAGGACCAATTCCAAACTTAACGCCGGGATAGAGCGCCTCGATGGCTTCAGCCATTAAGTGAGCTGAAGAGTGCCACATGGTAGCTTTCCCCTCTTCATCACGCCATGTTAACAGCTGAACGGTGGCATCCTCGTTTATGGGGCGATTGGCCTCCATAACAACTCCGTTAACTTTGGCTGACAACACGTTGCGCGCCAGCCCTTCGCTGATACTCTTGGCAATTTCAAAAGCATTGATGCCTTTGGGAAATTGCTTTATGCTTCCATCGGGTAAGGTTATATTAATCATAGTTTCAAATAAGTCTCAAAAAAATTGGGTGCAAAAATAACAAAAAACGCTTAATATACAACCTAATAACCCGGAAAAAGTTTGCTTTTGAAAATAAATAAAAGAATAAAAGACCTTTTTGTCTTAAATAGAAAAAAAAGTTTATTTTTGCAGCCTAATTTGATTCATCATAATTTATAGTAAAATGAAGATAAGTTCAAAAACGAAAATATCAAAACTCATTAACGAAAATGAGAAAACCATCGAGATAATTGGCTCGATCAACAAACATTTTAAAAAACTCAGCAATCCGTTTTTACGCAAGGCTTTGGCTTCGCGTGTTTCCATCGCCGAGGCGGCCCGAATTGGCGGTGTGCCTGTTTGTGTAATGATTGACA
Source organism: Bacteroidota bacterium (assembly GCA_003650425.1). Taxonomy (GTDB): domain Bacteria; phylum Bacteroidota; class Bacteroidia; order Bacteroidales; family F082; genus B16-G9. The sequence goes on along the minus strand of QMPP01000010.1, from coordinate 25,625 downwards.
AGTTGAAGGAAATTGGCTTTGAAACGGTCGATGAGTGCGGTTGCGAGAGTGTATCGCCCGCTGATAAATATCGATTAAATAATAAAACACATATTATGCGAAAAGAGAAAGTTATAGAGATGGACGTTCGTCCGATTTTAGAGGGGGGAGTGGATCCCTTTGAGGCCATTATGACTCAATTAAAAACCATGGATGATAACGAAACGCTATTGATAATTAATACGTTTGAGCCTATTCCGTTGTTGAATCTTTTAAAAAAGAAGGGGTATGTTTATGAAACCGAACGTCCTGAAAACGGACTCGTGCACACCTATTTGGAAAAGGATGATTCCGAAGCGGAAAAAGAGGTTAAGGAGGTTGTCAAAGAGACATCTGCTTTTGATGATGTAGCATCAAGGTTTAAAAACAGTATGAATGAAATAGATGTACGTGATTTGGAAATGCCCATGCCAATGGTTTCTATTTTGGAGGCTTTGGAGCAGTTAGATGATGGGCAAGCCCTCTATGTTCACCATAAGAAACTGCCTCAGTATTTAATTCCCGAGATGGAAGACCGTGGTTATAAATGGGTGTCGGATGAGATTGATGATGACAACATCAAACTGATAATATTTAAATAATGGAAGCAGGATTAAGCACAAAAAATGCCCCCTCGGTATGGGTGGTTGTGCCTCACTTTTTATTGGGAGCCGTTGGACTGTTAACAGCTTCGGTTTTTTCGGTTATTCATTATGAAGATTTTTTAGGCTACAATATCACCCCCGAAATGTTAACGATTACCCACCTAATGATTTTAGGCTGGGTTATTTTGGTAATATTTGGTGCACTGTATCAATTAATCCCCGTGGTGATGGAGGTTAAAATTTACAGCGAAAAACTGGCTTATGCTACGCTTGTCGTCATGGTGGTTGGGGTCTTCTTTTTGATAGCAGGTTTTTTAAAGTTTGATTCCAAATTTACCCATAACATGGCCATGGGTGGCACGTTTATTATTATTGCCGTGCTGCTGTTTGCCATCAATACCTTGAAAAGTGCGGCTGCTTCACCCAAAAAGAGTATTAGCCGGTTGTATATTATTGCATCGGGTTTGTACCTGTTGTTAAATGTATCGTTAGGCTTATTTATGGTAATGAACATGAGTTATAACTGGTTACCCATCGCACATACCCAGTTTTTAAAAACACACCTGGTGGTTGGGTTGGCCGGATGGTTTCTGATGCTTATTATTGGTGTAGCTGCCCGGCTTATGCCCATGTTTTTAATTGTGCATAAGGTAAGAGAAGATTTGCTCGTAAAGGGATTTTACCTGATTAACACGGGTGTAATACTGGCTTTTATTTTGGCTTGGATTCCTAATTACCCAACGGTGCTGTTTGGAGTTGCCCTGTTATTCGTGTTGGCCGGAGTGCTTTTGTTTTTATGGTTTAACTATGATGTGTTTTCAAAAAGGATGCGGAAAAAACTGGACTCGGGAATGAAACCCACGGCCATCGCTATCTCAATACTGGCTTTGAGTGTTCTGGCATTTATAGCCGTTTACATTGGCGATGATGTTTTTGGGCTTCCTGCCGGAAGACTCGAAATATTAGCAGGTTTACTAATGATTTACGGCTTCTTTACCGGCCTAATATTTGGGCAGACATACAAAACATTGCCTTTTATTATTTGGCTTTTTTATTACCAAAAAGTGGTTGGAAAACAGAAAACCCCGCTACCGGGACAAATGTACAACAGTAAGCTGGTAGATGTTCACACCTATTCTTTTGTAATTAGTATTCTTCTTTTTATTGTAGGTTTACTGTTTTCAGTAAAATATGCTGTTTTGGCAGCCACCATTGTGATGCTGTTTACCAGCGCGGTGTATGCCATCAACGCTTCAAAAATGATTTTTCATAAAAAACAAACAAAATAATAATCATGATACAAACAGAATTTTCAGCCGAAGAACAAAAAGTTCTTGATGTCTTAAAACAGGTTCCCGATCCGGAAGTGGAAGTCAATATTGTTGATCTGGGATTAATTTACGTGGTAACAAAAAACGATGATGCCAAAACCATCGAGGTAGATATGACGCTCTCTACACCGGGATGCCCCGTGGGTGATGCCATCATGCAACATGTACAAACTATTTTAGAAGTTAATTTTCCCGGATACGAGGTTAAAGTAAACCTGGTATGGGAACCTCAATGGACCTCTGATTTGATTAGCGAAGAGGGCAGAGCACAGCTTAATCAGTAGCAGATGTTTTCCAAATCGACAGAATATGCCTTGCGAGCAGTGGTTTATCTTGCCAAGAATTCTTCGGAAGAGGAACGTATTGGCATTAAAACCATTGCCCGTGATTTAGGCTTTCCGGAGTCGTATCTTGGAAAAGTGTTACAGCATTTGGTAAGAAAAAACATTATTTTCTCCTCAAAAGGACCTACCGGTGGATTTTATGCCATACCGGAAACCTTGAATATTTCTCTGCTCGACATTATTGATGCCAACGAAGGCCTTTCGTTTTTCAAGCGTTGCGGGTTGGGATTGGTGGAGTGCGATGATGAAAAACCTTGCCCAATCCATGACGAATATCATGTTTTTAGAGACGGGCTTTACAAAAGCCTGTCAGAAAAAAAGGTAAAGGACGTGTTGGAAGATTTGGAAAGCGGTATTGCTTTTATCAGTTTTAATGAAGGGGTCATTTGATATTTCAACTTTAGCCAACTCGTGTGAGTGTAGCGACGTTATTTAGCAGCTTTTGATTTTGTTAAAAAGAAGCTGCTGTTTATCCTCAGCCATAAACCGTACGAGTAATCAAAATGACGGTTGTCGATATCGTAATATGTTTCAAAGCGAGCTTCAATAACGGCTCCTTTCATAATGGTTTTGTTGTACCATAATTTACCCGTTATCAGGTTTCTGTTTCGTTGGTAAACGAGGGGATCAATTTCCGAAATTGATTGAAATTGAGTTTCACCGAGTGGGGCAATAAAATTCTCTCCGTGCCAATAGCCCGATAGCCAATGCAAGCTTTTCCAGCCGACAACTACTTTTGAATAAGAACCCCATCCTTTTTTTGCCGGTAAACTTCCCAAACCTTCAGAGGGAAAGGATAATCCATCGTAGAGCGCCAGGTTTTCCGAGATGTCCATATACCAGCTTTCGTTTAGTTGAAATGAAATATCTGTCCCGATGTAGCCATTGATAATGGTTGTAGTGCCCGGGCGGGGAGGCGGTGCAAGCTGTCCTCCCTGGTGGTTTATTAACAATTGAACAGGGATAACTACCTTTATTGACTTATTATCGTATAAAATAACCGATGAGCTGCTTCCAACCGTGAGCTTCTCCTGCATCGTGTCGCCAAGTTGAATAAAATGACGCCAATTGAGCCATAGGTCGGTTTTAAAATGTTTCGTGTTCCATAAAAACTGTAGCCCGTATTCAATATGGTGCTGATAAAACAGATCGTATCGAAACAAAGGCTCGGCAAGCCGGTGATTGCTTGTCCCGTATATATTTCCCATGATGATATCAAAGGTTTTGGCAGGCTTGTATCGAATGGTGAAAACAGGAATGGCCTGTGTCAGGTTATCAAGTCCGGCATATTTAAGCATATACACACCGGCATTGATGGCTAACTTGTTACTGAAATAATAATCGAGGGTAGGCTTAAAATAGATGCCTATTCCGGTATATCCATAGGCAAACTGACTAAAGTATTCGTTGTTTTTTAAAAAAGCCGTGCTTTCTACATGGAAGAAAAGTTTGCCCGCATCCTTTGCTTTTAATGGTGTGTAGGTCCTGAAAGTTTTTATTTGAGCAAACAGTTTTGTTGCTGTTGTGACAATAAAAACTAAGATTATTAAAAATTTAATAAACGAAATCTTATTGAATACTTGCTTAAACATATTAAACTGGGTCAGGTTAATCCGGAAACTCATGTTTATTCCGGTTTGAGAAGACAATAATAGTTAAAATGTAAGTTGTTTTGTATTAATTGGGTTTAATAAATTTTCCCTTTATAAAATGATTGTCGACTTTTAAGTGGTAATGAAGTTGTTTAAAGTTAACTACGTGGGTGATTATGAAATACCTTGTAAATCAGAAAACAAATATCTTTTTAATTGCTCCTCCTTTGTTTTCCCTCCAAAGAGGGAAATAATGGAATTTATTTTCTGATTTACAAGATGTTATTGATAAAAAAGTATTTTAACTTTAAACAACTTCAATAATAAGATTCCTGCCGGGAAGACGCTGAGGAAGAATAACTGCGAAGGCGCTAAGGCGCGAAAGGGTGAACCTGCCAGGTCGGAGTTGGCTTTGCGGGGAGGAACGACTGGCTGAGGAGGCTCTGTCGTTTATTGGGGGAGTTTGCTTCGGAGCTTCGCTCCTCGCAAATTAGGGGCTTCGTTTTGGAAAGTGAGACTGATTGACCCCGGTTCCTTACAGCAAAGGGCAGCAAATTTGCGAGGGAGGCACGACCGAAGCAAACTCCCAAAACCCATGCAGCCCCTTCTGCCGAAGGCGCAGCCCTCTCTCTTTCGCCCTTTTCCCCCCCAAAAAAAGCCGTGTCTTAAATAAAACACGGCTCTTATTTGGTTTTAGTGAAACGCCTAAATTTCGTCGGTTTCAACAATTTTTGCCAACAGGTCGGCGTAAGGAATCATAAGGTATTTATTGCCTTCAAATTCCAGTTCGGTTCCTGAGAATTTTTTATAAACTACCATGTCACCCACTACAATACCGGCATTTTCGATGTTGCCAATAGCCAACACTTTGGCGTATTGAGGTTTTTCTTTGGCTGAATCAGGAATGATAATTCCGGATGCTGTTTTCTGTTCTGACTTGTCTTCGGTAAGATCAAGCAGTACGTTTTCGTTTAACGGTTGTAACTCTTTCATCTTTTTTTATATTTAAAATTTTAAAATAATAATCAATTTATTCCCAATAGAGAATTTATTCTTTGTTTGTCAAATCCTACAATAATTTGTCCGTTGATATCGGTTTGAGGCACGCCCTGCTGCCCGCTCTTTTTAACCATCGCTTCGGCAGCTTTCTGGTTTTTTGACACGTCGATATCTGTAAATCTTACCCTGTTTTTACGCAGATGAGTTTTAAGGGTGTTGCACCACGAGCAGGACGGTGTTGAGTAAACGGTAACTCGTTTTTGAGGTTTTTCATCGCCATCATTACCGGCAGTGAACAGGTTGCTCTCAAAATAGGATACGTAATAATTGGCATCGTTGCACCCTTTAACGGTAGTTAAAAAATCGTTGCCCTTAAAAACAAGCAGAGTAGGAGCCGTTTTGATTTCATACTTTACATGTATATCGCGAACCTGACTGACATCGGCAGCCATTAAATTAATATCCCTAACTGATTTAAGTGCTTCTTCAATGTTTCGGTAGGCACAGTCGCTGTTTTCAGCTCCCTTTTTATACAATAAAACGTAATTCTTTTTTTTGTCGTCGAAATGCTGCAACATGTCAGCATGCGATATAACCTCTCTTAACGCCATAAATCTCTCCTTTTTGTTATTGTGTTTTGCTTTATCAATTTGTGTGCCATTGCCGACTATTATGATTTACCCCTCCCACATTAAAATTCAAAACATTCTCATTTTGTCTTAGGCATTTCACAATGGCTTAGTCTTACACAACTTCATGGCTTCTGATCTTCTCATCTTTACCGCTTCACACCTTCACCTTCTCGTAATCTCGCGTGTTCGCCCCAACCGTCTGCCATAATTTCAGCTATTGTCAGTAAATAAATGGCAGTATCCGCTTTGATACTTTTTGATAATCTTTGTAAGGCTGTCCAAAATGGCTGATAAGCCGCTTTTCTTCATAATGTAATTTATAAAGAAGGGTAATCATTAATATGATGAGTGCTGCCACGCGGTAAGGCGTATTATGCTCCAAAACTAATGGGAAAACAGCCATTACCTGGGCAGTGTACATGGGATGACGGATTATTTTATAGGGTCCCTTGGTTATTAAAATGCCATTTACTTTGGGAATGGGAGCTACGTTGGCATTGCTGCGCATGATGGCAACAGCCCATACCGCCAACGCTACACCAGCTAGTTCAATCAACAGTCCGTACCATGTTTTTGAAAACAACGAACCCGATAGGGCAATGTAACCCAATGCACTTAACTGAAAAGTTACCAGTAAATAGGGAAGCCTGCTATTGTAAAAAGTGTTTTTTTTCATTGATAAAATAATACATAAAAAGCCCACTCCGAAAAAGGTGATTCTATTGCAAGTAGAGAAAAAGGTTTAACGTTGACGGAGCAGGCGAGGCAAAAATACAAAAAAAGGAATGGGAAGGGTAATGTATTTATTTGTAAAGATTTTGTAGTTTTGACCAAATAATTAATTTCTATGAGAAAAGTAAAAATATATATTGTATTACTGCTGGTTGCCATAACGGCAGCTGCTACAGCACAAATTACGGTTGTTACAGCCGATAAAGGGCCTGCTGCCGATGGTAATGGGCTTTATTATTCGCTGCCGGCTACCATGTTTAAAGTAGAAGTTGACCTGCGTCGTGTTGAATCAGTTCCCGGGCCGTTAGCTGAGTACTGCGAAAATTATCTTGGAACCGATGACTACATCAAAGCTTCTTCGGTAGTGTACACGGCTGTTGATGCGAAGGTAATTCCATTCACCATTGCCGATGAAAACGCTTCTTACTATATGGTGTTCTCCGAAAAAGTCTCAAAGGAAGATAAACCGCCCAGGGTCGAGCTAACACCTTTGGGAACTTTGAAATCGGTTAACATGTACATAAATTCTGATAATCAACAACATGAAACTTCAAAAGAAATTGAAAAAACCATCATTATAAATGACAAGAATGATCATTTTGATTACGAGGCTGAGTTTAACAAAAAACAGTTGATTGATACGGTGGTTCGCAAGATTACCATCGATACCATGACCATTAGCAAGTTTTTGTTTAAAACCTCATGGGTTGCCAAAACGGCAGAGGAGCGTGCCGAGGATGCTGCCCGCCATATAAGTTTAATTCGCGAACAGAGGATGAACCTGCTTACCGGATATCACGAAGTAAATTTTGGCGCTGGTATTGAGTACATGGATAATCAATTAAAAGAGATGGAGCAGCAGTACCTTGAGCTGTTTCAGGGGAAAAAGCGGGTATCGTTCGAACACTACACCTTTTTTGTCAGGCCTGAAAAAGACACCAAACAAAAGGAACTGATGACAACTACATCGGGCGATAAGTTAATGTTTAAGGTACAAGACTTTCTCAATACCGTAGTCAAACCAATGGGGGCAATATTAAATAACGTGGTTTATTACAGAATACCTGCTAATGCCGCCATCGAGGTAACTTTTAAGGATGAGAGTTTGTTTAAAGATATTTTTGAAGTTAAACAGTTGGGTGTTGTTTCAGGGGTGTCGGTTTACAAAGCAGGAGTTATTTTTGATACGCAAACGGGAGTTCCGGTAAAAGTCAGAAAATATTAAATTAACAAGTGTTGAACGGGCTAGGTCTTTCATTAGAATTCTACAATCCGTTTTTTATCAAAATATGCTTGGAAAAAAATAGAAACTGTTTATCCAAAAGACCAAAAATTTATGAAAAAATTATTACTTGCCGGCATTTCAATAATGCTGGGGATTTCTGTTTTTGCGCAGAAAGCACCAATGAAGTATGGGAAACCTTCTAAAGAAGATTTATCAAAAACATCTTACGAAATTGATACCACTGCTCCGGCAGTAATTTTGTGCAATTACGGATACTTCAGAGGAAGAGATTTCACTTTTATACGGTTGATACGGATTAAAATTCTAAAAAAAGAGGGCTATTCATGGGCAAACTGGAGTTTTCATACCGGGTCGAAAGCAAATGTGAGAGGAAAAACATTTAATCTTGAAAATGGTGAGATAAAGGTTGATAAGTTGTCATCGAAATCAATTTATCGCGAAAAGGTTATTAGTAACTATTACCTTACTAAGGTATCTATGCCCAATGTAAAAGTGGGCTCGGTAATCGACATTGAAGTTATGTACAACTGGATCCCTCTGTCATGGTATTTTCAGCAAACCATACCGGTACTTCATTCGGAGCTTGTTTTAGAAAGAACCGATTATGTTTCTTTTTCAAAGAATTATTTTGGATACGTAGGTTTCGATGTAGTTAATCCAACCCGCTGGGTGGCTAAAAACGTTCCGGCATTTCAGAAAGAACCGTTTATGCTTCCGGTCAACAACTATCTCGCTCACTTCGAAAACGAAATTTCAAGTATCCATTTCCCGGGAGAATTGGTAATTAATATTGCTGATAAGTGGGAAAACGTAAATCATACACTGGATAAACTAAATGGGTTTGGTATGGCTCTTCGTAGCAGTGGTGGTTTTTTTAACGGACAAGCAAAAAAAATAAATGAGCAAGCTAATACTGATGAAGAAAAACTGAAAGCAGCCATTGATGCGATTGAAGAAATGGACTGGAATGGTAGTAATCGTTTATTGGCAAGTTCAAGTAGTTTAAGCAGTTGCTATTCTTCCGGAACCGGTAATTCGGCAGAAGTAAATCTTTCTCTTATCAGGTTGTTACAGAAACTGAAATTTAAAGTCTATCCGGTGGTGCTAAAAACCCGCGATAAAGGCCAACTGTTGTATCTCAAAAGGCCAACGTTTAGTAAACTGAATTACGTACTGGCTTACGTTAAAGTAGATGATAAGTTTTACCTCGTTGATGCTACCGATAAGCTTACTCCTTATTATCTGTTGCCTGACAGGTGTCTGAATGGATTGGGAAGAATTGCTTCGATGGATACAACCGGATGGGTATCGCTTAGCAATGGAAAGCATTATTTTAAACAGACTTTCTATCAACTAACGCTTGAACCTGAAGAAATGACTCTGAAAGGGGCTGTAACTTTTCAATATAAAGATTATGCTGCCTATGAAAAGAGAAAGGAATACAGAGAAGCCGGTAATATGGAGCTGTATCTCGATAATTTTTCCCAAAAATATGAAGGCTGGAACATCATCAAAGATACATTGATCAACCTGAAGGATATTTATAAACCGGTTAAGGAAAAGGCTGAGCTTGAAATAGAAAACCAATGCTTTGAATCAGACAGCCTGGTTTATGTAAATGTTTTACCCGACCGGCTTTTAATTAATCCATTCAAACAGGAGAAACGTAAATATCCTGTTGCGTTTCTATACCCTAAAGAATTCAAAACCACAGTAATTCTTAATGTTCCCGATGGTTATCAGCCCTATTCCATTCCAAAACCAATCCACCTTAAGTTGCCAGATGGAGGGGGAGAATTTTTGATACTTGTTAAAGTACTGGGCACCAAAGTTGTTTTAAATTACAAGCTAAAGGTTAACAAAAACATGTATTTACAAAAAGAATATCAACTCTTGAAATCATTTTATCAGCAAATAATCGACAAATCATCAGAACCAGTAGTGTTTAAAGTGTTATAGAATGAAAAAAACTACTCAGTTATTTATCGTATTAATACTACTGATTTCGATACATCATGAGTTGCAGGCAGGTAAAAAGAGAAACTATTCGGTTTCGGAAATTTCTCCACAATTACTTATCAAAGCTAATTCCGTGATGCGATATTACAAAGAAACTGTTGAACGAACCAGCCTTAAAAGTTCGATAACAAAAACGGTGTATGCTGTAACCGTGTTAAATGCAGCAGGAAAAGATGCAGGCTATTTTATACAGCCCTATTTTAAGTATTCGCATGTGGGCAATATCACGGCAACAATCTTTGATAAAAATGGTAAAAAGATTAAAAAAGTAGCTGGTGAGGATATTATGGATATTGCCACAGATTTGACTACTTCTCTCTATTCGGATTCGAGGGCTAAACTTATTATTCCTGAGTATTACGATTATCCTTTTACAATGGAGTATAGTTTTGCAATAACCAACAAAAGTTCGCTGAATATTGATAGTTGGCAGGTTTACCCACGAACCAACATGTCAATTGAAAGTGAAGATTTTTTTATGATAACACCAGATGATAACCCGGAGTTGGGTGTTTACTATTATATGAATGATAGTACCCTGAATTTGGATATTCAGCATATCGATGGTGAAACCATTTATCATCTACACGTCGAAAATCTTCCTCCTGTCCGTTCTGAAGAATTTAGTGAAAATCTGAGCGACTGCACTCCTGTTGTGCATTTTGCCCCTGTCTCATTTTCCATTGCAGGCTTTAAAGGCAGCAACAAAAGCTGGATTGATTATGGCAACTTTATTTGTGACTTGAATGAGGGTCGTGCTATTTTACCGGAACAAACTGTAAATATAGTCAAAGCTATTGCCGAAAGTTTTAATGACGAACACAAAGTGGTTGATTCACTTTATAAATATATGCAGGCAAAAGTACGTTATGTTAGTGTTCAAAAGGGTTTAGGTGGTTGGCAACCTTTTGAAGCCAAAATGGTTGATGAGTATTCGTACGGCGATTGTAAAGCCTTGACCAATTATATGAAAAGTCTGTTGTTGGCAGCAAACATTGATGCAAAATATACCTTGGTAAAGGCCGGGCAAAATGCATCAAAAGTGGTAGCGGATTTCCCTTCTAACCAGTTTAATCATGCCATCTTGTGTGTTCCTTTAAACGGGGATACAGTATGGCTTGAGTGTACAAACCAGCATATCCCGTCAGGATATCTTGGTAGCTTTACCGATGACCGTAATGTACTGGTCGTAGAAAAAGACAATTCAAAATTAGTCCGCACTCCGGCGCTTGATAAAAGTGTTAATGCCAGGATTCGTATAGTGGAAACTACATTAACATCTGATGGTGATTGTATCATTAACCTGAAGGCATACAATCGGGGAGTTTTTTACGACCGAAATTACCATTTGTTTAGCGAAACCCGGACAAATCAAAAGAAATCTTTACTTGAACAACTTTATTTTTCAACTATCAACCTCAAAGATTTTAGTTTTTCAGAGAAATTTGACCCGGTATTGCAAATAAATGTTAACATTTCGCTTGCAGTTCCTCATTATGCTACTCATAGCGGAAACAGACTGTTTTTTACTCCATATCTGTTTTCAAAAGAAACAAGCTATAAATTAAAGCACCAGGAGCGTAAAACCCCTATAATAATCCGAAGAAAAAAAAGCTTTACTGATACCATTGTTTTTCACCTTCCCAAAGGATATGTAACCGGCAAACTTCCACCGGTTAAGGAGTGTTCCTCCAAATTTGGAACGTATACAGCCGTTTTTATGAAAGAAAAAAACAAACTGACTTATATCAGACATCTTGTTACTAGTAAAGGTGTTTTTCCTGTATCTGACTACAGTGAGTTTGTGGGATTTTATGATAAAATTCGCAAGTACGATCAAACAAAAGTGGTACTTATGAACGTAAGTCAATAAGTCGTAAAAGCAGGTAGCTTGTATCTGTTGTTTTTTTTCATTAATTTTGGTATCCTTTTCAAGGGATTAAGAGTATCCACCTATTAATATTTATTATCATGATTCAGTTTCCAAATTATTCGTACGATTATCAGTTGCTGATAAAACACATTCTCGACCGCCCTTTAGAGTGGACTCCTGAGCAGACCATACATTACCGCGACAAGGTGAGTTATACCTATCGCGAATTTTACCAACGAGTAAAGAAACTGTCCAATCTATACACTTCTTTTGGGATTGAAAAGGGTGATGTAGTCGCTGTGATGGATTATGACAGTCATAGGTATCTGGAAAATTATTTTGCCGTTCCTATGATGGGTGCTGTTTTGCATACCGTAAATATCAGGCTTTCACCCGAGCAGATGCTTTACACCATTAATCATGCAGAGGATAAGGTGTTGCTTGTTCACAAAGATTTTGAACCCCTTATTCAAAAACTGGCATCCGGCTTTGAAACCGTTGAAAAAGTTATCTATATCAACGATGGAGATGAACAATATGCAGCTCCTTTCGATAATGATGGAGAATATGAAGCATTGCTTTTGGAACAGTCTGACAAGTTTGAATTTCCTGATTTTGATGAAAAAACCATTGCCACACTATTTTACACAACAGGTACTACCGGCAACCCCAAAGGGGTATATTTTACCCATCGTCAGCTGGTTTTGCACTCCATCGCCGAAATTGCGGCCTTTAACGCTTTTAGCTATCCGGTATCGTTTAATTATACCGATGTTTACATGCCGCTAACACCCATGTTTCATGTGCATGCCTGGGGTGTTCCTTATGTTGCTACCATGATGGGAATCAAGCAGGTTTATCCCGGCAGGTATGATGAGATGATTGTGAAACTGCTGATTAAACATCAGGTTACTTTTTCGCATTGTGTTCCTACGGTGTTACAGATGGTGATAGGGAATCCTGCTACCGAAAAGCTTGATTTTCCAAACTGGAAAGTGGTTATTGGCGGAGCGGCATTAGCCAAAGGGCTGGCACAGGAAGCCATGAAGCGCAATATCCGTATTATGACCGGCTATGGCATGTCCGAAACAGCTCCCATTTTGTCGCTGGCAACTTTTAAACCGGGTATGGAGGAAAACTTTACCGATGAGGAAAAATTGCAAGTGGTAACCAAAACAGGTTTTCCGGTTCCTTTTGTTAAGATGAAAGTGGTTAACGAAAAAGGTGAAGACCTTCCCTGGGGAAAAGAAAATGTTGGTGAAATCGTGGTGCGCGCTCCCTGGCTTACCAAAGGTTATTACAAGCTTGATAATAAATCGAAGAAGTTATGGAAGGATGGCTGGCTTCATACCGGCGATATTGCTTACCGCGACGAAGATGGCTACTTTGTTATCACCGACAGGTTAAAAGATGTGATAAAAACCGGAGGAGAATGGGTGTCTTCATTGGAACTTGAAAGTATTATTAGCCAGTGTATAGCTATTAACCAGGTAGCGGTGATTGGCGTACCCGATGAAAAATGGGGCGAGCGTCCGGTAGCCTTCGTGATATACAAAAGCGGATTCGATGAGTCCAATGCCTTTTCAAAATGCCGTATGACCATGATGACCTTTGTGGAAGCCGGTATTATCGAAAAATGGGCTATCCCTGACCGGTTTATTGCGCTGGATGAGATACCCAAAACCAGCGTGGGTAAGATTGATAAAAAGGTATTGAGACAAATGTATCTGGAAAAATATTCCTAATCATTGTTAAATTTTTCAAAAACAAGCCATAATTGTTCGGTGTAAAAACATTGGCATGGATATTGACTTCCCTTTGTTGAGCCATTTTGTGGTGGTTTGTTATCAAAATTATTGAGTTATTTTATAAAAGAGAAAAATATGAAAAAAAGCTGGATTGTTATTATTGTAATCGTTGTTGTGCTGATTGGATTTTATTCCATGTTTAAAGGAACCTACAACAACATGGTTACTAAAGGTGAAAGTGTTGATGCCCAGTGGTCACAAGTGGAAAACGTGTATCAACGGAGAGCCGACCTGATACCCAATTTGGTGAACACGGTAAAAGGGTATGCCACGCATGAAAAAGAGACCCTGGAAGGAGTTGTTGAAGCACGTGCCAAAGCTACTTCGGTAAACATTGATGCCAGTAATCTGACTCCGCAATCAATGCAGGCGTTTCAAAAAGCACAAGACGGATTGTCAGGTGCTCTCTCAAAATTGATGGTGGTGGTTGAAAAATATCCTGACCTGAAAGCCAATCAAAACTTTTTGGATCTTCAGGCACAGCTCGAAGGAACCGAGAACCGCATTGCGGTGGAGCGCAAGAAGTTCAACGAAAAGGTGCGTGAGTACAATACTTACATAAAAACCTTTCCCAATAATCTTTATGCAGGAATGTTCGGGTTTACCCAAAAGCCTTACTTTAAGGCAGCTCAGGGTTCCGATAAAGCACCTGAGGTTAAATTTTAAATTATGGCAAAATCAGCAAAAAACTTTTTTACCAAAGAAGAGCGTCAGCAAATTGTAGCGGCCATTAAGGAGGCCGAGTTAAACACTTCCGGTGAAATAAGAGTACACATTGAGAATAATTGTCCCAATGATGTTTTAGACAGGGCTACCTACTGGTTTGGAAAAATGGAGATGCACAAAACGGAGCAACGCAACGGAGTACTTTTCTACCTTGCTGTTAAGAGTCGCAAGTTTGCTATTATTGGCGATGAAGGTATCAACAAGGCAGTTCCCGATGATTTTTGGGAAAAGATAAAAATTAGGATGGCGCACCTGTTTCAACAAGGTGACTTTGCCAAGGGGCTGGTTCGTGGAATACTTGACGCGGGCGAAGCCTTGAAAAAGTATTTTCCATATCAAAGTGATGATGTAAACGAGCTTTCGGATGACATCTCTTTTGGAAAAAATTAAATTAAGTCTATTTGATTTTGCTAAATCAAATTATTACATAATAATGTCTTAGCTCACGGTTTGTAACCGTGAGCTAAATAGTTCTTACAATATACATTGAATCTAATTCACGGTTTATAACCGTGAGGTAAACATTTTTGGCAATATATAATTTCAAAGTTATTAAAAGATGAAAAAAGTACTTCTCTCGCTGTTGGCTGTTATTTTGCTGGCCGCATACACTTCCGCTCAAGATATTCCTGCTCGTCCTAATCCACCCAAACTGGTTAATGATTTAGCCGGTGTGATGTCGGCTTCGCAGGTGCAATACCTCGAGTCAAAATTGCGGCATTTTCATGATACCACTTCCAATCAAATTGTGGTGCTGACGGTTAATTCGCTCAATGGATACGATAAAGCCGATTTTGCTTATCGCGTGGGTGAACAATGGCATGTGGGGCAAAAAAAGTTCGACAACGGAATGGTGCTCCTTGTCAAACCCAAGCATGGTAATCGTGACCATGGGCAGGCCTATATTGCGGTGGGATATGGATTGGAGCCGGTTATTCCTGATGCTATTGCCCGGCGGATTGTGGATAACGAAATGATACCTTACTTTAAGAACAACAACTATTTTAAGGGTATCGACAAGGCTACTACTATATTGATGGAGATGGCAGCAGGTGAAATTTCAGCCAAGGGTTACAACAAAGCTACGGAAGGTTCTCCGTGGACGGCTGTGTTACCTTTCGTGATATTTATTATCATTTTTCTACTGATACGTGGAAGTAATGCTAAGCGATATTCAATGGGTCATAGTGGTACCTCTTTCTGGACAGCCATGATGTTAGGGTCAATGCTGGGTGGCAGTAGTGGCTTTGGTGGTGGTAGCAGCTTTGGAGGCGGCAGTTTTGGCGGAGGCGGTGGTGGCTTCAGCGGTTTTGGCGGTGGCAGCTTTGGCGGCGGTGGCGCCGGCGGGAGTTGGTAGAAATAACAATTATTGTTTCATTGGTCTGTCTAGCACGTTTGCAGGATGCTTATAGGTGTGTTTTAAGGTGCTGGTGATATTAAGTGTTGAAGAAACTATTCAACCTTGGAGATGAAACATTTGCCGGAGCCTGGGTAATGGAATCACTGCATGCAATACTTTTGTGGAAAAGCCCAATTTCAGCACAAGTTCCCGTGTAACCCTAGTCACTCCAAGTACTTTAGGCACTTTTGATTGGTGATTGGAGATTTTTGATTTCACACCTAACTCTTTATGCCGGATGGTATCAGGTGTCTAATATTCTTATCCATTGTTATTCGGTAGCCATACTTGAGTTTCCTGCCAGCCACCCTGTTGAATAAGCGATTTGCAGATTGTAACCTCCGGTTTCGGCATCAAGATCAATAATTTCACCGGCAAAATAGAGTCCCTTTACAAGTTTCGATTCCATGGTTTTGGCGGTTATTTCGTTAGTTGGAACACCCCCGGCGGTAATGATGGCTTCCTTAAAAGAGCGGCTCTTGGTAACCGTAAACCGAAGGTTTTTTAACAAAACCCTGATTTGTTTCCTCTCTTTAGCAGAGACCTGATGGCAGGGTTTGGCAGGATCAAGTTTTAAAAGGTCGATAAAAACAGGAATTAGCGAAGCGGGCAGCCAGCTTCGGAATATGTTGCTAACCTGTTTTTTTCCATGTTCGTTTAGGTCGCGCAGTAGCCGCTTGTCCAGTTTTTGATCATCAAGGGCAGGTTTCAGGTCGATGGAAATTTCCACTTTGTTGTCTTTTTGCAGTTCGTCAACAACCATCCGGCTAAGGGTTAAGATAATGGGACCCGATAGTCCGAAATGAGTGAAAATCATCTCTCCAAAATCTTCCCCGATTTTTTTATGGTTTGACCAAACAACCGCTTTAACATTTTTCAGATTTAAGCCTTGTAGTTGCTGTGCCATATTTCCTGCCGTTTCCAAAGGAACCAGCGCAGGCCTGGCTAATTCAAGGGTATGTCCGGCTTCTTTAGCCAACCGGTAACCATCACCTGTTGAACCTGTGGCGGGATACGATTTACCGCCAGTAGCCAAAACAACATGCCTGGCTTTAAACGTCCTGCCATTGGCTCTCAACCCGACTATTTTGTTGTTTTCAATGAGTAGTTCTTCAACCTTGTGATTACAACGAATTTCAACCCCTGATTTTTCAACCCATTTCAACAAAGCCTTTAAAACATCAGCAGCTTTATTGTCTGCCGGAAAATAGCGGCCACCTCTTTCCAGTTTGACATCCACGCCATATTTTCTTAATAACCCGATAATCTCTTTGGAGTAAAACTGCGAAAAGGCATTTTTCAGGAAACGTCCCTTCGGATAAACATGGGTAATAAACTCGCTGATGGGTGCGCTGTTGGTGATGTTGCACCTGCCTTTACCCGTAATTAATAGTTTGCGGCCGGGTTGTTTCATCTTTTCCAGCACCAACACGTTACCACCCAATTCCGCTGCCCTTCCAGCTGCCAGCAACCCGGCAGGCCCTGCACCAATTACTATCACATCGTATTTATCCATAAACGGCAAAGGTATTTTATTTGCTGAAAAAAGCGTAGTACCTTAAATCCGCAACAATTTTTCAATAAAATTAGCTAAATATCTGTGCAAAATACTTTTGCACAGATATTAGCCGTATGATTTTTTCACTTATTTTGGTGCTACCAAACAAACCAAATAGTGATAAAAACATGAGCATAAAAATACAAAAATTAAACGGTTCAGTAAGTCCTTTTGCAGGAATTTCATTTGTAAATGAGTTATTCAACCAATCAGGTCTGAGTAAGCTCATTGATAACGAATTAGGTATGAGAGTTAAGACTATTGGTTATCAATACAGTGAAATTATAAGGAATCTTTCTAATGTATTTATATCAGGAGGTGATTGTATAGAAGACATTAGCATTCACTTAAAAAACATTTAAAAGCCATTCCAAACAATCAAGTTCCAAGTCCGGATACGGTATTGCGTGGCATAACAGAGCTTTCATCAGAAAATACACAGTTTACATCTGCTTCAGATATCATTTACGATTTCAACATAAACACTAACCTGAACAGGTTAAATATCAAATCATTGGTTCTTACCAATCAATTGGAAGCAGGTAGATCGTATGATTTTGATTACGACAACCAAGTATTGCCAAATAAAAGCACTAGCATGTTTGAACAAATTTGTTTTTAGATTTATAGCAGTTGCAGGGAAGTGGAGGTATCAGGGACGGGAATGGGTGCTTAAATTATTCTCGGATAAACCATATAAGTTACTGAAAATATAGAAATCAACAAGAAACTACAATTACATAGGATTGATATGCCAAAGAAATAAGACGGTAAAAACCATTAACAAGCCCATTTACTGCATGTTACACAAATACACAGATGTGAGGAACCAATCATAAGCTCTATCAATAAAAAAAATAACTGCATGAATGTGCAATTCAAAAAAAAAAAATGAGACGCAAATCCCACTCAAATAACCTAAGATTACAATTATTTCATAAATTTTCTATTGAAAACATCAAAATTACATAAGCCAAGTCTTAAAAATATTTTCATTATATCATTTGCGGATTTAAGGATATAGCTTAACCAAAGCAAGTTATTAACTCCTCCGCTAAACACGTTTTTTCCGAATCTCCGGTTGATAAATTCAACTGTTCCGCCACTATTGGGAAATGACAAAGAAAGTCTGGCGTAAGAGATAGGAAGTAATAAACGCGATAACACCTGCTATCATGAAAGCTACCGGCGTTCCACCCTTAGCCAGCTCAACCGATAGCCCCAGTACGGCAAAAATACCACCACCAACCATGCCCACCTATTCCGATAGAAACAGCACTCCACAGCCCAATTTTATCCTTGTTATTTGGCATGTGTTACTGCATGTTGAGCTTTTTTATTTGGAATGCTAAAACTAATCTGAAAAACCCGAGGGTAAAAAAGGCCATGGCAGTCATATAAACAACAGCAGCGGCACCTATTAACGGGTTTATGATAAGTAGAAATGAAAATAGAATAATTAATATTCCAAATGCAATTCCCCAGCCTGATGATTTCCATCCCAGCGCCTTAAACTCCCCGGATATGCCAATGGTTGCAAAACCTGAAAACATTAGCCAGAAGCCAACAATAAACGGAAGAACAATCATACTTAATGAGGGATAAATTAATAATATCGTGCCAACAATTAAATCTAACAGCGAACTAATCAAGTGCCATCCCCACCCCTTAACGTTGCGCTTATTTGCAACTGAAAAAATTATCCCAAAAATTCCGGAGGTAAAAACGATTGCACTAAAGAAAATACTTAGCGTTACATAACTGGTGACCGGGGTAAGTGTAACCCAAATTCCGGTTCCGATAAATAATAAACCAAGCAACAATGATATCCACCAATGTTTTACCTGTTTTTCCATTAAAATTTCCATAATATTAAATATTTAATTAGACATTCTTTTTAACTTCATTTGAAAAACTACGTTTGGTAATTTTTCTGTAAAAATATTCAACAATAAGCGCAGCGGCAAAAATGATAATACTCCCATAAAAAGCACTTTTTTGGGTATGCCATTGATAAACCATCAAGACAACAAAAACTGCGGTTAACAATATTAAATTAAACAATATAAGCGGCTTTTTACCTCCAAACTGACTACTCAACTTATAATGCGATATTAACACGAAAATATAAATTACCGTGAACACGCTACTCGTGATGGTTGCTATTTCACTCAGGTCAAACAACAAAGCAAATACTAATCCTAAACCGGCAGTAAAGTACAATCCCTCGGTCGATTTAAACCATATTTTACGCTCAAGCACTTCAGGTAACTCACCATCTTTTGCCAGCGAGTAGGCAATGTTGGCTCCTCCGAAAATGGTTGCATTAAGTGCCGATGATATTGAAAACAAGGCTCCGATGGAGATAAGTAAAAAACCAAAATTACCAAGAAATGGCCGGGCAGCTTCAGCCAATGCGTTTTCCTGTGCCTTGATAATTTCAGACAATGGCAGGTTTCCAATGGTAACCAACGAAATAAACACGTATATTACCATAACAACGGCAATACTGATAAAAATAGCTTTAGGTACATTTTTGGCCGGATTCTTAATGTTTTCCGACGCATTAGTGATTAACCCAAATCCCATGTACGACAAAAAGAATATAACGGAAGCATTTAACAAACCCAAGGAATGAGATGAATCGAAATCGGGCTTAATTAGATATCCTTTAATACTTAATATACCTCCTAAAATGAATACAAGCAATATGGAAAGCTTAATTAGAACAATATAAAACTCGGCTTTACCAACTGCTTTACTTCCAAAAAAGTTTAAGGCAGTAAAAAAGACGATGACCCCCACCTCAACAATACCCAATGCTAACGAAGAGGTCGGAATATGAAAAAGTGGCAGAAAATAACCTGCAAACCCTTTAACAAATAAAGATATGGAGACAATGTAAGTTAACCACATTAACACACTTAACGCTCCCGTTACGATGTTATCACCAAAACCCTTCAAAATAAAAGCTATGGGGCCCGCGTTGGAGATAATTTTAGAACCTAGTATGGCATACGAATAGGCAACAGCCAAAGCATACATTCCTGACAAAATAAAAGCTTCAGGTAAATCATGCCCGGCAATCTTCGCTCCCAATCCGAAAATTGAAAAGATACTGGCTCCTATCATCGTTCCAATCGCCATCGAGATTACTTCAACAAGAGAAAGTTTTTTATCTTTTGCCATATTTTGTAGTTTTTAGCAAAGTTAAAAAAATATTAACGCTTTGCCCCCTTTCAACTACCATACCTTTGTTTCTATGGTTTTGGAAATAAGCGTTAATTAATGTGAAAATTTAAGAAATTTACTTAACAATTAAATATACAATATTACTTTTGCAAGTAAATACTCACTTAATTAATTTGAAACGTTGTTTAATAATGAAGAACAAAAATAAACAAGTTATGGAGGCTAAAAATA
This sequence comes from Bacteroidota bacterium, assembly GCA_003650425.1. Lineage (GTDB taxonomy): Bacteria > Bacteroidota > Bacteroidia > Bacteroidales > F082 > B16-G9. Next base: position 5,320 of record QMPP01000010.1, on the reverse strand, counting down.
TCCACAATATGGCAGATATTAAAGGTCTTACTTCGTTAGAAGCAAAAAAAAGGCTCGAAAAATATGGGTTAAATGAAATCCCTGAAAAGGATGAAACAATGTTCCATCGAATTTTCAAACGGTTTTGGGGGCCTATCCCCTGGATGATTGAAGTGGCAGCTGTTTTATCGGCAGCGGTTAAAAAGTGGGAAGATTTAACGATTATCGTTATCATGCTCCTGACAAATGCTGTATTAGATTTTTATCAGGAATCGAAGGCACTTAACGCCATCAAGGCATTAAAGAAATCGTTGGCACAGAAGTCTCTGGTATTACGTGATGGAAAATGGATTGGAGTGGAGGCCAAGGAGATTGTTCCCGGAGATATTATAAAATTGAAAATAGGCGACATTGTACCTGCTGATGCTAAATTACTAGAGGGAGATTATATTTTGGCTGACATGTCGGCGCTTACCGGCGAATCGTTACCCGTGACCAAAAAAGTTGGAGATGAAATTTATGGTAATGCCATTATAAAAAAGGGGGATATGTTGGCCGAAGTTACTAAAACCGGGCTGGACACTTATTTTGGCCAGACCGTGAAGCTGGTAGCCAGGGCTGAAAAAGAACAAAAGAGTCATTTTCAGAAAATGGTGATTTCGGTAGGTAATTTCTTAATTTTGATAACACTTGCACTTATTGCTGTAATTATTTTTGTGGGCTTGTTTCGACATGAGAATATTTTTGATTTATTGGAATTTTCCCTCGTCTTAACCGTGGCAGCTATTCCGGTAGCATTACCAGCCGTGTTAACTGTAACCATGGCGGTAGGTGCTGTTAACCTGGCAAAAAAACATGCTATTGTCAGTAGGTTGCAGGCCATCGAAGAGCTAGCCGGTATGGATATTCTTTGTTCTGACAAAACCGGAACCCTTACCAAAAATGAGATGACCATATCCGACCCCTATACTTTGGCTGATTATACCGCTGACGACGTGCTATTATACGGAGCACTGGCATCAAAAGAGGAAAACGATGACCCCATCGAGAAACCGATTTTTGCTTACGTGAAAGAAAAAAAACTGGATAAAAAACTATCCGATTACCATTTGAAGAAGTTTGCCCCATTTGACCCGGTTAGTAAAAGAACCGAAGCAGAGTTTGATTCGGTTACGGTCACAAAAGGAGCCCCTCAGGTAATTATCGAAATCAGTAAAAAAGATTTTGATGAGCAAAAGCTGAATAGCGTGGTTCATCAATATGCTCAAAAAGGATTCAGAACTTTAGGGGTTGCTATTAAGAAAAAGGGAGAAAACGATTATACCCTGGCAGGACTTATTCCGCTTTATGATCCACCGCGTGAAGACTCTATAAATACCATAGCTGATTTAAAAGCACATGGGGTAGAGGTAAAAATGGTTACCGGCGACAATTTGGCAGTAGCACAATATATTGCCGGGGTTCTCGATATTGGTACTGATATTGAAAATATCAATCAGTTAAAAGGGCATGATACCAAGGAGTATGATTTGCTTGCCAAAATAATATCGCAAACAATATTTAATAAGGTATATAATAACAAAGAGAAGGCTGACGAGTACTCAGATGAAGTGGTAAAAGAGGTGCAGAAAGAGCTTGAAAATGTTCCATTACCCAAGGGGCATATTAAACAACACGAATCTCAAGTTGTAGAGATTATTGAAAATGCCAACGGGTTTGCTCAGGTTTTTCCCAAAGATAAGTATTTTATTGTAGATAAATTACAAAAAGCCAAACACATTGTCGGTATGACCGGCGATGGTGTTAACGATGCTCCTGCTTTAAAAAAAGCTGATTGCGGTATTGCAGTCAGTGGTGCTACTGATGCAGCACGCGCCTCAGCCGATATTGTTTTAATTATGCCCGGCTTGCAGGTTATTAATGATGCGGTGAAACAAGCCAGAATAACATTTGAAAGAATGAAAGGTTACACCATTTACCGAATTACCGAAACCATCCGAGTTATTCTCTTTATGACCGCTTCCATCGTGATTTTCCAATTTTATCCGGTTACAGCTTTAATGATTATTATTCTTGCCTTGCTGAATGACATTCCTATTTTAAGCATTGCATACGATAATACCAGGATTAATATGAAGCCGGTATCGTGGGATATGTCGGAAGTGCTGATTCTTTCGAGCTGGCTGGGATTTGCCGGTGTAATATCTTCGTTTCTGGCGTTTTTCCTGTTGAAAGATTATTTTAAACTTCCGGATGAATTGATACAGTCAATCATTTTTATGAAACTTATTGTGGCAGGCCATGGTACGGTTTACAACACACGTACTACCAACTGGTTTTGGAAAAAGCCGTTTCCTGCCAAAATTTTATTCAATGCCTCCCTGCTTTCAGCTCTTATTGGTACCATAATAGCGGTTTATGGTTTTGGTTTACTAACCCCAACCGGATGGCGTTGGGCAGGACTTACATGGGTTTACGCGCTCATATGGTTTGTATTTAACGATATTGTAAAAATGAGCGTAATCAAATTTTTTAAACGTCGTGGCAAATTGAATATATAATATTTTAATAACGTCATTAATAAAATCTAAAACAATGAAAACAGATCATGCAATTGTAGGTGTTAATTTTTCAAAACTTGACACACCTCTTATCAAATATGTTGATTTTTTATCAACAAAAATTCCAATAAAAACAGTAAACAATCTGTTCATTTTTACAGCACGCAATTCATTTGATGCCCTGCAAAAAGATGCCGGGAAAGAGGAGGCTGAGAGGATGTTAAAAAGTATAAAAACTAAAATGGATGAAACCATTACGCCGCAATATAAAAATATAAAACACGTAAAAAATTATGCCGAAGCAGGGTTGTTTGTTCAAAAATATTTCCACCAGATTAATCGTAAGGAGACTGATTTTGTAATTATGGGAAAAGAAAACGGGTCGCACGGGTCGATGAATAAGGTTGTTGTGCGACACGTTCCTGCACAAACATTAATTGTACCCGAATTATCAAAACACAAATTATCAAATATTGTAATTACCCTCGATCAAACTGATTTCTCAAAACATATTCTCCAAAGGGCGCTGGATTTTTGCAATCTTGTTTCCGGAAAGCCAACCATAACCTGTTTGCATGTTGGCCACATGCCAAGTCATGCGTACTTGACTGAAATGTTTAGCGAAAGCCATCAGTTAAGTACTAGGGAATTTAAAAAGATTTATGAGAATTACTCCAGTGATTTAAAAGAAAGTTTTGAAAACTTTATTAACGAGAGCATCATAAATTATCACGGCACAAAATTAAATATCAAATTTGTTGGCGAAACCCGAAAGCCTTATCGCGGTTTGCTTAACTATATTAAAACCAATGAAACTGATTTGTTAATAATGGGAACGAAAAGCCATTCACTACTCGATGTTATGTTGTTGGGTAGTTTTGCCGAAAAAATTATCGCAAAAAATAATGAGGTTCCCATGTTGGTGGTAAAATAAAAAACCTGTTTCACAACGTAACGATGAAAAGCCGCCGCCCGGAGCGGCACGAAATTCTTTCGGAAATATGTAAACAACATCCTTGTAATTACGTTTCGATATTAATCTTTGGCGAGCAGTATGAGGCTGAGCAGTTTTTATGCAGCGTACACATGTTAACACCCGGTTATTCAAACGAGTAAGGGGGTTCGCTATCTTGTTACTTAAAACTCCAGTTTCACTTTCTCGTACATTTCCGGCAGGGTGCTATCCCAGCCAAAGGTATCTTTAATCTTCACCCGCAAGGCATTCGACGATTGTGGCTCGCCATGGACAATAAATATCTTTTCCGGCTTTTGTTTTATCCCCGATATCCACGATAGCAGCTCTGCCTGGTCGGCATGCGACGACATGGTTTTTATATGCTCGATGGTGGCACGTACTTCGTAATACTTACCATGAATCTTAATCTCATGACTGCCTTCGCTAAGCGCTCTGCCACGTGTACCTACAGCCTGAAAGCCCGGCAAGACAAAAGTTGCTGAAGGGTTTTTTAGATGATTTTTAAGGTAGTATAGAACCCGGCCTCCATTCATCATGCCGCTACCGGCAATGATTATTTTTGGCGACTTATCTTTTGCCAACACAAAGGTCTCTTTAATAGAAGTTACAATACGCGTATTATTAAAAACTTTACTAAACACGCTGGGATCCAAGCTTAACCACTCCGGATATTTTAAAAATAGCTTGCTCACATCGTGTCCCATGGGACTATCGAGGTAAACCGGCAAATCAGGAATTTTATGTTCCTTTTTAAGTTTCCAGATTTCGTACATAAAATCCTGTGCCCTGTCAACGGCAAAGCTGGAGACAATTAAAGGGCCATGGTTGAACACGGCGTGGTCGATTACCTTTTTAATTACCTCCGATGTTTTGTCGGTAGGATGTAACCTGTCGCCATAGGTTGATTCGATAAATAGCACATCGGCACTTTCCGGTTTTTCGCGATGAACCAACATCTTGTCATCAGGACGCCCGATATCGCCGGAAAAAACAAACCGTTTACCTTTTATGTCCATTTCGATGAAAGCAGCACCCGGTATGTGGGCAATTTTCCGGAAACGGAATCGAATGTTGTCGTTAAGCCGGATATACTCTTCGGCAGGTTGAGGTGTTAACAGCGGCAACGTCTTTTCAACATCTTTTAAATTGTAGAGTGGTTCTGCCACTTTATGTTTTGAGTAGCCGTGCTTGTTGGCATGTTCGGCGTCCTCCTCCTGTATTTTAGCACTATCAGTTAAAATAATTTGTGCTAAATCAGCCGTGGGCTCCGTGCAGTAAACAGGGCAATGTAAGCCTTGCTTTACCAAACGCGGCAAATAGCCGGTGTGATCAAGGTGGCCGTGGGTAAGAATCACGGCATCAATTTTAGAAGCGTCAAATGGAATATCTTTCCAGTTGCGCTCACGTAGTTGTTTAATACCCTGAAAAAGACCGCTGTCAACCAGCAAATGAAAACCATCTATAGCTATTAAATACTTTGATCCTGTTACTGTTCCGGCAGCACCGAGAAACTGAATATAATTATCGAATTGATCGGTCATAATATTGTGTTATTTAATTGTTAAAAATAGAAAATTAATTAATGTCCTAATGTTAAAATTTTAAAACCGTGTTAAGAAAGTGGCAGGACGATTAAACCCTGTGTATCATGCCCCGGTATAAATATTGAACCTGATTACAATTATCTCGCGAGCCATACATTAAAGATATTGAATATAATTAACTTTAAATATGTTTAATCACAAACTAAAATCATCGTACATTTGCGATGAAATAATTTGTTATGAAACATAAACAAGAATCC
>QMPP01000009.1 GCA_003650425.1 Bacteroidota bacterium | reverse complement strand
AGGATCGTTATTGCGGCGTGAGTGAAATGCTACGCAAAAGCTCCAAGCTTATTCACGAAATTGTGGTGGAAGAGTAATCTTCACCCTTGTTCTTACATCAAATGTTTATTAAAGCTATTGAAAATCAGAAAACAAATTCCATTATTTCCCTCTTTGGAGGGAAAACAAACCTGATCGCCGTACAACATTGGCAGGCGAGGGAGGATTAATTAAAAAAATATTTGTTTTCTGATTTACATGGAATTACCCTTAAAAAAGTATTTAACTTTAAACAACTTCTACACATTAAAACTTGAGTTATGATAAAACGAATCTTTTCTTTCCTTTTTATTATTGCCGCATTACTGACAGTAACATCATGCAGCAAAAGCCATATTAAACCTGAGCTGAATGTAATTCCCATGCCTAATCATTATTATCTTCACAAAGAGGGTGGTTTTGTTTTAGATAACAACAGTCGCATTTTGGTGGGAGATAATCCTTCTTCTTTAAAAACAGCAAAATTTTTAGCTTCCTTTTTAAAGGAACACGGGTTTAATTTAAAGATTAAAAACGTGGCTCAGGTTGATGGCATAGAAAATGACATTATTTTACGAATATTTGATGATAAAAAGGAGATTCAGCCGGAAGGCTATAAATTAAAGGTAAACGCCGGCAACATCTCCATTATTTCAGATGATGGTAGCGGCCTTTTTTATGGCGTTCAAACTTTAATGCAGTTGCTACCTGATTCGTTGCTTTCGTCTACCATGCAATCAGTCGATATTCCCGGGTGGATAATCAATGACAGCCCGAGGTTTCATTATCGCGGTATGCATCTCGATGTTGGCAGACACTTTTTTCCGGTTGAGTTTGTTAAACACTATCTCGATATGATGGCCATGTACAAATTCAACACTTTTCACTGGCATCTTACCGAAGATCAAGGATGGCGTATCGAGATTAAAAAATACCCTAAGTTGACTGAAATAGGGGGATTTCGCGATTCAACCCTCGTGGGTAAATACAGCGATAAACCTCATCAATGGGATGGCAAGCGCTATGGCGGTTTCTACACACAAGAGCAAATAAAGGAAGTAGTACAATACGCGGCTGACCGTCATATAACCATCATCCCCGAAATTGAAATGCCTGGTCATTCGCTGGCTGCACTGGCTGCTTATCCTGAGTTGGCTTGTACTCCGGGTCCGTTTCGCCCGGCAACCTTGTGGGGAGTTTTCCCTGATATTTATTGCCCAAAGGAAGAAACTTTTGAGTTTTTGGAAAATGTGCTGACAGAGGTAATGGAATTGTTTCCGGGTAAATACATCCACATTGGTGGTGATGAGGCACCTAAAGAGCGCTGGAAAGAGAGCAAACTTTGCCAGCAAATCATCAAAAAAAACGGACTCAAAAATGAAGAGGAGTTACAAAGCTATTTTATAAAACGCATCGAAAAGTTCTTAAATGCCCACGGACGCAAGTTAATAGGTTGGGATGAGATTCTCGAGGGCGGACTATCGTCGGGAGCTACCGTGATGTCGTGGCGGGGAATCGAAGGTGGAATTGCTGCTGCACGAGCAGGGCATGATGCCATCATGACACCTGGAAATTATTGCTATTTCGACCATTATCAGGCAGGGCCTGAAGGCGAACCTATAGCCATTGGTGGCATGACAACCCTGAAGGAGGTGTACGAATACGAACCTGTACCCGAAGAGTTAAATAAAAAAGAGGCCAAGCATATTTTGGGTGCTCAGGGAAATGTTTGGACCGAGTATATGCCTACACCCGAAAAGGTTGAGTACATGGTATTACCCCGTATGGCAGCCTTGGCAGAGGTTGTTTGGACAGATAACGATAAAAAATCGTGGCCCGATTTTCAGCGTCGTGTCAACAATCATTTTAAACGTTATAAAGCATTGGGTTGGAACTATTGCCCCGGCACTTATAATATAGCTTTCACCCAACAAAAAGAGGTTGATATAACAACCTGGAAGGTTGAGTTGGAAACGGAAATTTACAAGGCAACCATTCATTATACAACCGATGGGAGCGTACCCACGGCTCAATCGCTAAAATACAAACATCCATTGCATCTTGTAAAAAACACCATTGTTAACGCTGCTATTTTTAAACATGATGCCCTGCTGGGAAAATCCCATAAATTTATAGTGGGAAAAGAAACAGAATAACTTTTGTTTAAGCCAATTATTTTTCTAATTTTGAAATGGAATTAACTATTTTTGCGGCCTGATATGAAAAGCCTATGAGAAATAATTTTGATTGGAATGATGATGGGGACGAGAGGGATGTTTCCGAGTTAATCAGTCGTTTTGAAAAAATGCTGACTGATGAGGAGTATTTTTTCTTTGATGTTGATGAGTTGGAAATAATTATCGATTTTTATCTTGATATTGAAAAAATTGATTTGTCAGCCAAAGCATTGGATTTTGCCAAAACTCAGCACCCTGCCTGTACTTCCTTCAGAATTAGAGAAGCTCGCCAGATGGCTTACGAAAATAACTACTACGAAGCCTTGGAAAAGCTTGTTCAGATGGAGCTTATAGAACAGGCAAACGAAGATATCTATGTGGTAAAAGGTGAAATCTATTCGATGATGAACAAGCACGATTTGGCCATCGAAGAGTACAAAAAAGCACTTGAAATTTCAGAGCAGCCCGAAGAACTTTATATTACTATTGCTTTTGAATACGAAAACATGAACGACTACGCCAATGCCATTCTCTGTTTAAAACAGGCATTGGATATTAATCCCGAATCTTTTACGCTGATTCATGAAATTGCTTTTTTTTACGAAATGAACGGTAAAGAAGCTGAAGGAATTGATTTCTTTTTGGATTTTATCGACAAAAGGCCCTATTCGAAGGAAGCATGGTTTAATCTCGGAATATTTTACAACAGCTTCGACCTGTACGAAAAAGCCATCGAAAGCTATGAGTTTGCCATTGCCATTGATGAAACCTTTTCGTCAGCCTATTTCAATTTGGCCAATTCTTATTCAAACTTAGGCTATTATCGAAAGTCGATCGAATGTTATCTCGAAACTTTTAAGTATGAGCCTGAAGATGCACTTACCAATTACTATATTGGAGAGTCGTACGAAAATCTCGAAGAGTATGATCAGGCACTCTTTTTCTACAAACATGCTTTGGAGCTGGAGCCCGGTTTGGCTGAAGCCTTTATTGGAGTAGGTAGAATTTTTATGCTGGAAGATAAAATGGATTTGGCCACCCGTTACATTGAGGAAGCCGTAAAGATATCTCCTAATAATAATGAGTTTCGTTATGAACTGGCTTTGCTCTTTCTTAAATCAGGTAATTTTAAAGCTGCCGAAGAACATTTTGGGCGTATTGTTGAAAGCGACACCAGTTATGTGGGTGGGTGGCTCAACCTTTCGCTGTCCATCGAAAGACAAGACAGAATGGATGAGGCTATCGAAATCATTGAAAAAGCACTCAATTTTAATGGTAGCAGTCCTGATTTGTGGTTTCGCCTCGCCGGTTATCTTTATAATTCAGGAAAGATACAACAGGCTTATGTTTTTATCGAAAAAGCACTCGAGATGAACCCGACCCGCTATACCGAATTGGTGGCCTACCTGCCCGAGTTAGAATTAGAATCAAGGTTTATTGAACTGTTGGAAATATATAATAAGTCAGAGTAATGAGCATATTAAATTATTTGCCCGAGCGATCGGAAAAGCCTCGTAACAGCGGCATTAACATGGTAATGGACAAGGGAATTGGAATGAATCAGGCACACGATGTGATTAACACTTGTGGCTTTTTAATCGATTTTATGAAGTTGGGGTTTGGTACTTCGTACGTTAATCCTAATGTGAAAGATAAAATCAGACTTTATAAAAAGTATGGTATTAAGGTGTATCCGGGAGGAACTCTTTTTGAGGCGTTTGTGATAAGAAATCAATTTGATGATTTTTTAAAATTCCTTGATAAGATGGGATATGATGCCGTGGAAGTTTCTGATGGTTCGATGAAGATGAATCACGATGACAAGTGCAATTACATTGAGCGGCTTTCAAATGAATTTACAGTACTGTCGGAAGTGGGGTCGAAACAGGCAGGAGTGGAAATGGCTACTGATGTATGGGCTAATCAGATGAAGACTGAAAGAGAAGCAGGAGCCTTTAAAGTTATTGCCGAAGCCCGTGAAAGTGGTACCGTAGGTATTTACGATTCAACAGGAAAACCCGATTTCGCGTTGATTGATATTCTTACACATGCCATCCCTATGGATGATATTATTTGGGAAGCACCGCAAAAATCGCAACAGGCTTGGTTTATCAAGCACTTTGGTGCTAATGTAAATCTTGGCAACATCGCGCCAACCGAAGTAATCCCGCTGGAAACACTTCGGCTGGGTTTACGGGGTGATACCTTTTTTGAACCTTTACCGGAGAACCTGAAGAGGTAAAAGTAGAAAATGAAAATTTAATATGTTAGGTTTATTAAAGAATTCAAGCATTCTAAAATAAATCTTATTTTTTAAATTATCTATTCTTCATCCTCTATTTTTTAACATCTTTTACATGATGGAAACCAATCAAATAAAACAACTTTGCAGCAATCAAAAACAGTTCTTCCGTACTGGCGAAACTATTCCCTATGCCTATCGTGTTAAAGCATTAAAAGCACTCAAGGCCATCATCTTGAAGTATGAAGCTGAAATCTACGATGCCCTGTGGAAAGACTTGCATAAATCGAAATTTGAAGCCTACGCTTCAGAAATTGGTTTCGTGCTGGAAGAGTTGAGTTTCCATATCAGGAAGTTAAAAAAATGGATGAAACCCAAAAGGGTGGGGAGTGGACTCACCATGTTTCCCGCTACGACTTATCAATACTATGAGCCTTTGGGGAATGTTTTAATTATTGCGCCCTGGAACTATCCATTTCAATTGTTAATAGCACCGCTGGTAGGGGCTATCTCAGCAGGAAATACTACCATTTTAAAACCTTCGGAATATTCTGAACATACTGCCGCTATTATTGAAAAGATGATTACCGAAGTGTTCCCTGAGAACTATATTAAGGTTATTACGGGTGATGCAAAAGTTTCACAAACACTGCTTAAGCTTAAATTCGATCATATTTTTTTTACAGGAAGTCCCGGAATTGGAAAACTGGTGATGAAAGCAGCAGCTGAGCAGATGACGCCGGTAACGCTGGAGCTGGGAGGTAAAAGTCCATGTATCGTGGATCAAACGGCAAAACTCAAGTTGGCAGCTACCAGAATAATGTGGGGTAAACTACTCAACGCCGGTCAAACTTGTATTGCTCCCGATTACTTGTTGGTACACGAGTCAGTAAAAATGAAGCTACTACCCGCTTTGGTTGACGCTGTAAAATCATTTTATGGAGACGATGAAAAGCTAAGCCCGGATTATCCACGAATCATAAGCAAACCAAATATGGAACGACTGGCCGCCTTAATTGATGGTGCCGATATTTATTATGGAGGAACTTATGATATCGAGGAAAAATATTTTAGTCCAACCATTTTAAACAATGTTTCGTTTGATGATGCCGTGATGCAGCAAGAGATTTTTGGGTCTATCCTTCCGGTGATAACTTATCGTACTATTGAAGAGGTGATAGAAAAAGTAAATGATCGTCCGAAACCGTTGGCACTTTATCTTTTTTCAGAAAATAGAAAAACTCAAAAGGTAGTGTTGGAACGAGTGCCGGCCGGGGGAGTTAGCATTAACGACACCCTGATGCATATTGTAAACAATAAAGTTCCGTTTGGAGGGGTTGGTAACAGCGGCATTGGCGGTTATCACGGCTTTTACTCCTTCATTCTGTTTTCAAACCCCAAACCTTATACTAAACGTGGCACCTGGATGGATGTTCCCATTCGATATGCCCCTTACGGGAAAAAGTTAGGAATTATTAAGAAGTTGATGAAGTAGGAGTGTGAAGAATTAGTGTAAGGAGCTAAATAACAGCAATGCGAATGCCAATTGAATAACAACAGAATGATAACAATATTATGAAAGAATACATAAGCTATTTTATCAAAGGAATAGCAGTGGGAATTGCCAACATTATTCCGGGTGTTTCAGGAGGAACCATCGCTTTGATAACAGGTATTTTTGAGCGGCTCATCAATGCCATTAAATCTTTCGACCTCAGGGCAGCCCAACTGCTTTTTAAAGGAAACTGGAAAAAATTTGTCCAAAAAACAGACTTCTATTTTCTGTTAGCCTTGTTTGCCGGTATAGCTGTGGCCATTGTTTCTCTGGCACGGCTGTTTGACTTTCTATTTCATCATTACCCTGTTTATATATGGGCTTACTTCTTTGGATTGGTGTTATCTTCGGTGTACTACGTGGGCAAAACAGTGGAAAAGTGGAAAATCACCACTATTATCTCTTTCATTGTAGGAACTGCCTTTGCCATTGCTATCTCACTAATTAATCCTGCCACAGCCAACGATAATTTTCTTTATCTTGTTCTTTGTGGTGTGGTGGCCATTTGCTCCATGATTCTTCCGGGCTTGTCAGGTTCGTTTGTGCTTATCTTGATGGGGAACTATCAGTTAATTGCCATCGATGCTATTAACAACCGCGATTTGAGTATTATTATTCCTGTAGGAATAGGTGCTGTGGCAGGACTAATTGCTTTTTCACATGTTTTATCGTGGGTTTTTAAACGTTATAAAGATCAAACCATCGCCATGCTTACCGGTTTTATTCTTGGTTCGTTGGGTATTTTATGGCCATGGAAAGAACCGGAATACCTTACCAATGCTGCCGGTGATTTTATTATGAAACACGGCGAAAAGGTGATCGCCCGCTATTCGGTTATTCTTCCCGAGCAGATAAATACGGAAGTTCTTCTGGGTGTGGGCTTTATGATTTTGGGGATTCTCTCGATTGTTATGGTGGAATATATGGCGCAAACCAAACATGAACATGCGTAACAAACTATTATATGGTTTGGTGGGAAAGAATATTTCTCACTCTTTTTCCCCTAAATACTTCAAACAAAAATTTTTAAAGGAAAAAATTGCGGCAGACTATATTCTGTTTGATATTGATTCCTCTGAAAAGCTACCTGAAATTATTTCGTCAACCCCTGATTTGAGAGGATTTAACGTAACCATCCCTTATAAAAAGGAGATAATGAATTTGTTACAGCAGGTTAGTAAAGAAGCTAAAGCAGTTGGATCTGTTAATACGGTTAAGATAACCGATTCAGGATTATCAGGCTATAACACCGATGTGGTGGGGTTTCGTAATTCGTTGTTGCCATTGATTAAAGGTAGCCTTCCGTTGAAGGCTTTAATTCTGGGAACAGGGGGAGCGGCAGAAGCAGTGAAGTTTGTTCTAAATGAACAGTCCATTCATTTTCAGCAAGTTAGCAGGGGTAAGCTGGAAAATACTTTAACTTATTCTGAGGTTACCCAATCTGTTTTACAAGGGTTTCGGCTGATTATTAATACTACGCCTTTGGGAATGTTTCCGAATGTTAATCAAGCTCCTGCCATACCTTTTGAGTATCTGACCCAACATCACATTTTATACGATTTGATTTATAACCCTAAAGAAACGCTGTTTCTAAAAGAGGGTAGAAGGGCAGGGGCAAAGGTTAAAAACGGGTTGGAGATGCTTTATTTACAAGCTGAAGCCTCGTGGAAGATATGGCAGGAGTGAGTGCCTGCCTCTCCTTTTTGGTCGAAGCAGGCTGGTGCGTAGCGACCGGAAAGGCGAAAAAAGCCAAATATCATCAGAAGAGCACCGATTTACAATTTACGATATTTACGACAACGCTTCTTTTACCGCTTTTACCAAAACAGACTTTGCCTTTACCCCTACAAATTGCTGTACAATTTTTCCGTCCTTAAAAATAATAATGGTTGGAATATTACGGATGCCCAGTTGCTTCGCAGTTTTCTGATTTGTTTGAACATCCAGCTTGGCAATGTTGGCTTTATCAGCTAACTCTTCCGCCACTTCGCTAACAATGGGACCCTGAATTTTACAAGGTGTACACCATTCAGCCCAGAAGTCAACCAGTGTAACGCCCCTGGCAATAGTTTTATTAAAATTGACATCAGTTAAAATAACCAGCTTATCGCTGTCGTTGGAAGGATCGTAGTCTTTTAACGAACGATACCTTTTGTAAAATGCCCAAACCAACAATATAAAAAGAACTGCAATAAAACTCCATAATAACGTGTTACCCATCACTTAACTGTTTTTCAATTTGACTAAATAAATACTCTTTACTTTGAATTCCGGGCATTTGCAACACATTTTTTCCATCTTTCAACAAAATCAGGAAGGGAATATTTCTAACCCCAAACCGATCGGCTAAAACCCGGTTGTCATTCACGTCAATTTTGGCTACTTTTATTTTACCATCAAACTTTTGGGCTAATTCCTTATAAACTTTATCCTGAGCGATACATGCTGTGCACCAATCTGCCCAAAAATCAAGCAGGACAAGCCCATGTTGAGTTTCCTGTTCCCAATTCAGGAAATTGACTGTTACAAATCCATCATTCATGCTGGCGACAAAGATAAGAAAGAAGGAGTATGATATGGAACTAAATTGACTTTAAAAAATAGCGGAAGCTCAAATTGCATTATCTTTGAAATTCAGAAAAACTAATGAGATGTCAAACGGAAAACTATATTTAATTCCAACCACTTTGGGTGGAAATGAAACAGTATCACACGTTTTACCCGATTACAACCACCAGCTTGTACACAAAATAGAGGTGTTTATTGTGGAGCAGGTGCGTACGGCACGAAGATTCTTAAAAGCCATCAATCATCCTGTTCCTATCAATAACATGATTTTTTACGAATTGAACAAACACAGCAACCTTGATAGTATTGTGGAATACCTGAAACCCTTGTTGGATGGTAAAAACATTGGGTTGCTTTCGGAAGCAGGCACGCCTTGCGTGGCTGACCCGGGTGCCATGATTGTAGAGCTTGCCCATCAAAAAAATATTACAGTGGTTCCGCTGGTGGGACCGAACTCTATTATTCTCGCGCTAATGGGTTCCGGATTTAACGGACAGCATTTTCTTTTTCATGGCTATTTGCCCATCGACAGCAATCAACGAAACAGGAAAATCAAAGAGCTGGAGTTGGCTGCTCAGCGTTTTAATCAAACACAAATATTTATTGAAACTCCTTACCGAAATATGACCATGCTTGAAACTATGGTTAAGCTGCTTAAGCCTGATACCAAAATTTGTGTTGCTGCCGATTTAACCCTGCCAACCGAGTTTATTAAAACGCTGCCGGCAAAGCTGTGGAAAACCACTAAAGCAGACCTTCATAAACGGCCGGTGGTATTTTTAATTGGGAGGTAAACATAAATGTTTATGGCCTTTTTGGGATTGAGGGCAAGCTTAGTGCGAATGCTAAATATGCCTGACACCGAAGGGACGGTTTGTAGTAGATTTCTCATTATTTTCCTTTTTATTCAGCTAGTTTTTAGTTACGGAAACATCTGATTTTAAGACTTTCCCTTTATAGTATGTAATAGCCATAAAAATCAATTTCTCCCTCGTGTTTTTATGGCGCCCATGTTAAGATCGTCAACTTCCAGGATTTGAAAACGGTTGTCGATGCTTTTTAACAGTTTGGAAAGGTTTTCTTTGCCGGAGTGTACCGACTCCATTACCATGATGATTTCGGGAAATGTTTTCAGGAAAGTTTTAGCTCCTTCCAGCACGTTGGCTTCCATGCCCTCTACGTCAATTTTGATGAACACTTTGTCTTTTTCAGGATCAAAATTACATTGGTCGATTAGTGAGTCAAGCGTAACGACCTTCACCTTTGTTTCTCTACCGTCTTTTACATCATTGTTTTCGATGCTTTTCAGGTGGGATGCGCCGGTATTATCGGGGACAAACATAAACACATCGGTGTGTTCGTGGCTGCCTAATGCCAGATTAATTACCTTAACCTGTTGTGTAAGGTTATTAAGAACCAAATTTTTTGTCAATGCTTCAAAATTGCTAGCAACGGGTTCGAAGGCACATCCTTCCATACCCTTTTTTGCAAATAGTATAGAATAGGTGCCAATGTTGGCTCCTACATCCAAAAACTTGTTGTAATGATCAAGATGCTTGTAAACATACTTTTTAACGCCCCACTCATAGGCATAGTTTGCAAATTGAAAATCCAATGTACCTACTCGCACCACGAATTTACCCAGCGAACTTGTATAAAGTGCGGCATGTTGCGTGGGTTTCCCGGTAAGCATGTATTTTATCGATGACAGTAAATAGTGAAACTCGCCATGTTTGATAAAGTCCTTCGAGTATCGCCAAAAAGTGATTATCTTTCCCATTATTAATCTTTCAAAATATTGATTCTATTTTTTAATCCGTTCCCACGCTTTGGTGTCAAAGTTATAATGCTTTAGCGGTTTAGCCGGGTTTCCACCTACAATTGTATAAGGGGGTACCTCTTTTACCACCACACACCCGGCAGCAACGATTGAATGCTTGCCAACGGTTACGCCAGCGGTAACCACGGCATTGGCGCCAATCCACACTTCGTCTTCTATAACAATAGGCTTGGTTTCAACTTGTTGGTCGCTAATAGGAGTGTTAATGTCAGTGTACCCGTGATTCAATCCCGACAGTACTACGTTTTGTGCAAACATAACATCATTTCCTATTTTCACCGGGCCTATTAGTGTGTTTCCCAGCCCAATGCGTGTTCGGTCGCCAATATAGACATCGCCAACCCCGTTGTTTACCGTGCTAAAGTCCTCGATGGTTGAATTGGTGCCAATGGAAAAGTTGTTAAAAGGCATCACATCCATGCGAGTGCGTCGCCTGACAAGCGATCCTTTGCCTTTGTGATGCTTTAAAGGGTTGACAAACCATTTTACCCACAACCGTGGCCTTGCCTGATTTTTGGGCATCAGCATCCATAAAGCCAATTTTTTTAGCTTCGGATTTGATTTTAATTTTTCCTTTAGCCCCATAACGATTTTATTTATAGTTTAACTTTTCAATCATCTCAATTTTATCGTAAATCTCCTTCACATTGTTCTCCCATGTGTGGCTTCTGGCCAGTTTTTCACGCTCGGCTTCTTTTTCGGGGGTGTTCTCCTTTAAAGCCTGATCGATGAGTGTTACGTACTCTTCTTTTGTTTCGGCGAGATAAACATAGCCTTCAAATACCTGCATGGCTTTGGTTTTGGTTTGAACCGTGGGTTTCCCCATAGCAAGGTATTCATCAATTTTACGGGGATAGTTGCCAATCGTTACCTCGTTTAACTTTTGCGGATTAATAGCCACATCAAATGCATAGAGGTAGGAGGGAAGCTCTTCCATTTTTTTGCTACCGAGAAAATAGACGTTTTCAAGATTATGTAATGTGCTGTTTTTGAACTCGTCGTCCTCGGGGCCAACTAAAACCACACTCCAGTCAGGTCGTGCTTGCGCAATGTGAATAATTACCTCTAAATCAAGACGCAAGGTCAATAAAGCGCCAATATACCCAATAATGGGTTTTTTGATGGGGGCAATATCCTTGGGAATTTCCTTAATCAGTTTTTTATCGAACAACGACACATCGCAACCCTGTCCGACGTAATAGGAATGCTTGTTAAACTTGCTCGCAAGCTCGGCGAGGTAGGTTGAATTAGCCACTACCAAATCGGCTTTAGCCATGTGTTGGGCTTCAATACGGATGCCTTGTTTTTTCCAAAAGTCAACGGCAATCATGTTATCGCGCGTGTAATAAACATAAGTTTTCGGTTTAATAAGCTCCGGCAGGTAAAAGCTTCTGAACATGTCACTATCATTAAAAATGATAATATCTTTAAAGTTCAGTTCGGTAATTGCTTTTTTTATTTCTCGTGCAAACCGCTTGTTGTTAATCTTATTTAAAACATCAAACAGCCAGTTCATGGGCAGTTGGCTGATAGATTCCAACTTGGTGTTGGGATATAGATTCCACATGGTATCGTTTATCTTAACCAGATTGGGTTCCTTACCCTTCATAATTTTAATTCGTTTCTGAATCAGCGGGTCATCTTTTTCTCTGATGAGTGTAAGCCTGTCGAGCGGGTAATTCACATAAAGCACCCTGTTATGTTTAGAAAATTCGTAAGCCAGGTTGATACAGTTGCTGCCAATACGGCTATCGAGTGCTTGTAAGCCAACTACAATGATGTCTCTGTTTTTAATCATAACTTAAAATTTTAACGATAGTGATTTTTGTAAACTTCTTCGTACAATCCCAATACATCTTTGGCCATGTTTTCCCACGAAAATTTTTGCGACTGTTTAAATCCTTTTTCAATGAGATCGTTACGAAGGGTTTCATCTTTCATCAAACGAATAATACCTTCGGTAATCTCTTCAGGTTTAAATGGATCGACAATATAGGCAGCTTCGCCGCCTGTAATTTCGGGCATGGAGGAGGTATTGGAAGTAATTACTGCTACGCCGCATCGCATAGCTTCCAGCATGGGAATGCCAAAGCTTTCGCGGAGAGAGGGGTACAGAAATATCTGACACTGATTATAAATGGCCGGCAGGTCGGTGTTGATAACATAACCTGTTAAATGAATGCGTTCAATTAAGGATGGATCGCCAATGTCGGCCAAAACCTTTTTAAGTTCATTTTCTTCATAATCCAACATTACGAGATACATATCCTCATCGTTGGTTTGTAATAAATAATCGGAAAAGGCTTTTAGGGTACCGGGTGTGTTTTTTTTCGGGTCGGTGTTGCCCAGGAAGAACAGGAACTTATCAGGAAGGTTGTACAGTTTTTTTACCCTATCGAGCTCTTTCTGATCGTTAATTTTCCGAAAATGTTCGCTCACCCCGTTGTAAACAGCCACAAGACGATTGTCGTTTTCAGGAAAATGAAAAAACTCCTTGATTCTGTTTTTCTCAAACTTGGAAACAGTAATAATTTTATCACTCTTTTTAATAACACGCGGAACCACAAACCGGCGATACATGTTGCCAAACTTTTGATACCAAGTGCCCGACTTTTTCAACAGCGGATGGCTTTCCATGTAAATAATATCGTGCAAGGTAACTACCAAGGGCATACCAGGGTTGATGGGAGCCGTGTTACTGGTGCAATGCAATAGATGGCAGCCTTCTTTTTTGGCAGCCTTGGGCAGGGCTGATTGCTCCCATATCGGGTAGGGACCTCCATCAAGCTCAACAATTTTTACATTTTCGGTATCTTTCAAAACTGTTTTGTCAACATCGGGCTTTACAAATACCACGTATTCATTCTCTTTGTCCAGCTTTTGAATGTAGTTGATCAGCTCCAAAGCGACCATGTCCATTCCGTGTTTTTTTTCGCGCTGCAAACGCTGACCTTCGATGGCAATTTTCATGTTAATGGTGTTTATGTTTCTTAATTTGGAAAGCGTTGTAGGTATGTTTTGTATGAATAAACTTCTTATTGCCTTTTCTATAACTGAAGAGGGAAATCATCATCATAAAAATACCCAATGGTAATGTTACTACCGCTTTTAAAAAGCTAAAGTTATAAAATTTACGCGGGATGGCAAATGCAAAAACAAAAATAATGAATATTAAGGCAGATGTCCACGCGATTGTCCATTCAATATTGTTAACCAATAGCGAAACAGGAATCATCAGAACCAATACTGCCAGCAGTAATACTCTCGGTAGCTGAACGTAAATCATGGCACGGACAAAGTACTCTATGTTCCCTTCGGTAAAGAGACTTTTTATTGAAGGAAAGAAGTTCCTGCCAAAAAAATGAATTTGAGCCGAGAGCCACCGACGCCTTTGACGGGTAAAGACTTCTGCATTTTGTACCTTTTCGTCGTAAACGTAGGTGTTGGGAAGGTACTCCACTTTAATACGTCGCTTTGAAAGACGCATTTCAATCTCTTTATCAAAGCCTCCTACCACTTCAACTTCTTTCATCATTTTTTTGAACATGGTAAAATCAAAGGCCATGGCCGAACCGATAAGTGCCGATGAAAAATTCAGGTTACGAAACCCTTTCCGGAATATGCTGTTGTTTATCTCCTCGCTGATGGAGTCGAGCAGGGCAAATCTGGTATTCAGATTTTTTGCTGTACGATGTCCCTGAACCACTTTGTACCCCGAAGCAAAAGAATGGTTGATAGTGATTAGAAAATCATACCCCATGATGTTATCAGCATCTAAAATTACGGCAATATCGTATGGCTGATGCAAATGCTCAAAAGCGTAGTTGATGGCTCTGGATTTAGTACTGATTTCAAAATCTTTAGCCAACAGAATGATATCGTATTTCGAGAGCTCTTGTAAAGTTTCAGGTAAAAAATGATCGGCAACAACCACAATATCAAACTTATCTTTCGGGTAGTGTTGTTGCCGGGCACTTTTAACCACTTCCAGTATCACATTGTCTTCGCTATAAGCCGGAATGATGATGGCTACTTTTCTGAAAACACCATCATTGGTAAGCTTTGGCTTATATGGAAAGAGGCTTGCAAACGAAAATGCAAACAACACCAATACACTGCTCGCAATGTACAGGTAAAATGCAAGTTGAGTGATTTCCAATATGTCAACAAATATATTCATCACAGCATGGGGTTCTCGTGGATTTCATCATCGTAAAGATGGTTTATATTCCAAATGATGGCTTTATAATAAGCGGTAAAAATAGACACCTTACCTTTTAATAAAAACTTAAAAGCATTTTTTGGAATGGAGACAAAGAGCTGGTAAAAAATGCCAAGGTAGAAATTTTTTCCCTCGTAATTCCGGCGCATAAACACCAGTCGGTTTCTATTCAGGTAGTATGTTTTTAAGGCACTTAGTTTACCTGTTGACACCGATTCTTTATGCAACACGTACGATTTTCCGGAGTAATATATCTTGTATCCGGCGTTAATAATGCGTGCACACCAATCGGCTTCTTCGTAATAGAGGAAAAAAGTGTACGACATTAAACCAACCTTTTTGATTACCCTCATGGGAACCATCAAAGCTGCGCCATGGCCATAGGCCGTCTCTCTGACATCGTCGTATTTTCCAGTATCTTTTTCCATGTATCCGAAAGCAGAATTCCGCATCGTTACCGGGTTAATAGGGGTGTAGCCTGCATATTGAATGGTGTCGGAGCGGTAGAAATATTTTATTTTCGGGCTTATAGCACCAATTTTCTGGTTGCTTTCCAGTAGCTCGACCAAAGGCTCTAAAAAATGTTTTGGAACTTCAATATCATTGTTGAGCAACAAAACATAATCGCCTTTGGCAGCCATGATACCAAAGTTGTTACCGGCAGCAAACCCGTAATTAATAGGATTTTCGATAAACTTAATTTGTGGATGCTCCTTTTTAATAATAGATGGATCATCTTCAACCGAATGGTTGTCCACAACAATTACTTCAATATTAGGGTATGAAATTTTTTTCAACGATTCCAACAGCTCGCAAGTAACTCTTGCCTGGTTGTAGTTTACCGTAATGATAGAAACCAAAGGATATCTGTTAAAATTGCTGTTCATGTTTAATTAACAAGAGGTTAGTCATGTTTTATGTTATCGGTATGAGAGTGCGTGGTATGAATAAATTTTTTACTGGCTCCCTTTATTTTTAATAAACTAAGAAGCATTAAAACAAACCCTGTAGGAATATACAACAGCGCTTTCAAGGTTTTTTTGTTGTAAAACCTTCGGGGAATAGAAATGATTAGGGTAAAGGTGGTGGCTGCGAAAAGAAATCCCCAATATTGATGGTTGAAATAATAGAGGTCAGAGGTCAGTTGGGGGGCAATAACCTCAAACAACCATAAAACAACTGTGATAATAAACAAAATACCCACCAGTAATATCCGTGGCGGCTGCACCATTTGAAGCACTTTATCAAAATAGTCGATGTTACCATTTAGTATCAATTGTTTTAACCCATCGAAAAAATATTCTTTAAAATAGCTCAGCTGTGCTGCAATCCAACGTCGGCGCTGATTTACAAATACAGCTGATTTTTGGGTTTTTTCATCAAAAATGAGGGCATCGTTAACATATTCAATTTTAACACCATTCTTAATAATCTTCAGTTCTACCTCTTTATCTTCACCCACCGAATCAACGGTGGCCATGGTTGATTTAAAAAGATGATAATCAAGTCCCATACCCGATCCAATCAATGCCGAAGACATTCCCAGTACCCGATGTCCTTTTCTGAAAATGTGGTTGTTGATTTCTTCGCTCATAGCATCTAATATCGCCACGCTGGTGTTTAAATTTTTTGCCGTGCGATGACCTTGTACCGCAACAAATCCACGGTCGAAAACTTCGTTGATTTTTGTTAGCACATCCGGCTTCATTACATTATCGGCATCCAGTATAAAAGCTATATCGTAATCATTACCGATATCCTTCATGCATTTATTGAGTGCTTTCGACTTTTTACTCACCTCAAATACAACTTCCACTACTGTAATGGGGAGTTTGTGTAGTGCCTCCAACGTTGACTTTTTAAAAGAGTCGGCAATAACAATTACTTCATATTTATCGTTAGGGTAATCCTGCTTGATGGCTTCTTCGGCAACATGAATAATTACCTCATCCTCTTTGTATCCCGGTATCAGTACAGCAAATTTCCGTTGCTTGGTAACAGACGCAGTATGTTTTTGCCGGTAAAAAAGACCGGAAATACCGTAAATAAAGATGTATAAGGTTGCCAATAAAAAGTAGAGATAAAAGAAACCTTCGATAATGGAAAGAATGTAAAATAAAGTATTCATATTTTAATTTTTTTTAAGTTTAGGTAGCGAAAACAGATTTTTGTGATGGGTAAAGTGCCAGCAACCCGCTTTGCAAACGGCACGCGATAAGTTGAGCCTTCCCTTGAGGGCATAAGTAACTGCTGTTTTGGGAATAGCCAACAGGTTCATATACAAAAAGCTAAGCAGTTTGTTCAATCCTTTAGAGTTTCGGCGGGCATAGAGAATTCTTCCGCGGTTCAGGTAAAAAATTTGAAAAGGGCTATCCTTTACCGTGGAAATGGCCTCTTTATGCAGCACCAGCGATTTTCCCTCGTAATAAATTTTGTAGCCTGCCTTATTAATGTGTTCAGCCCAGTCGTGTTCTTCGTAGTACAGAAAAAATACTTCAGTCATCATGCCCACCTCTTCAATTATCCGATAGGGCACCAACATGGCGGCGCCAAAAATGGAACCCGTTTCGCAGGTGATATCATATTGACCTTTGTCGATTTCTCCAAACCCAATGGCAAAATTGCGGATAGTTATCGGGTTAATGGGGGTGAAGCCTGCAAATTGAAACGTATTGGGTGTGTGAAAGTAGTGAATTTTGGGACTTACCATTCCGATGGTTTTGTCGCTCTCGAGCAGTTCAACCATAGGTTCTAAAAATCCCGGTTCCACCTCGGTATCATTATTTATAAACAACACGTATTTACCTTTACAGTAAGGTAAGGCAACATTGTTACCGCCGGCAAAACCAAGATTTTTTTCTGTTTTGAGATAGTGAATATAGGGATATTTCTCCTTGATGATATCCGGATTATCGTTAGGAGAGGCATTGTCAACAACAAAAATTTCGATGTTGGGATATGAAATCTTTTTGATGGAGTCTAAAAACTCGCAAGTAACAGCCGACTGGTTATAATTTACCGTAACCATCGAGACCAAAGGAAATGCACTTTTATCTGATTTCATATTGTTGTTTTTTATTCCGATGTTAATCTTTAACTTTTAGCGACCAGGGATTGAATCCTTTTAACAATAAGTCAGTATATTCTCTATCGAGCTGGGGTGCCATAAACAGGAAAGCCCAGCTTAAATAAATTAAAATACCTGTTGGCATCTGACCTAATACCCCGTTACCATAACTAGCACCCATGATTCCAACAAACCCTGCCAGCAAGGCACCAAGTACACCAATAAGTTCTTCGTTTTTAACGACAAAAAGTAAATAAAAGAAACTCTTGAACATAATGTACGAGAGAATAAAGAGGTGAAGAATTAGTCCAACTCTGCCTTGTTCAGCCCAAATCTGAACATACCAGGAGTCGGTAGCTACGTTGGCAAGAAATCCCTGCGGTGAAAATCGCCTACCCCAGTCACCGGCAGCACCAATACCTCCACCAAACGGTTTGTCGGCGAGATAGGCTTTCAATATTCTTCGGTTTTCAAGTCGTACCAGATAGGAGGCATCTTCCTTTGGTCGGAAAGCTGTTCTCATACGTCGAATTTGGGAGTTTCCTTCCCCTATATTGGTGTAAGTGAAAAACACGTAGGTAAGTGCTAATAAGAAGCCCCCTATGACAATGACTTTTACATTTTTACGAAGGATAATATATACAACGCCACCGAGCATTGGAACAATCATAGCCCCTCGTGTTCCTGAAAGGAACATACCCCAAAAACCCAATAGTGACACAACAATAAAGAAAATCTTATTCCACTTTCCCTTTATTGCCGAGGCAACCAGAAGTCCCACTATTCCTGCCGCAGCTTGCGAAGCACCAAATTGACCGGCATCAGAAAAGAATGAAAACACACGAAGTTCTCCAAAAATTATGTGTGTAACAGCGCCGCCCATATCGAGCCACAACTGCTCGGCCGAGTCAACACCAATATAATACTGCTTTAGTCCGTTCAGAGTAGCCAAAATCGTAAAAATGCCCCATACATACAAGAAAATATAGAGGTATCGAAGCCGGTTAAATAGAATGAATGCAAGTGGGATTACAAGCAGGGGATAAAGCGACATACCACGCATGGCGTAAAACCATGCTGTTCTGCTCAGTGCCAAAGGGTTAACCAGTTCCAATAAAGCGTAGGCAAACCATAAAAGCATTAGGTAGGTAAGATCTCTGTTAATCTCTCTCCAGCGGATACCCTGATTAAACTGGTTAAAAAATAATGCTACATAGGTCATAACCAAAATACCATCAATGGATAATCCTAACGGAACACCTCTGATGTACCGGGTAAGGCCAATGGCGGTAAAACCCAATATCATCAGGGTAAAGATGCCAATAACAGGATAGTTGAACAATCGGTTAAGAAAATAAATTACCGGTAAGGCAACAATTAGCGCTACGGCCACTTTCATGCCCCCTTTAGCAATGATGATACCCAACAGAAACGTCATCAGTAAAATAGCCAAAAACATCAAAGGATGCTGTAGCTTAGCAGCACCGGTTTTTGTTTTAAATGAATCGATGATGGATTGAAACTTCACGCTAAAATTGTTTAATTAATTCAGATGCTAAATTTAACGATTTTTTAGCTTTAAATAGAAATCTTTGATAAACAAAAGACCTTCACTAAATATTTTTTTGGGTTTAAGTTCTAATGCTTCATCTAAGTATTTGAATCCCAGAAATATTCCTAATAATGTAAAAGAGATAGTAACGATGGCTACCAGCTCAAGTGAGGTTAAAGTAGAGTAAGTAACCATCGAATGCCAGAAGGACGAAGGATCTGTAACACCATAAGAAACGAGTTTAAAAGAGGTAAAGATGGCCACAAAGTAATAAAGCCCAAATACAACGAGGCTGTCGCCAATTAAGTTAGCTGCTGCCATATAAAGCACTTTGATAAAGTTTTGTTTGGGTCGGTTAACGGCATCAAGGGCCACACCGGTAAACCGGTCGAGGGGTAACAGCATTCCGTAAACACAAAATATACGAAAGATGTTGGCTGTAATGGCGTACTGTTCGCCTCCAATCAGCGTTACAAAGTCTTCGGCAAAAAAGAAAGAGAAAATCATGACAGGTACAATCAAAAGGGTTAAACCACCCGAATTTCGGTAATACGACCTTTTAACATCTTCAATTCTTCCCTCAATACTGGCTTTCGACATTTCAGGAAAAGCGGTCATGGCAAAACTGCGTAAGGGTATTTCAATGATCTCCGTTAGCTTCATCGGAATACTATAAAAGGCAACTCCCACCGTGCCTAAAAAGGGACTCAACCCGATAATAAATGTGTCGGCACTTTTAAGCAGGTTGCTGCCAATCAATGTTCCGGTGGTGTACTTTCCAAAATCCAGTATTACCTTGCTTTCTTTTCTCGTGGCTTTAAAAACATACTTAATACCATCCCAATTTAGCAGGGATGCAAAAATGGAGGATATCGCGTTGATAATTACATAGGCAATCATGATTACCACCAAATCCGACTTAAAGAAAAGCATGTTTACCAGTAGAAAAATCATGAAGCCACCTACTGTAATCATTCGAAGTAATAAGATAAGGTCGAACCTGAGTTTGGCTTGTAAAACGGTAAAAGCGTTGTTAAACGGGAGGGTTACAAAGGCCACTATCGGGAACCATTGGAAAAAAAGATAGTAACCCGAATTATCAATACTATCTTTAGCTAAGAAATATACAACATAGGTAATTACCGCAAGCAGGGTGGTGGAAATCAAATTAATTACATAATTTGAGCCAATTAGCCGTTTACCCTCTTCATCATCAGCACCGGATAAAAACCGAACAATGGCCGTACGGGTAATGCCAAACCGCAGCATATCTAAAAAATTGGATGCGGTAAGAAAAAGAACCCAGGCACCATAATCCATGGTAGGCAGGCTGCGTACCAATATCATAAATCCAAGCAGCCCAAATACGGCTATTAATCCATTATTAGCTAATGAAAGCACATTGTTGCTTTTCAGTATTTTAGCTAATGAAATCATGGAATCTATGCCTCTTTTTTAAACGAAAATTTGTACTTTAACGGGTATTTAATTACTTGCTTAATTTTGATAATATAAGTGTTATGACGTTTTTTCGGTATGGTTGACAACAGTTCTTCCAGCGCATACAATTCAACCTTGTTCAAAATAACTTGTGGTTTAACGGGACAAATTTCTCTAAAGGTTTTAATAGCTCTTTTATCGGCTTTGGTCATTTGGCTGTTGGCTTGCAAAACATAAAATGCAAAGTCAACTTGCTGTAACAGGTTAATGGGGTAAGAGTGATAGATAATGGAAGGTATCTCAACGAAAATATAGCTGTATTTCCCGTTGGAATTTCTTAAAGCTTTTTCTCCAATGAGTTCACTAAAATCCTTAATATCAATAAAGTTATCTTTTACTGTATAAGTATATGAGAAGTTGTAATCTTCATCGGTTGCTTCATCATCAAAACGATAATTGAGGTATAACACCGTGTCGCCAATCTCGCGCAACCGGTTTACAATTTTATGTCCTAACAGCGATTTTCCGGTCTCTTTTTGTGTGCTTAGCAGTAAAACGATTTTAGGTTCTTTTTCAACTTTACTCAACCCCATTTTAAGGTTTTGAATAATCATGTCGATAAGTCGCCGGGCAAAGGTATTTAATTCGGGCGTGCTACTGCCTGTATTCAAAATAGGATAAGCTCCGGCAAGTTCCATCTCCGTTTCTTTAATAACCCGGCTGGGGTTTTTCATCGAACTGTCAAAGTATTCTAAAGCCAGAATGATAAAAGCGATTAAAATAAAGCCAAACAGAAAGGCCGCCACAACCAACACCTTGGTTTTGGAAGGAATAGCTGAAATTGGGAAAAAGGGTGGGTCAACAATTTTTATATTGGTGGCCATTTCCAAATTTTGTTGTTTCATTTTAGCCTGGTTAAGACTATGCAACAACTCAAGATACGATTGCTCGGTAACCTTAATTTCACGTTCGATACGCTTTAGCATGGCTCCCAAAGGAGCATATTTTTGATAGGTTCTGACAAAATCCATTTTACGCCGGGCTAACACCACTAACGCAGCTTTGGCTTCAACATAATCAATGGTATTTTTCAGCCATTCGTTAAGCATGTTGGCAATGGGTAAACCTTGTGTTGAGTGCGAGTAAAGATAAAGCTGATCAACGTAAAGTTTAATTTTATTACGAAGTGCTGTTTGTCTTGTCTGTAGTTTAGCAATAGCGTTGGCTGTTCGTTCGTCGTAATCAGCTGTTGGTGCGTTTGAAATAATTTTAGTGGTAACCTCTGACAATTCTTTTTTCAGCTGATTAACTTCATCGCTTTTCAGGTAGAGACTGTCGCGTGCGGTAAGGTGTGTTTCAATTTCATTTAGTGAAGCACCTGATCCTGACAATCTGATTTGTTCATTTTGGTAAGCTACTTCCAAATCTTCCTTTTGCGCTGCAATGGCTTTACTTTGCTCGTAGTAGTTAATGATGTTGTTTTTCTTGTTGAACTGCAACAGGCGATCTTCGGCTTTTTGTAACCGGGCATCTGCTAATCGTACCTGCTCTTCAAAATATCTCACAACCAAATCAGTTTCATTTTCACGAAGCAGCTTATAGTCTTTCATAAATACTTGAGAAAGTATTTTCAAGGTCTGCATGCAAATGCCGGGGTCATCCGAATGGAAAACCAGCCTTACAAGGTCAGAATTGTTGATTCGGTAAATTTGGATTTCACTTATCGAGCGAATACTGTAATGGTTATTCGCACCATAGTGAAGCAACCCATAAATAAAGTTGGTATCACTAGAGGAGTAAAAATTAGTTAGATTTTTTACCGTTTTCTCATAGTCCGATTGTTTTACACCGGGAGGCACGATAGGGTCGCTTACAAAGTAATCTTTTGCAAGTACCTTGTAATTATCGACATTAGAAGTAGCAGGTGGAACATTAGGAAGTTCGTCATATACACCTTTATCTCCCAAATTTGAATTACTTTGAAGGGGTACCGACCCATTTACCGAGTTGCCATCAGAAAGCACCTCTTTTTTGCTTCCTGTATAATAATTTCCTGAAGTGGCTGTAGTTCCATGGTCAACTAAGATATGTTGCCCGGGAGTAAGTGATCTGTTTGTCAGGTTGTTTAGCTCACGAAGTTTAGTAATGTTAACGCCATATTTTTTAGCTATTGAGTAGAGCGTTTCTCCTTGTTTAACCGTGTGGTACAAAGGGCTGCTGGTGCCGCTCAACTTTTTAACAATGATGGATTGCCCCGACGAAACGCTATTTGGGTTAGACAGGTTATTCATATCAAGAAGTTCACCCACAGAAAGTCCATATTGCGATGCCACTTGCGATAAGTTTTCGCCCGGAGTCATTACATGGTAAATATATTCAGGGCTTTTATCAAGAGTTGAACCGTACTCTTTTGAAATACCTTGTGTGGCATGACCGGATTTGGCCGTTTCGCCTTGAGGTGATTCAGTAATAACTTTATTTTTCTTTTTTGAGATTTCTCTTTCTAGTGAATGTATCTCTTTTTGAAGTTTTCGTACCTCTTCTTCTCTTTCGCGTTGAATTCCGGTTTTGTTGTTTTTTACAACCATGTCCTTTACATACTTTGGCGTAAACGACTGGAGTTGATTGTAATTATGAACAGAAATATATTGAGGAATTGGTTTTTCCAAACATAAATCCTGAGCCAATAAACGAATGGAGGTTTCTACAATAGTTTGACGAGATTTAAGCAAATTAAGAAGATTGTCGAATTGCGCACTAACACTAAAAAAGTCAGTAGGCCGTTGCGAAGTTGATTCAATAGAATACCCCGTGGTGATACCGGTATAGATAATGGTTTCCGACTCATAGGCTTTGGGTTGGTTTCTGGTAAAATAAAACACAACAATAGCCATTAAAAGTGGTACCACAATAAACAGTAGCAAATTTCTTTTAAAGAGTTGTATAAAATGACCTATATCCATTTACTTAAATTATCTCAACACATTAATAAGGTTAAACTTCATACCGGTAGCAACCTCAAGCATTTGGTAGTTTTTGTTAAACTCCGAAACGGCCTGCTGAAAGTTAACGGAACCTCTTGTTTGTATCTCTTTTAAACGAGCATATTCAGCGGCAGTAATCTCACCATTCAAAAACTCGTTTTGTGCCATCTGCATCTGCATCATGGTAAAGTTTTCATAATCTTCGTAAATTCTAATATACTTCTGATACTGAACCATGTCGTTATATATTCTGATAACCTCTTTAACCAAAAAACGTTTGTTAATCTCCTTTTGAGTTAATGATATTTCCTGCCACTTTTTCTGTTTATTTATTCTATTCCTTCTATCAACCAGCGTGGCTAGTGGAAAACGAATATAAAACCCCACGGCATAGTTGTCGCGTATGGAACCTGACCAGTAATACCGATCTACCTTATTAATTTCATCTTTATCCCAAAAATCCCAGTTGCCGAAGTTGGCATCGAAGTTAAGGCTGAAGTGCTCCAGCCAGGCTCTTTGGGCTGAGAGTTGTTCGTAATAGTAGTATTGAGCCTTTAAATCTTCGTACTGTAAACTAGGTGAATTGTGTGAGGCAGAATCAATCAGTACTCGCAACGGGGGAATTTTTTGCCTTATATCATCTACCAGCGGATTAAATAATTTGGTACTGTCGATAATAAGTCTGCTATTTGCGCTCCCTTGTGCTTCAACAATATAGGAATTGAAAGTAATAAAAAATATCAGACCTGTAAGGAGTGATAAATTAAACTTTGTAAACATTATATTTGAGTAGTCTTTTCTCTTCATTTCTGTTTCAACACATTACCATTACAAAATTGCAAGCTACTATTTTTTTTAATTGAATACCGAACATGAGCGATTATTTTATTATTCACTTACCAACAAGGTTAATTAACAATAATTAAACGCTTTCCTTTTGAAAAAGTGCAGGGATAGTCCGAAAAATTAATTTTATATCGCCCCAAAATGAATAGTTCTTTGAATATTCATTATCAAGCGATTTCCTCTCTTCCTCTGACATTTCGCCCTTTTTACTACGTAATTCAACCTGCCATAAACCGGTAATCCCTGCCGGCCCCATAAACCTTGCGCTCCAGTCGTCTGACGTTAACAACTCAGCTTCATAGAGTGGGAGAGGGCGGTTACCTACAATTGACATATCACCTTTTAGCACGTTAAAAAGCTGAGGCAGTTCGTCGATACTGGTGTTTCTTATCAATTTTCCAACTTTTGTAATTCTCGGATCATCTTTTATTTTAATAAAGGTGGCGCCACCCATGTTTTTCTTTTGCTCTTTGTACCAATATTCACAAATGTATTTTCCATCAATAAAGAGTAGGGGAGAGCAGTGCTGTCCTTCGGGCAACTTTTTACACTTAGGGCAATCGGTATTTAATACAAACGACTCCGATTCCTTTTCAGCAGCTTCTTTTTTGGCTACATTGTATTTATTAAGATGTTCCAAATCCTTCAGCTTGGCATCGGCACCCGAATACATCGATCTAAATTTATAAAAATAAAATATTTTATAGCCGGTACCAACTCTTTTTGATTTGTAAATAATCTGCCCTTTTGATTCCAAACGAATGGCAGCGGCAACTAAAATAAAAATAGGCGAAAGTAGTAGAATAGCCGTGAGAGAAACAATAATATCAAACGTTCTTTTAATAAAAGGGATTTTATAACGCTGAAAAGCACCTTCAACACTTACTTTATTAATATGCTTTTCGTAATAATCTTTTAAAAAAGTGAACCGTTTGTACAGTTTTTCAACATCAACAGGTGCTACATAATAGTCATCAACAATTCCCTTGGATTTTAAAAGCTTTTTGAAAAGGCCAAAATCTTTATCCAGAGAAAAAATAATAAAAGGAGTTTTTGAGTACCCTTTGTAACTTTTTACCATTTTGGCTATGGACAACCCATTCATGCCAGGGAGAACTGCTTCACTCAAGATTGCGTCAAATTGTTCTCCTTTTTTCAACAAGAGGTTTTGTGTTTGAACACCATTTTCAACGGTAGTAACCGTAAAGAGGTCTTCTCTGCTTTTCAGATCGTTTACTAAATCAGGCCAACTACCGATGTACAGTAAATTTATTGCCATAGCTTTAAAATGAAATGATTATGAAATACGTGCCAGAATGTTTTTTATACGAAGATAGAGTTCCTCGGGATTAAAGGGCTTCACCATATAATCGTCGGCACCAAGACGTAAGCTTTTAATGCGCTCCTTACTACTCTCGTTGCCGGATAGCATGATGACTGGAATGTGATTAAAAAAACCACTGGCCTTGGCGTTTTCCAAAAACTCGTAGCCATCCATGTTGGGCATCTGGATATCGGCAACAATTAAATCGGGGAGGTTTCCTTCTTCCAGAAATTTAATTCCTTCAAGGCCGTCATTTTTAGTAACTATCTCAAACTCTTTTCCCAAAAAGTTTTCTAAAAGCATTCTGATGCTCTGTTCATCATCAATAACAAGAATGGTTCTTTTCATATATTTATTTCCTATAGGGTATCACATTGAGAACAAAAATAACCATTATTATTGAAATAGCTGCGAATAAAGGGAAAGAAATTAGTAGTAATGGCTGATAATGCTCAAAAAGTTGCTAATAGAATAGGGGAGGTGAATTACTTAGAGGGGTCTAAGTTACTAAGTAGTACTGAAAATTTGTCGATGTTAAATGGTTTGTTGATAAAAAAATCAATACCAGCCTCGTTAAGTTTGCGTAGATTATTTTTATCGGAATTAGCTGAAACAGCAATAATGGTGGCTGGTTTTTTTAAGGGGTTGATTTTTTCATATTCTCTAATCAGTCTGGATGATTCGTACCCGTCCATAATTGGCATTTGAATGTCCATTAACACCAAATCATAATTGTTTTGACGGTATTTATCAACACCTATTTTTCCATTAGAAGCGGAGTCAACATTAAAGCCCTGCCTATCCAGAATGGCCTTGGTAAGTTTTTGATTGATGATGTTATCTTCAACCAAGAGAATATTTTTATATAACTCTTTGTTATCGGAAACGCCAAGTTCGAGCGGGATGGTTGCTGAAAAAGTAGTGCCAATGTCTATTTTTGAATCAACAACAATTCTTCCTTTCATTAAATCAATAAGTTCTTTGGCTAACGACAAACCAATACCAATTCCAACATTTAAAGAGGTGTCGGTTCTGTTAAAAGAAAACATGTGCCATATTTTCTCTTTTTGAATTTCGTCGATACCCTTACCGGTGTCAGCCACAACAATGTCAATATCAAACGTTTTATAGTCCAGGTTGTATCCGTTGATGGTAATACTGATTCTCCCTTTGTCAGTATATTTTAAAGCGTTTGAAAGCAGTTGATGCACTACTTGTTTTATTCTAACCGGATCACCTTTTAAATACTTTGGAATGTTGTGACCATATTTAATAACAAATTCCAGTTCTTTTTCCTCAGCTTTGGTTTTGTAAAAGTTGAGCAACGGGGCTAATTCCGATTTTAAATTAAAGTTTACAGTGTTGAGTTTAATGGTGTTATTTTCAAGACTATAAAAGTCAAGCAAATCGTTTAAGGTAGTGATTAAGTATTGGCTGTTTTGTTCGATAACATTTATGTTGTATTGATCTTCACTATCTAAGTTGTCGCTATCTTTTAAGAGAGATACGGAGTTTAAAATGCCGTAAAATGGAGTTTTTATCTCATGACTAATGTTACCTGAAAGTTGTGTGTTTACATTAATTGTGTTGCGATAGGCTTCCTCAAGTTCTTTGTTCTTTTCCTTAAGCTTGTTATACTCTTCCGAAAGTTCCCGGTAGCTTTTCAATAGTTCGCTATTACTAACTTCTGCTTTGCTTTTAGTTTTGGAATGTAAAATGTATTTCATGTGCTTGTATTCCTCAAGAAAATTACCTTGAATAAAACAATTTATCAAATATTAATCCAATTGCGAATAAAAAATATAAAACGTTAATATTTAAGTAGATGCAAAAATCTAAAATTTGACTAAATTTCCCGTATTTGGAAAATAATTCCCTATATTAATTGTATGTACCTGTATCGGGTGTAATAATATTCCATTTTTTATTAAAAGCCAAAATACCGGACTTCAATTTTTTATTGTCGGTAAAGGTAGCTACTAATCTAAAATGTTGCAAACGATTGCAGCGTGTAGTTATTAACTTATAAAGCTCATTATAATCCACTTTATACCTATAGGCTTCGGAAGAAGTAAATAATTCGTTAGATAGCTCGATAAGCAAAGTAGAACGATCTTTTAAAACGGCTTCTACTGAAAGGGTTAACGGTGGATATTGGTTTGGCGTATTCAACAAGGTTTCTATTATGAGAAACCGTATTTCTTTTCCCTGTTTCTCGATTAAAACCTTAAGGCTGCCAAAGGAGTAGTCTTTTTTTGTTAATAAAAATTCCTTTTTCTTTTCATTTTTGGATAAAAACACAATCGCAAAAAGGATTAAAAGGCCAAAAATAATTATGTAAGTTAATATATCTTCCATTGGATTAGCAAACTTAAAAGTAACGCAAAGATACAATAATATAAAAACATTATTAAGCCCTATAATTAATATTATGTTAAATAGACAATATAAAAGAAAGGGAGACCATTTAGCGCCTCCCTCTCTGAAATACTATTTAACATTGCTTAATTTCCCAAGGCTTTGGCTTTGTCGTAAAGTTTTAATTTGGTATAAGCTTCTTTTAACGCGTGTAAAGTATAGGTGTCATCAGGTTTAATTTTCAATGCTTTCTCCAGCCATGGAACGGCCTGGCTCAGATATCCGTTGGCTTCATTAATAAGTTTATCGTATTTGGCTGTTTCTTCCAATGGCAAGTCGTTGGCTTCTTTCATTAACTCGGAGGCTTTATTATTATAAATAGCACCAATATTATAGAAGGCTTCAAAAAAGTTTGGATTGACTTCGGTAGCCTTTGTATAATACTTTTCTGCATTAACCTTATCGCCGTCGTCATCATAAGTTTTACCCAACAAAAACCACAAGTTCGCATTGTTCGAATCTTTTTCTACAGCTTTAAGCAGACTGTTTTTAAGTTTTTCATTTTCACCTTTTTCAAGATAAATTTGTGCTTCTTCTAATAAAATCTGTAGTTCTTCAGGATATTTTTCGCGTGCTTTCTGAACCACTTGAATAGCAGCAGCTGTGTCGCCTTTCATTTTTAACGCCCTATTCCAGTAAATATATATTCGTGGATCTTTAAAGTTTACTTCATCACATTTTTTCATATAATCGATGGTGTTGTCGGCATCTTTGTCCATAAAACTAACCAGACCTACATAAAAAGCGGCAGTGGTATCAAAAGTACCTTTAAGCTGCTGAATATCAAAGGCAGCTTTCAAATCAGATTTTGCCAGCGCGTAGTCTTTTTCGTTAAAACCAATAGCTCCCTGACTGAAAAAGAGGTTGTACAGATTTTGCAAATTCAAATCTATATCGGTTTTATACCGTTTTTTTACATCAAGTTCTTTGGCTTTTTTTAACGACTCAAAGGAGGTTATGGCAGATTCGGCATTAATCTTACCAAGCGTGTCAAGGTCAATGGGTAATCGGGCATCGTTATAATATATAATGCCGCGGTACAACCATGTTTTGGCATCGTTCATGGTTTTTTCGTTCGTAATGGTGGGATCAATATTTTCTTTGGCGAGTTTGAGAGCATCCTTAGCCTCTTCCAAATTTTTTTGATCTTTTTTGAGTTTGTACATCTCAATTTTATTGTCAAACTCCTTATTATAATTATACGCACTAGTACGTTTTGATTTTTGAGCGTATATTCCTGTGGTTACAATTAATGAAACCAATAATGTTACAACTATTTTTCTCATAATGTTAAAATTTTAAGGTGCAAATATATTTAATATCAAACATCAGGCCGAAGAAGGAAATTGTTTATACTATTTCTAATTATCGTCGCTAACGTTCTCTGTATCTGTACTATTATTTCCTATTTCAGAATTATTATCTTTTTCTTTTAATAAATTTTGTTCTTCTTTGGTTAATTCAACTTTGGCAACAGCAGCAATTTCATCGTGTTCTTGGAGTTTAATAAGGCGTACACCCTGAGTGGCTCTACCCATTACCCTTAAATCGCTAACTGACATTCTGATGGTAATTCCCGATTTGTTAATAATCATCAGGTCATCTTTTTCGGTTACCCCCTTAATGGCAATTAGGTTGCCCGTTTTTTCTGAAATATTGAGGGTCTTCACTCCTTTTCCTCCCCGGTTTGTAATTCGGTAATCATTTAGTTTCGATTGTTTACCATATCCTTTTTCTGATACAACCAAAACATTCATATCAGGATCATCCATACAAATCATGCCTATTACTTCATCCTTTTCGGAGGCCAAACGAATACCTCTCACGCCTGCTGCAGTTCTGCCCATTGGTCTGACTTTCACTTCCGGAAATCGTATGGCTCTGCCCGATTTGGCAGCCAGCAAAATTTCGCTGTTACCATTGGTCATTTTTGCCTCCAGCAGTTCATCACCTTCTTTTATAGTAATGGCATTAATTCCGTTAGTCCTCGGATGTGAATAAGCTTCTAAAGTGGTTTTCTTTATAATACCAAACTTAGAAGCCATAATAATATAGTGGCTTTTTCTGTACTCTTCGTTGGTTAAGTCTTTTACATTAATATAGGCTTTAACCGTATCATCAGGGTCAATTTGTATGATATTTTGGATGGCTCTTCCTTTTGAAGCTTTAGCACCTTCCGGAATTTCGAAAACCCTAAGCCAGTAAACTTTCCCCTTTTCGGTAAAGAACAGCATGTAGTTATGGTTGGTAGCTACAAACAAGTGTTCCAGAAAATCCTCATCTCTCGTGATACTGCCTCTCGAGCCACGGCCTCCCCTGTTTTGTACACGAAACTCGGTAAGCGGAGTGCGTTTAATGTAACCCATCCGTGAGATGGTTACCACCACGGGTTCGTCAGGGACAACATCTTCCATTTTGATATCTTCGGCACTATAAACAATGGTTGAGCGACGTTCGTCGCCATACTTTTCTTTAATGCGTAGGAGCTCTCCTTTGATAATTTCCATCCGCATGTCAACATTGGCAAGAATCTCTTTCAGACTTTCGATAAATTTCATCAACTCTTCGTACTCAACTTTTATTTTATCACGTTCCAGTCCTGTTAACTTCTGCAAACGCATATCAAGGATGGCTCTGGCCTGAATTTCAGAAAGGTTAAAACGTTCCATCAGACCGTTTCGGGCATCTTCCGGCGTTTTTGATGCACGGATTAACGCAATCACTTCATCTAAATTATCGAGCGCAATAAGCAAACCGGTAAGTATGTGAGCTTTCTTTTCCGCTTCACGAAGGTTATACTCCGTTCTGCGGACAACTACCTCGTGGCGATGTTCAACAAAATAATGAATTAAATCTTTAAGGTTAAGCATTTCGGGCTTGCCATTTACCAAAGCAATGTTGTTAACACTAAAGGAGCTTTGGAGGGCAGTCATTTTGTAGAGCTTGTTAATAACAATGCTTGAAAGGGCATCGCGTTTTAGCTCGTACACAACGCGCATTCCGTTCCTGTCAGATTCGTCGCGGATATCGCTAATACCATCGATTTTTTTCTCGTTGATCAGATCGGCCGTTTTACGAATCATTTCTGCTTTGTTAACCTGGTATGGCAGCGAGGTAACAATAAGCCGTTCACGACCTGAATGCAACTCTTCCGTTTGAATTTCAGCGCGCATCATCACGCGTCCCCTACCCGTTTCGAAAGCAGACTTAACTCCTTCATAGCCATAGATAATGGCTCCGGTAGGAAAATCGGGTGCGGTGATATATTGCATCAATTCCGGGATAGTAATATCATTGTTGTCGATGTAGGCAATAATTCCATTAATAACTTCCGTTAGATTGTGTGGAGCAATGTTAGTAGCCATACCTACTGCTATACCCGAAGCACCATTAATCAGCAAGTTTGGTATTTGGGTAGGCAGCACGGTTGGCTCCTGCAAACTGTCGTCGAAGTTATTTTGAAAATCAACAGTCTCTTTGTCAAGATCCGTCAGCATCTCTTCGGCAATT